>CBESOE010000039.1:0-30506 GCA_965531145.1 uncultured bacterium | reverse complement strand
CCGTACACAAAACAGCCGGCCCGTTGCGTGGCCGGCTGCCCTGCGGAAGCGCGCATGCGCCTCGCTTCAGATCCGCGTCACCCGGATCTTCTTCATGTATCCTTCGCCCAGGCTATTGGTGGTCACCTGCTGGTCATCCACCAGGGCCAGGTGAACGATGCGCCGCTCGTAGGGATTCATCGGGTTGAGGAAGGCGTCCTCGCCATTCTTCTTCACCCGATCCGCCGTGCGGTTGGCGATCTCCATCAGCTCGTTCTCCCGGCGTTGCCGGTATCCCTGGCAGTCCACCTGGAGCTTGCGGCGGATCAGTCCGCGCTTGTAGAGCATCTTGCCCAGGATCAGCTGCAGCGAAAGCAGGGCGGCACCCTTCTTCTCCAGCAGGTAGTCCTCGTCCTCGCCGAAGAAGTTGATCTCCAGCCGCTCGTCAGAGGCGTCCACCTCCATCTCCAGGTTCATGCCCCAGCTGTCGATGAAATCGTCCACCAGGTCCATGATCCGATCAAGTTCATCATCGCCACTGTCCGCGCTCGCCTCTTGCCGGCGGATGGGCTCTTCCCGGCGGGCGGGCTCTTGCCGTCGGACGGGCTCTTCCCGACGGCCGGGCTCTTGCCGGCGGACGGGCTCTTCCCGGCGGACGGGCTCTTCCCGACGGCCGGGCTCTTCCCGGCGGCCGGGCTCTTCCCGGCGGCCGGGCTCTTCCCGGCGGCCGGGCTCTTCCCGACGGCCGGGCGGTTCCGGACGTCTTTCCGGAGCGGGGGCCCGGGCCGGTGCCTTGGGCACGTCCCTGGCCGGCCGGGCCGGCCGGGCCGGTCTCGCCTGCTGTGCGGCCGGAGCCGGCGCAGCGGGCCGTGGCGGCGGCGGTGTTTTCACCGCCGGCTGTCCGCCGGCGGCCGGGGTGTACTTGAGCACCCGGATGCGGTACTCCTTGGAGCCGCCCATGAAGAAGAAGCGCTTGGGAGTCTCGAGCAGCTTGTACTCGATGCTCTCCTCTTTGGCCGCAAGTTCCTCGGCGGCCAACTCAAGCGCCTCCTCGATGGTCTTTCCGGCAAACTCGTGCTGGTCGGTCATTTTTTCTTCCTCGGCTTTATCGCCCCCGCCTTCACTGACTTCCCCTTATCCCCGGCAAGGGCCGGAACCGGCTTGTCTTTCTGCTTGTTGATGAAAATCTGCTGGAAGATGGACAGCACATTGTTCACCAGCCAGTATAGCACCAGGCCGCTGGGAAGATTGATGAAGAAGACGGTGAAGATCAGGGGCATCATTGTAAACATCCGTCTCTGGGTGGGATCGACGGATGCCATCGGAGTCAGTTTTTGCTGGAGGAACATGGTGGCCCCCATGATGATGGGGGTCACGTAGAAGGGGTCCTTGAGCGAGAGGTCCTGGACCCAGAAGATGAACGGGGCCTGGCGCAGCTCGATGGCCACCGGCAGGAAGCTGTAAAAGGCGTAGAGCACCGGTAGCTGCAAGAGGAGCGGGAAGCAGCCGCCCAGCGGGTTGACCCCCTCTTTCTTGTAGAGGGCCATCACCTCTTCGTTCATCTTCTGCTTGCCCTTCATGTCGCTCTTGTCTTTTTTATACTTGGCCTGGATCTGCTTCATCTTCGGCTGCACACCCTGCATCTTCTTCATTGAAGTGAGCTGCTTGTGGGTCAGGGGCAGGAAGAGGATCTTGATCATGATGGTCAGGACCATGATGGAAAAGCCGTAGTTGCCCAGCACGCCGTAGATGGCATTGAGCATCCAGAGCAGCGGCCGGCCGATGAAACCGAAGAAGCCGAAATCGATGACTTCGTTCGGGTTCAACCCGCCGGCGCGGAGGGCGTCCTCCTCCTTGGGTCCGACGTAGAGGTCGAAGCGCGGGTTCTCGGCGCTGACGGTGGTGGAGACGGCGAGGAAGATTTCGGGCCGGGTGGCCTTCTTCTCCTCGGCCTCCGCCTCCGGCGCGTCCACGGCGAAGCGGTGGATGCGGGCCGGGCCCGGCTCGGCCTGGGGCACCATGGAAAAGATGAAGTAGTTGTCTTCGATGCCGATCCAGCGCACCCGGGTGTCGATGAGCAGCGCGTCACCCTGCCGGATGTAGGGCAGGCGCTTGCGAATGAAGCCGAGCAGGTATCCCGATTCGTCGCCGCTCTTGGCCACATCGCTGTCGGCCACCCGCTCGATCTTTGCCGAGCCGCCCGGGGGGGACGTCTCCATCAGAACGCGGCCGAAAAAGAAGTAGCGGTTCTTTGACTCTTCCTTCGAGGGGTTGCCCATCCCGGGGCCGAGCAGGATCTCGTATTCCTGCGGGACGCCCCGGTCCTTGACCTGGCAGCTGAACCCCACGTGGTAGTTGTCGCGGTAAAAGACGAACTCCTTGGCCACCTCGAGGCCGCGGCCGTCGGCGTAGACCAGCCGCAGCGTGTGGGCCACCTCGCCGGCAAAGGTGTCGGTGAGCTCCCGGTCAACCGGGGCGGACCGCTCCACCTGCCAGAGGGCCGAGTTGATGCGGGCGGTGGTTTCCGGCCCGCCGTATGAGATCTCCAGGGGCAGGCGGCCCAGAGTGTGGGCGCTGGCCGCCACCAGCTCCAGGGGGTCTCCGTTGCCGCCGTTGAACGCCTTGAGGATCCAACTCTTGACCCGGCCGCCGGTGTTGGTCAGCTCCACCCGGTAGAGGCTGTCCTCGATCACCACCGCCTCTTCGGCCGTGGCGCTCACCGCCGGCCATGACTCCAGCTCCGGCGCCGTCTCGGTCTCGGGCGGCGTGGCCAGGGGGTCCGCCGTGGTTTCGGCCGGTTCCGCCTGGGCCGGAGGCATTGCGGCTTCCCGCTCGGCGGCGGCCGCCTCCAGGAGTGCCTGTTCCGCCACCGCCTGCTGGTTCAGCTGTTCCTGCTTCGGAGCTACGACAAAATGGTTCCAGAGAAGGATGACCAGGATCGAGAGGACGATGACGACGATCGTTCGTTTTTCCATAGGATGAGTACCGTAGCAACCTTCACGCGGGCGGGGGATCAAAGCCCCCGGGATGGAAGGGGTGGCACTTGAGCAGCCGCTTCAAGGCCAGGAGGCCGCCGGCCAGCACACCCTTCCGTTCAATTACTGCCCGGGCATACTCCGAGCAGGTCGGATGAAAGCGGCAACTTGGGGGAAGAAGGGGCGAAATCGTCAGCTTGTACAGCCTGAGAATGGCGCAGATGCAGATCCTCGGGAGATGGATCAGCCTGAATCTCGTGTTTCGCTGCACTGGTTCCGGGTGTTGCGAGCCGGATCATCGTCCGGCTTCTCCTGCCCTTGCTTTCCGTAATATCTGTTCAGCCGCTTGATGACGATACGAAATTCATCCTCCAGAGTTCTGAAGTCCGCATCCCGAATACTCTTCTTGGCGTTGACCACCAGGTCCAGGGGGCGGGCCAGCGCGAGGCGGTTCTTTCTGAACACCTCGCGCAGCCGCCGCTTGACCCGGTTGCGCACCACGGCATTGCCGATTTTCCTGGAAACGGTCAGGCCGATCCGGGAACGGTCCCCCTCCGCAACAGCATGATAGATCACCATGGTGCGGGAAAAGAGCGCGTTCTTCTCCCCGTAGATCTGCTTGTAGCGGCTGCCCCTTCTGATCCGGTCTTCCGGCCGGAATGACTGGATGCCTCTTTCGCTCAAGGGGTTCCTGTCCGGGGTGTGAAGGTCCGCACGACCGCCGTCCGCAATGGACCGGCGCGATACGGGATGGCCGGGGCCGCGGGCGCCCTAAACGGCCAGCCGTTTGCGCTTTTTGGCCCGGCGACGGTTGATGATCGTGCGCCCGCCCTTGGTCCGCATCCGCACCAGGAACCCGTGGGTCTTTTGCCGCTTCCGGTTGTTTGGTTGAAAAGTCCGCTTCATTTTTTTCGCCTTTCTACTGAATCAAAAATAGAACTTGGTATTGTAGGTACGGCACCATATCTTGTCAAGAAAACCGGCCAGGTCTTTTCAAGTCATTTTTCGTGTTATTTTCGTTTGCGGGAGTGCGGCGCAGAGCCCGAGGAGGGGGTTATTAAATTGAAAAAATGCTTGCCCTGTGTTAGAATGCAGCAGTTTTACAGGCACAAAAGTTACAAATTCAACCCTACTCACCGAAGCAAAAATTATAAGGACAATTGTCTCATTAAAAAGAATTTGTGACTTTTTTCCACAGGTTATAAACAGTTGTTGACGACTTGTGGAAAAAGAATTCAAGTAGCATTCAACCGAACGTGAACCGAGACGGCCCGGGGGTCCCCACCGGAGGGGCTCTGCAACCGTCGAAAAAAGGCCGGACCCCCACCATGAACCTCTGGGAAAATATTCTCCAGGCCCTCGAAAAGAGGGTCAACCGGCATAGTCTCGACATGTGGTTCCGGAAAATCGAGGCCATTCCCGGCGATGACCAGACCCTGACGCTGAGGGTCCCGAACAATTTCTGGCGCGATATCATCTCTTCACAATACCGCCGCAGCCTCGACGAGGCCCTGGAGGAGATGAACCTCGGTCACCTGAAAATCCTCTTCGAGGTCACCAACCGCGACACCGAGAAGTCCGCCGAACAGAGCATCGACCGGGGCAACTCCGAATATTTCACCGCCGCCACCCGGCTTTCCGGTTCGATCAACCCGCGTTACACCTTTGACAGTTTTGTGGTGGGCCCCAGCAACCAGTTCGCCAATGCCGCCTGCCGGGCGGTGGCCGAGACCCCATCGCGCTGCTACAACCCGCTCTTTATTTACGGCGGGGTGGGCTTGGGAAAGACACACCTGATCCATTCCATCGGCAACACCATCCTGGCCAAATTCCCTGACCACCGGCTGATCTACATCTCGTCCGAGAAATTCATGAACGAGATGATCAACGCCATCCGGTTCAAAAAGACCGGCGACTTTCAACGCAAATACCGCACCATCGACGTGCTGCTGATCGATGACATCCAGTTCCTGGGCGGCAAGGAGATGACCCAGGTGGAGTTCTTCCACACGTTCAACGACCTCTACAATTCGCAGAAGCAGATCGTGATGACCAGTGACTCGGCGCCCAAGGAGATTCCCAAACTGGAAGAGCGGCTCCGCTCACGGTTCGAGTGGGGCCTGATCGCCGACATCCAGCCACCCGACCTGGAAACCAAGGTGGCCATCCTGCGCAAGAAAGCCGAGCTCGAGGGCATCGACCTGCCCATGGATGTGGCCCTCTTCATCGCCAGCAAGATCCGCTCGAACATCCGCGAGCTGGAAGGGTCGCTGATCCGGGTCATCGCCTTCGCCTCGCTCACCGGCAGCAGGATCACTCTCGACCTGGCCCAGGAGACGTTGAAAAACCTCTTCCGTGAAAACAGCAAGGTCATCTCCATCGAAGTGATCCAGGAGATGGTGGCCGAGTTCTACAACCTCAAGCCGGCGGTGTTGAAGACAAAGAACAACTCTCGCTGCGTCTCTTTTCCGCGGCAGATTGCCATGTATCTCAGCAAGCAGTTGACCAACTCATCGTTCCCGGAAATCGGACGGAACTTTGGCGGCAAGCACCACTCCACGGTGATGCACTCGATAAAGAAGATCGAGAAAATGCGCAAGGAAGACCCCGATTTCAACAAACAGGTCAACAGCTTTATTAACGCACTCAACTGAACTTGCTCGTTTTTTCGACACCGGCCCTTGAGAAATCCTGTGGAAAACGGGAACCCGGAAGGGCCATCCGGGTTTTCCCTTCTTTTTCCGCGACCTCTCACCGGGTATTCAACAGGGTCGAACAGGTTGCCAAATAATTGAAAAATTATCGTTCTTTTGATATTTTGCACAATATCAACAGCTGCTACGAAAGCTACTATAGAGATTTTGGTATTAATTGATCCTTTAGTCGAAGAAGAAGAAGGCTGCAGGATCACCGAAAGGTCCTCCGTCGCCAAGGAGTGGTTTCATGGAGTTTTCAGTCAAAAAGGATGATCTGCAGTTCGAGCTCTCGCTGGTTCAGGGAATCGTGGAGAAGAAACACGCCATGGCGATTCTCTCCAACATCCACCTCACCGCCGGCGATGACGGCCTGACCATCGTTTCCACCGACATGGAAGTGAGTCTGGTCACCACCTGCCCGCTCACCAGCGTGAAGAAGCCGGGGGCGCTCACGGTATCGTCCCGCAAGCTGTTCGAGATCGTCCGGGCCCTGCCCTCCGGGGTCGAGCTCGAGTGCCGGCAGATGGAGAACAACTGGCTGGAGATCAACGCCGGATCATCGCACTTCGAGATCGTCGGTCTGGCGGTGGACGACTTTCCCCGGCAGCCCGAGTGCGACATGGGCGGCGCTTTCCCGCTCCCGGCCTGGATATTCAAATCGTCCCTGCCCAAGATTGTTTTTGCCATCACCCATGATGACGCCCGGTATTCGGTGAGTGGTGCGCAATTCGTCGCCGACGGCGAGTTCATCCGCCTGGTGGCCACCGACGGCCACCGGTTGTCGATGGTGGAGGTACCGTTCAAGATTGACGGCCTGGAGAATCCGGTGGAGTTCCTCATCCCGCGCAAGTCCCTGGTGGAACTGCGCAAGATGGTGGCCGAGGTGGAGGACGACGCCGAGGTGCTGGTGGGACAGGAAGGGAACCATATTTTCTTCCGCATCGAACAGCGGACGCTGATCACCCGCAAGGTCGAGGGAACCTTCCCCAAGTACGAACGGGTGATGCCCCGCGAGAACAACATCTCCACCGTTTTCGATCGCGAGGCGATCAGCGCGGTGGTCAAGCGGGTGGCCCTGATGTCCAACGAGCGGTCCCGGGCGGTTCGTCTGAGCTTCAGCAAGAACGGACTGCTGGTCAGTTCCAGCAACCCCGACCTCGGGGAGGGGCGTGACCTGATCGAAGTGGAGTTCCCCTCCGACGACGATCTGAGCATCGGTTTCAACGCCCAGTATATTCTCGAATTCCTGAGCTGCGTGGAGGATGACGAAATCCGGATCGACCTGAAGGACGGCACCACCCAGGGGCTCTTCAGGCCGGCCACCGACGGCGACTATGTCTTCCGTCACGTGATCATGCCGATGCGTCTGTGATCGGAGTGTCTCGACCCTCACCTGTCCGTATCCGCCAGGCCGCCGTCCTCATTTCCAGGACGTCCAGTAACCTGTCCGGCCAATCCGGAGCACGCGTGTGGATACGCGGCCCCGCGCTGCGGCCCGTGCTGAAACCGCTGTGGTGCCGATGACGCTCGAAGCGCTGGTGCTGTTCAATTTCAGAAACCTGGCAAATACCACAGTCCGGTTTTCCGCAGGTCTGAACATCATCCAGGGTGAGAACGGGCAGGGCAAGACAAACCTGATGGAGGCGATCTACCTGCTGGGGACCACCAAGTCGTTCCGGCGTAGCCGGACCGCCCAGCTGGTGACCGAGGGGTGCGCCGCCTGTTCGCTCAAAGGACGTCTGGAGCGGAACGGGCGGATTGACGAGTTTTTCTTCCGTATCGACGAAGACGGCAGCAAACAGTTCGGTCGCGGTGAGAGTACCGAAGACCTCTATGATTACATCGGCTCCCTCGACACCCTGGCCTTCACCGGCGAGCATTTGTCCATCGTTCGGGGCGGTCCCGAGGAGCGGAGAAAGTTCATCGACCGGGGTATCGTCGGGGTCAGATCGGCCTATTTGAAGACCCTGGTGGACTATCGTCGGGCGATCCGGCAAAAAAACCGCTTTTTATCGGATTCCGCGCGTGGTTTGGCGGGAAAAAGTGATGGATTTCTGATAGAATTACAGGCTTGGAACGAACGTATCATCGATCTCGGTTCCCGGATCCTGCTGGAACGGGCGAACCATGTCTCGCGTCTGCGCGGGTTTCTGTGGGAGATCCATGCCGAACTCTTTTCCGGTGCCCGTCCGCCGGTGGAAATGTCCATGCGAACGGCCATCGGCGACCACAGTTCCATCGTCGGTGAGAGCCTGGAATCGGTGGGCGCCAGACTCCAGCAGAAACTGGAATCTTCTGCACGGCGGGAACAGGAACGGTGCCTCTCCCTGGTGGGGCCGCACCGGGACGAAATCGAGTTTCGCTACGGCGGCCGGCTGCTGCGACAGTTCGGTTCGTCGGGGCAGCAGCGGGGTTACCTGCTGGCGGCCAAGCTCGGCCGGGCGGAGATACACCGCGAAGAATCGGGCGGCTATCCGGTGTTCCTCTTCGATGATTTCGAGAGCGAACTGGACCGGCGGGGCCGGACAGGTTTTCTGCACTATTGCCGGGACCGCTTCCAGCTCTTCATCGCCGTGTCGGCGGAAGAGCTGGACATGGGAGAACCCTGGAGCCGGCAGAAACGTTTTCGCGTACAGGAAGGGCGGGTCAGTGACCATGGCGGTGACTGATCCCTCGCACTTTTTTCCGGCCGTTCGGCGGCCGGGACATTCCCGGGTGAGATCTGAATGAGCAAGAATGCGGCAAAAAAATCCTACGATGCCGGGAGCATCAAAGTCCTCGAAGGGCTGGAAGCGGTGCGCAAGCGCCCGGCGATGTATATCGGCAGCACCGGCACTCCCGGCCTGCACCACCTGGTCTACGAGGTGGTGGACAACAGCGTTGACGAATCGCTGAGCGGCTATTGCGACACCATTGAGGTCTTCATCCACACCGACAACAGTGTCACGGTCATCGATAATGGCCGCGGCATCCCGGTGGACATGCACGAGAAGGAGCAGAGGCCGGCGGCCGAGGTGGTGATGACCAAGCTCCACGCCGGCGGCAAGTTCGACAAGGGGTCGTACAAAGTCTCCGGCGGCCTGCACGGGGTGGGCATCTCGGTGGTCAACGCCCTTTCGGAAAACCTCGACCTGGAGATCCGCCGCGAGGGCAACGTCTACCAGCAGAGCTACACCCGGGGCGTCCCCAAGGGACCGTTGACCAAGACCGGCAAGACCAAGCGCACCGGCACCACCGTCACCTTCAAGCCCGACCCCGACATTTTCGAAGACCTGGTCTATTCCTTCGAGACGCTCTCCCAGCGCCTGCGCGAGCTGGCCTTTCTCAACAAGGGCCTCTCCATCACGATCACCGACGAACGCAACGACCGGCACAAGGAGTTTCTCTACAAGGGCGGGATCATCGAGTTCGTCCAGCACCTCTGCCGCAACAAGACCCTGCTGCACAAGAAACCGGTTTACTTCACCGGCGAGCGCGAAGGGATCGAGCTGGAGATCGCGCTGCAGTACAACACGTCATACACCGAGAATATCTTCTCCTTTGCCAACAGCATCAACACCATCGAGGGCGGCACACACCTCTCGGGGTTCAAGGCCGCGCTGACCCGCACCATCAATGCATACGCCTCCGCCAACAAGCTGGTCAAGGACCTGAAGAGCAACTTCACCGGCGACGACGTGCGGGAAGGGATCACCGCGGTGATCAGCGTCCGCATTCCCGAGCCGCAGTTCGAAGGCCAGACCAAGACCAAGCTGGGCAACAGCAAGGTCAAGGGGATGGTGGAGACGCTGGTCAACGAACACCTGGGCGCGTACCTCGAAGAGAATCCCTCCCGGGCAAAGAAAATCGTGATCAAGTGCCGCGACTCGGCCCTGGCCCGGGAAGCCGCGCGCAAGGCCCGCGACCTGACCCGGCGCAAGGGTGTCCTGGAGGCCAGCACCCTGCCCGGCAAGCTGGCCGACTGCCAGGAAAAAGACCCAGCGATGTGCGAGATCTTCCTGGTGGAGGGCGACTCGGCCGGCGGCTCGGCCAAGCAGGGACGCGACCGCCGTTTCCAGGCCATCCTCCCGCTCCGCGGCAAGATCATCAACGTGGAGAAGGCGCGCTACGACAAGATGCTGGCCAGCAACGAAATCCGCACCATCATCACCGCCCTGGGCACCGGCATCGGCAAGGAGGATTTCGACGTCTCCAAGGTCCGCTACCACCGGGTGGTGATCATGACCGATGCCGATGTGGACGGCCAGCACATCCGCACCCTGCTGCTGACCTTTTTCTACCGCCAGATGAAGCCACTTATCGACCAGGGCTACCTCTACATCGCCCAGCCACCGCTGTACAAGGTCTCCTGGGGCAAGAAAAAAGAAAAGTACCTGGACAACGAGAAGGAGCTGGACGAGTTCCTGATGCGCCAGGCCACCGAGAAACGGACCCTGGTGGTGGAGAAGAACGGCAAGCGCCCCATCGCCGGCACCCGGCTGATCTCGGTGCTGAAGCGGATGAAGGACTACTTCTTCTACATGGAGCGGCTGACCCGGCGGGGCAAGGACGGCGACCTGATCGAGTTCCTGCTGGAGTTGGGGGTGCCCAAGGGGAGCCCCTTTGCCAAGCAGGAAAAGATAGAAGCCCTGCGGGAGAAACTCGAAGGGCACGGCTACGAGGTCTCCGACCTGATCCACGACGAGGAGCACAACCTCTTCGAACTGGAGATTCAGTCCTCGGGCGAGGGGGGGATGCGCAAGACCAAGGTCAACCAGCGGCTGGTCTCCCAGGTGGAATACCGCAACATGCAGTCCATCCGCAAGGAGCTGGCCGACCAGTGGACACCTCCCTTCGTGATCAACGGCACCGGCGAGGACGTGCGTTGCGATAGCCGGCGGGAGATGCTCGAGCGCTTCATGGAGATCGCCAAGAAGGGGATCAATGTCCAGCGCTACAAGGGTCTTGGTGAAATGAACCCGGAGCAGCTCTGGGAAACCACCATGGACCCTGACACCCGCCGGATGCTCAGTGTGCGAATTGAAGATGCGGTGGAGGCGGAGGCTATATTTACGGTTCTGATGGGCGATCAAGTGGAGCCGAGACGAAAATTTATTGATGAAAACGCTTTGGAAGTGGTAAACCTCGACGTTTAGAAGTGACTCCAGAACCTCATTTGAGGCCCGATAGCGGCGTTGCCGGCCACCTCGGAATGCTCGCATACCGCAAGAGTATGCTGCGCTTCCTCGCCAGCCGGCGCCGTGCTCTCGAGCCACAGCTGAGGTTCTGAAACCACTTCAAGTATCCCCTGGGAAGTGAAACGGCATGAATGAGCGGCTCGTAGGCGGAATTCGGATCCCGGTCAACATCGAAGACGAGATGAAGCAGTCGTACATGGATTACGCCATGAGCGTGATCATCGGGCGGGCTCTGCCCGACGTGCGTGACGGGCTGAAGCCCGTGCACCGGCGCATCCTCTACACCATGCACGACATGAAGAACGACGCCAGCCACCCCTACAAAAAGTCGGCGAGGATCGTCGGTGAGGTGATGGGTAAGTATCACCCCCACGGCGACCAGGCGATCTACGACGCCATCGTTCGCATGGCCCAGGACTTCTCTCTTCGCTACACCCTCGTTGACGGCCAGGGAAACTTCGGCTCGGTGGACGGTGATTCGGCGGCGGCCATGCGGTATACCGAAATCCGCATGCAGAAACTGGCCGGCGCTCTGCTCAAGGACATCGAAAAAGAGACCGTCGACTTTGTCGAAAACTACGACGGCTCGCTCACCGAACCGGACGTGCTGCCGGCCCGCCTGCCCAACCTGCTGATCAACGGCTCATCCGGTATCGCGGTGGGTATGGCCACCAACATCCCGCCGCACAACCTCGGTGAGGTCGTGGATGCCACCATGGCCCTGATCGACGACCCCAGCCTCACCGCCGAAGACCTGATCCAGTATGTCCCCGGCCCCGACTTCCCCACTGGCGGCTTCATCTGCGGCACCGCCGGTATCCGCTCGGGCCTGCTCACCGGGCGCGGGTCGGCGAAGATGCGGGCCAAGGCGATCATCGAGAAGCAGCCCAAGGGCGACCGCGAACACATCGTGGTCACCGAGATCCCGTACCAGGTCAACAAGTCGAAGCTGATCGAGGACATCGCCGACCTGGTGCGGCACAAAAAGATCGAGGGGATCAGCGACCTGCGTGACGAGTCGGACCGCGACGGGATGCGCATCGTCATCGAACTGAAGCGTGGGACCATCCCCGGTGTGGTGCTCAACCTGCTCTACAAGCACACCCAACTCGAATCGAATTTCGGCATCAATCTACTCGCCATCGTCAACAAGCAGCCCATGCTGCTCAACCTGCGCCAGATGATCTCGGAGTTCATCGGCCACCGCAAGGTGGTGGTGACCCGGCGCACCCGCTTCGAGCTGCGCAAGGCCGAAGAGCGGGCCCATATCCTCGAGGGGCTGAAAAAGGCGCTGGACAACCTCGATGCGGTGATCAAGCTGATCCGGGCATCCAAGACCCCGGCCGAGGCCAAGGAAGGCCTGATGGCGAAGTTCAAGTTCTCCGCGGTCCAGGCCCAGGCGATCCTCGACATGCGGCTCCAGCGGCTCACCGCCCTCGAGCGCAACAAAATCATCGAGGAGTATCGCGAACTGCTCAAGCTCATCGCCCGCCTCAACGAGATCCTGGCCAGCGAGCGGGTGCTGATGAGCGTGATCAAGGGCGAGCTCGAGGAAGAGCGAAAGCTCTACAACGACGAGCGGCGCACCGAGATCATCCCCGACGCCGGCGAGATCAGCATCGAGGACATGATCGCCGTGGAGGACATGGTGATCGCCGTGAGCCACTCGGGGTATATCAAGCGCACCTCGGTGAGCACCTACCGCAAGCAGCGTCGCGGCGGCAAGGGCGTGATCGGGATGAAGACCAAGGACCAGGACTTTGTCGAGCACCTTTTCATCGCCTCCACCCACAGCTACATCCTGATCTTTACCCGGGGCGGCCGGGTGCACTGGCTCAAGGTCCACGAGATTCCCGAGGTGGGTTCATCCGGCAAGGGCAAGGCCATCGTCAACCTGCTGCACCTCTCCTCCGACGAACTGGTGGCTTCAATCCTGCCGGTGAAGGACCTCACTGAAGAACGGCACGTTATCATGGCCACCCGCCGGGGCATCGTCAAGAAGACCGAGCTGCCCGCCTTCCAGCACCCGCGGGTGGGCGGGATCATCGCCATCTCGGTGGACGAGGGGGATGAGCTGCTCACCGTCGAACTCTCCGGCGGCGAGGACCAGGTCTTCCTCGGCACCCACCTGGGCAAGGCGATCCGCTTCCACGAGCGTGACATCCGGGCCATGGGCCGCACCGCCCGCGGGGTGATCGGCATCCGGCTCAGACCGGGGGACTACATCGTTGAGATGGCGGTGACCCGCGAGTTCGGCACGATCCTCTCGGTGACTGAACACGGCTTTGGCAAGCGCACCGCCATCGACCAGTACCGCCTGCAGGGCCGCGGCGGATCCGGGATCATCAACCTCAAGGTCACGGAACGCAACGGACCGGTGGTGGGGATGATGCGGGTTGACGAGGACGACCAGCTGATCGTCATCACCCAGAAGGGGATGATCATCCGCATGAACCTCGAGGACATCAAGGTCATCGGCCGCGCCACCCAGGGGGTGAAGGTGATCAACACCAAAGAAGGCGACAAGGTGGTGGCGGTGGCCAAGCTGGTGGAGCGCGACCCTGACCTGGTGAGCGAGAACGGCGAGGACGAGGAAGACGACCTGCAGGAAGACCTGCCGGGGACGGAGTAGCGGCACATCCGGTTCGAAGAGAATGGGGAGAGCGGCGCTTGCCGGCCGGCTCTCCCCTTTTTTTCGGCTTGACGCTGTATCATAAGCTGCTTATGATACAAAGATGAGTGAAATCAACCAGGAAACACGCTCCTACCTGGCCGAGATCGGTCGCCGTGGCGGCCGGAAGAGCCGGCGCAAGCTGGACGGCAACGAAGCGCGCCGCATGGTGCTGATCAGGGAAGCGCGGCGGGCCTTTCGCGAGTTCCATGCTCTCTGCTTCTGGTCAAACCCTGCGGACTATAAACCAGAAGAGGGTGATGTGGAGTGGGTTGCAGCGCAGCTCAGAAAGAATGGTGGCGCGGCCGGCTGGGAGAGGGCTCGCAAGCTCAAAGTCCTTTTAGTGAAATCCCGCAAATAGTACTGCTTTGGAACCATACACCCCTGCCGTATATGAACAGGCCCCCGTTTGTGTTAAAAATAATGGCCTGATATCCGGCGGGCCGCTACCGGCCCGATAAAGACGACAACCATTGGGAACCTTCCCTCACCCCTCAACGCGGAGGACCGCATGTCGGTGAAGAAGAACCTGGAGACCCTGAGGGAGCGCAACAAGCTGGCCGAGCTTGGCGGCGGCGAGAAGCGGATCGAGAAACAGCACGCGGGGGGCAAGCTCACCGCCCGGGAGCGTCTCGACATCCTCCTCGACCCCGGCTCCTTCCAGGAGATGGACAAGTTGGTAACCCACCGCTGCATCGACTTCGGCATGGAGAAGCAGCGCATCCCCGGCGATGGTGTGATCACCGGGTACGGCCGCATCGACGGCCGGCCGGTCTATGTCTTCTCCCAGGACTTCACCGTGTTCGGCGGCTCGCTCAGCGAGACCTACGCGATGAAGATCTGCAAGATCATGGATCTGGCGATGAAGATGGGCGTGCCGCTGATCGGGCTCAACGATTCGGGGGGCGCGCGGATCCAGGAAGGGGTGGTGAGCCTCGGCGGCTACGCCGACATCTTCCTGCGCAACACCATCTCCTCGGGAGTGGTGCCCCAGATCTCGGCGATCATGGGGCCCTGTGCCGGCGGTGCGGTCTACTCGCCGGCGATCACCGACTTCATCTTCATGGTCAAGAAGTCGAGCTACATGTTTGTCACCGGTCCCGACGTGATCAAGACCGTGACCCACGAGGAAGTGACCAAGGAAAAGCTGGGCGGCGCCATGACCCACAACTCGGTCTCCGGCGTGGCCCACTTCGCCGCCGAGGATGACGAGAACTGCCTGCTCTTGATCCGTGAGCTGATGTCCTTCATCCCGCAGAACAACATGGAGGACCCACCGGTCAAGCCCACCGAGGACGACCCCAACCGCCGCGAAGAGGCCCTCAACTCGGTGGTGCCGGACAACCCGAACCAGCCCTACGACATCAGGGACATCGTCGGCCCGATCCTTGACGACCGCTACTTCTTCGAGGTGCACGAGCACTACGCCAAGAACATCGTGGTGGGCTTCGGCCGCCTGGCCGGCATGCCGGTGGGCATCGTGGCCAACCAGCCGGCCATGCTGGCCGGTTGCCTCGACATCGACGCGTCCCTGAAAGGCGCTCGCTTCGTCCGCTTCTGCGACGCCTTCAACGTGCCGCTGGTGGTCTTCGAGGATGTGCCCGGCTTCCTGCCCGGCACCGGCCAGGAGTTCGGCGGGATCATCAAGCACGGGGCCAAGCTGCTCTACGCCCTGGCCGAGGCCACGGTGCCGAAGATAACGGTGATCACGAGAAAGGCTTACGGCGGCGCGTACTGTGTGATGGCATCCAAGCACATCCGTACCGACATGAATTACGCCTACCCCGGCGCCGAGATCGCGGTGATGGGCTCGGAGGGCGCGGTGAACATCCTCCATCGCCGGGAGATCGCCGAGGCGGATGACCCGGCAGCGATGCACAAGGCGCTGAAGGATGAGTTCGACCAGAAGTTCGCCAACCCTTACATCGCCGCCGAGCGGGGTTTCGTCGACGAGGTGATCGAACCGAGCGAGACACGGGTCAAGCTGGTGGCCGCGCTCTCCATGATCCGGACCAAGCGGGACAAGAACCCGCCGCGGAAGCACGGGAA
This sequence comes from uncultured bacterium, assembly GCA_965531145.1. Taxonomy (GTDB): domain Bacteria; phylum Acidobacteriota; class JAQAZP01; order JAQAZP01; family JAQAZP01; genus JAQAZP01. The sequence goes on along the minus strand of CBESOE010000039.1, from coordinate 14,959 downwards.
CATCCCCCTCTAGGGAGAGACAGGCGAAACAGATGGACAAGCGACCGTTCAAGAAGATACTCATCGCCAACCGCGGAGAGATTGCCCTGCGCATCATCCGCGCCTGCCGCGAGATGCAGATCAAGTCGGTGGCGGTCTACTCCGACGCCGACCGCAATGCCCTGCACGTGCGCTACGCCGACCAGGCCTACCACATCGGCCCGCCGGCCTCGGCCGAGAGCTATCTGCGTGTGGAGGCGATCCTCGACGCGGCAAAGCAGAGCGGCGCCGAAGCCGTGCATCCAGGATACGGCTTTCTCGCCGAGAACGCCGGCTTTGCCCGGGCCTGCACTGAAGCCGGGCTGACCTTTATCGGCCCGCCGCCGGAGGCCATGGAAGTGATGGGGCTGAAGATTGCCGCGCGCAAGGTGATGAAGGCCGCCGGCGTGCCGGTGGTGCCCGGCACCGAGGGCGGCATCCCGGCCGACGAGGACGAAGCGGCGGCGTTGGCCGATGAGATCGGCTACCCGGTGATGATCAAAGCCGACGCCGGTGGCGGCGGCAAGGGGATGCGGCTGGTCCGTTCGGCGGACGAGATCAAGAGCGCCCTGCGCGGCGCCGCGTCGGAAGCCGGCGCCTCCTTCGGCAATGCCACCGTCTACATGGAAAAGTTTGTCGAGCGGCCGCGGCACATCGAGATCCAGGTGATGGGCGACCAGCAGGGCAATGTGATCCACTTCGGTGAACGCGAGTGCTCGATCCAGCGGCGGCACCAGAAGGTGATCGAGGAGTGCCCCTCGCCGGTGGTCAGCCCGGAGATGCGCGCCGCCATGGGCGATGTGGCGGTGAAGGCGGCCAAGGCGGTGAACTACCACAACGCCGGCACCATCGAGTTCCTCGTCGACCCGGAGATGAACTTCTACTTCCTGGAGATGAACACCCGGCTGCAGGTGGAGCACCCGGTGACCGAGCTGGTCACCGGCACCGACCTGGTGAAGATGCAGTTGGAGGTGGCCGCCGGTCGGCCGCTGACCATGACCCAGGACGATGTGAAGATGCGGGGCGCGGCCATCGAGTGCCGGATCTATGCCGAAGACCCGGCCAACGGCTTCCTCCCCTCACCCGGCCCGATCCACGGACTGCGGCAGCCGGGCGGCCCGGGCATCCGCGACGACTCGGCGATCTACCCCGGCTGCGAGGTGACCATCCACTACGACCCGCTGATCTCCAAGCTCTCCACCTGGGGACGCTCCCGTGCCGAGGCCATCGAGCGGATGATCCGCGCCCTGGAGGAGTACAAGATCCTCGGGATCAAGACCAACATCCCCTTCCACGAGCGGGTGATGCGTGAGCCGCACTTCATCAGCGGCGACTTCGACACCTCGTATATCGACCGGCTGCTGGGCGACGATGCCGGCCGGCCGCTGGAAGCTGAAGAGGACCGCACCGATGTGGCCCTGGTGGCCGCGGCCCTGGCGGCGTTCCGCCGGGACGAGAAGACGGCGGCATCGGCCCCGGTGACCTCAAGCGATGGCCGGGGCGCTCCGGGCTGGCGGTCACGCGGGTGGAGGAACTGACATGATCTACGAAATCCAGCTCGATCAGAACTCCCAATCGGTTGCGGTCACTGCCGATGGTGAAGGCCGCTACACCGTAAAGGTCGAAGACCGGGAATACACTGTCGACCTCACCGAGCCGCAGCCCAACCTCTTTTCCCTCCTTCTGGACGGCAAGTCCTACGAGGTGGGTGTCGATCTCGAGGGTGAGAACTGCAGCCTCTACGTCTATGACCAGTTCTTTCAGCTCAAGGTGCTCGACCCGCGGCGGATGGCCCTGCTGGGTAAGGGCGGGCCCGACATGGTGGGCGGCCGGGCCGAAATCCTCTCCCCCATGCCGGGCAAGGTGGTCAAGCTGCTGGCCGGCAAGGATGATGAGGTGACCCAGGGCCAGGGCATCGTCGTTGTCGAGGCGATGAAGATGGAGAATGAGCTGAAATCGCCCAAGGATGGCAGGGTTACCGAGGTCATGGTGGAAGAAGGCCAGGCCGTGGATGCCAATGCCGTGCTCATGGTTGTGGAGTAGCGAAGAGGAGGGAGGGGTCTTCCCCCCTCTCACGCTATGGTCGTTGACGGGTCGCTTGAGGAGATATCCTTCACCCGCCCTTCGCGTTTCGGTCTGACCGGTCGCTCAGGGAGATCATCCCTCTCCCCCTGCCCGCCTCCAGAGAGCATCTTTCACCCAGCTCCCATCCACAGACGATCCTCATTACAGTCGTTGGCAGGTCCACTAGGGAGGGATGGATCATTCCGTCTCCCACGACCTGGCGGAGACGTGCCGCCGTTGTGTGAAGAAAACCGAGTGGGAAACCGCGGCCGGGTGGGTCGTGCTTTGACCAGGATCATGCTGTCCCTGAGGCCACGATTGTCTTGGGCTTGAATATCCGGCACGCGGAGGGATCCCGCCGGTTTTCGAACTTACAACGGCGCGCACTCGCAGACCGGGAGTGGGAACAGAACGATCCTGCCTCCCTGAAATCAAACGCTTGTCTTGACATAATGGATAAAACATATACATTGCATGTATACATCATTAAGGAAATACGATGATTCGGACGCAAATCTATCTTAAAGAGCGACAAGTGGGTGAATTGAAGGCACTTTCTGAGCGTTCGGGTATGAAAAAGAGCGAATTGATTCGTGAGGCCCTGGATGCCTTCCTCGAGGCGGAGAGCCGCGGGCGGCGGGAGTTTGTTCTGCGTAAAACCGCCGGGATCTGGAAAGACCGCAAAGACCTGCCTGATTTCAGCAGGGAACGGGACGGATGGCAAAGGGGTGGGCCATGAAGCCGGTCCTTGTTGACATTGATGTTCTGGTCGATTTCCTCTGCGGCTCTCCCCGGGCCGTCACTTTCATGGAAATCTTCGACCAGCGGATCATCCTCTCTTCCATCGTTGTTGCCGAGCTGTGTGCCGGGGCGAGGGACGAGGACGAGAGGACAGCGCTGGGCAACTTCCTTTCACTCTACCCGGTTGTCCCGGTGAGTGACGAAGTGGCCCGGGCCGGGGCGGCCTACCTCAGTCACTACGGCCCGTTACACGGAACCAGCCTGGCCCACGCCATCCTCGCCGCCACGGCCGAGATCGAGGGCGCGGAACTGAAGACCCTGAGCACCGGGCAGTACCCGATGTTCACTGGTCTCGAGCCGGCCTATACGAAGTAAGACACTCCGCAAAAAACCGGCTGCCGATCTGGAGAGGCTACGGCACCACCACGTCGATGGTGACCGAAGACGAATCATGGGCGCCGGCCGGCAGGAAGGGCGGTTGGTTGTAAGGCGCCGGGGTCACGTCCTCGGTGTGCAGGGTGAAGGTGTTCTCACCATGAAGCGAGCTGAAGGCCGGCAGGTTCATGTTCACGCTGGCTTCGAAACGGTCGTAGGGACCAACATTGGTGTAACCCGCCCGGTGGTTGTAGAGGAAGTTGCCGTTGGCCAGCATGGTGTCCAACCGGAAGGCCAGGCGGCGGTAGAACTCGCTGTTGTTGGCCATGGTCATTCCAAAGATCACGGTGAGCGGGGCTGTGCCGCCGGTGTGGGAACTGCGCAACTCGGCCACCACCTGGGGGAAGAGGTCCACACCCAGGGCCACCGAAGGGCTGGTAGCACCGACGGCGTAGAGGACCCGCAGTTCCCGGGGCAACGGCTGGTAGTCGATGACCTCGGTCTCCAGGGCGATCCGGTTGCCGTCGACGATGTAGTTGGTGTTGCCGGTGGCGTGGTCGCCTTCGTAGAGCGCGCTCCACTGCAGCCAGTCGTTGTCCGGGGTGCAGCCGCCGCCCGGGCCGCAATAGCCGGACGCGCTGAGCGGGAAGAGGTCCGACCACCAGACCAGCTCGGCCGTCTCGCTGCTGTCGAAGATGCCGGTGCGGTAGATCAGGTCGGAGGTGGCGGGGTTGAAGAAGTTGATCTCCCACCGCTTGCCCGCCGTGCCGGTGAGGTGGACGATGCCCGGCTCGTTGGCCACGTTGGGGGTTCCGTCACCGTAGACGTTGCACCCCAGGCGCCGCGGCATGGTGGCGCTGAAGGGCAGCTCCTTGAGGAACAGCGTTTTCAGGTTCGATTCGCCCTGATCGTTTTCCGGGCGGTGGGTCACCAGGTCGGTGTCCACCAGGTAGTTCCGTGCGGCCTCGCCGATGCCGTGCTTGAACGGCGCCGGCGGGGTGTAGGTCGCCGGGTCGAATGTCTCGTCCGCCATCACATTGAAAAGGAAATCGTTGAAGATGCTCCGCATCCGGTCCTTGGGTGAGGGCCCGTGGCCCCCCTGGATGATGAGGAACGTGGTGTGGTCGATGCCCCGCTCGCTGAGGCTCTGGTCCAGGCCGATGAAGTTGGTCACCGGGAAGAAGGTGTCGTGGGTGCCGGCGGCGAGGTAGACATATTTCCCCTGGAGGTGCTCGACATTGTCGGCCCCCCCGTTTTCGCCGTTGTTGTCGGGGCAGAGGGAGTCCGCCTGGTCGGGGTCGGAGGTGCCGAAGACCGGGATCAGGGCCGGCTGGGGTGACACACCCGGGGGATTGGGCCCACTGTACAGATAGCCATCGGGCCCGCCGTAGATCCGGTAGAGGTTGGCCAGGTCGGGATTGGTGCCGATGGGGATTGTGCTCAGGGTGCCCATGGAGAGTGGCGGCGAGGTGGCGAATACACCGAGCACGTTGTAGTTCTCCCCGCCGTGGATCACGTTCTCGGCCAGGGTCAGCACGGCAAAAGCTCCGCGGGAGGGGCCCATGGCCACCACCCGGCGACGGTCGCAGCCGCAGTGATTGCTCAGGATGCGGAACAGCCAGCCGATGGCCTGGCGCGAGTCGTTATTGGCGCCGATGCAGCCGAATCCTCCGGCGTTCCAGACGATATAGACCAGCCCGTGTCCATTGGGATCGTTGAGATACGACTGGATCGAGGTGAGGTAGCCTAAGGGCAGGGAATTACCGCCCGGATCGAAAACAAGATTGTTGAGGCTCACCGTGGAAAAGCCGGGGACCTGGACCACGATGGGGTAAGCCGGTGTGGCGTTCGGGTCGTAGTTGGGAGGGAAGAAGATGCTGAAACCACTGCTCATCAGCAGGCCGCTCTTTTTCACCACTACGTTGGAGATCAGCTGCACCGAGTTGATGCCGGTCTGCAGCTCGGTGATCCCGTCGACCAGTTCGATGCCGTCGATGCCGAAGGGCTGGGCATAGCTGGCGCAGCGGGCGCGGAAAGCGTCCAGCTCACTCTGCCGGATGCCCACCGGGTCGGTGATCATCCAGTCGTAATCGTTGTACCGCGGAGTGTAGTCGTCACCACGACCCGGGTCGGGGTCCACACCCTCGCCCACCATGACAAACCCTTCTTCGAGCTTCGCGTCGTAGTAGTAGTTGGTGTTCACTACATAGGGATCGCCGCCCCGCTCCTGGGCCGCAGCCGGGAGGGCGAGGGCCAGAGCAAGGATCACCACCAGCAGGGAATAGGTATACGTCTTCAACATCAACCGCTCCTGATACTGCAAACTCCGTGGGGAGAGCCTGGTTGATCAGTGGGAGGTTCGGGTCGGGGTTTCGAACAACCTCACGTCTGTCAGGCGTACTACGATACTGCACCCGGCAGCCTGGTGGTCCGGGGCCTGAGCTTGTGTCTTCGAGACAGTTTCCACACGGCCCACCGGGGGCGGGCCCACAATCGACCTTATTAATATAGGTCTAATTGGTGGAAAAATGCAACTCTGGAAATAATGACAGTTACGGGGATGGCTATTGTCCGGGCAGTTCCGGAATCAGTGTCTCCAGCTTCCCCCGCCCTCGGTCTCGAGGAGCAGGGCTACTCCAACCAGCCGGCGGCCACGGTGGCCCCGTGGGTCAATCCCGGGAAGGGGGCCACGCCGAACCAGCGGGAGCAGGTGCTGTCGTCGTAGCGGAAGATGTCGATCATCGACGCACCGTCCGGGTCCGGCCCGGCGCCGACCACGATCTCGTCCCGGCCGTCCCGGTCCAGGTCGGGGCTACAGCCGACCGTCGCCCCGTATGCCGCCGCGGCCATCTCCCAGGCAATGAAGTTGACGCCCGGCATCGGAACCACTGACGTGCCGTCGTAATCCCAGCCGCGGACGTGGGCGCTGAAGATCGGCGAGGGCCCGGGAGCGGTGAGCAGCTCGTCGATGCCATCGCCGTCGATGTCACCGGCAGCCACCTTCACCCCCCAGCGGCTGGTGCCGTAGGCCATGAAGCTGACCCCAGGCATAGCCTGGGCCGCCAGGCCGTCCACATTCCAGCCCCGCACATGGGGCCCGAACACCGCGCCCGGTCCGGCGCCGGTGATGATTTCATCGCAGGAGTCGCCGTCGATGTCGCCACAAGCCACGTTCACGCCCCACTTGTTCGTGCCGTAGGCGAGGAAGCTGACCCCGGGCACCGGCGTGGTGTCATAGAAAAAGGCCCGGACGTGGGGCCCGAACACCGCCCCCGGCCCGGCGCCGGTGACGATCTCGTCCGAGCCGGGATAGTACCCATACAGGTTTCCGCAGGCCACGTTGACCCCCCATTTCCTGGTGCCGTAGGCGAGAAAGCTAATTTCAGTGATCGGGTCCCCGTCCGATTCGAAGGCCCGGACGTGGGGTCCGAAGACCGCCCCCGGCCCGGGCCCGGTGACAATCTGCCGGCCGTCGACGCCGAGCAGGTCGCCCACCGCGAGGTTGACCCCGTATCGCGGGACGCCGTACGCGATGAAGCTGAGCACCGGCTCCGCCCCCTCACAGGGCAGGAAGAGGTGCACCTCCGGCGGGTTGTCCGGCCCGGGACCCGGCCCCGCAGCCAGCCGCCAGCCGGTGGACCAGTGGAAGCCCATGTCGATGACGCCGCTGTCGGACGCCAGGTCGGTGCGGGTCGACCCGCCGGACAGGGGGCTCGACGGGTCGCCGGCATCGATGCAGGGGCTGTCCGCCGCCTGGCCGGCGTCGAGGTGGCCGAGGAAGTAGTCACCCAGCGCGGCGGAAGCGAAGAGGGGGTTGGCGTCGATCATGCCGTCGCCCCAGGTGAGGATGCTGTCCGGTCCGATCTCGATACCGTCCTGTCCGCCCTCCAGGTCGCAGTAGCTGATGACCACGTTCGAGCCGCCGTTCTCGTAGCCCATGGCGATAGCGGGCCCGAGCGGCGCGTCGTTGCCCCAGAAAATTGTCTCCTTGATCTGGAGAGCCGCACCGGAGTGGGTGTTGATGGCGCCGCCGTGGCTGATCAGGGCTTCGTTGCCGGCGAAGGTGCAGCCGGTGATCTCGGGATAGGCGTTCCAGCCGCACTCCATGCCCCCGCCGCTGTACCCGGCCCGGTTTCCGTACACCAGGCAGCCATCAAAATGGGCCATGGTGTTGTCACTGCACTGGATGGCCCCGCCCCAGGAAGCGTGGTTGCCGGTGAAGCGGTTGCGCTCGATCTTTGGAGAACCGCCGGCGCACCGGAGACCGCCACCGGTATTGACGGCCATGTTCTCCTGGAAGCGGTTGTCGGCGATTACCGGGTCACCAATGCCGCAGTAGAGGGCCCCGCCGCTGTCGGCGCGGTTGCCCCGGAAGAGGTTGTTCCTGATCACGGAGTCGCTGCCCATGGCTCCCTTTTCGGCGTGGTTGCCCCGGAAGAGGTTGTTCCTGATCATGGAGTCGCTGCCCATGGCTGACAGGCACAGGGCGCCGCCGGTCTTCGCGCCCCCGCCGCTTCCCTCCGAGGCATTGCCGATGAAGCGGTTCCCTTCGAACAACACCGGGCCGCCGATCACCCAGGCGCCGCCCCCCGGTCCGTTGGTGATGTTATCGAGGAAGAGGTTGTCGATGACTTCCGCCCAGGAATGTTCGCAGTAGAGGGCGCCGCCGTAACTGCTGGAGAAGTAACCGTTGTCATGGAAGATGTTCTTTTCAATCCGCGGGCCGCTGGCATCGCAGCCGATGCCGCTGCCCCTGGTGGACGTGTTGCCGGCGATGATGTTGCCGGTGATCGTGGGGGACGAATGCTCGATGGAGATCCCGCCGCCCAGGGTCGAGTTGAATCCGCCGGTGAGGGTGAACCCGCGGAGGATCGTGTCGTACTGCTCACCCTGACTGAAGATTACGCAGCGGCGGGGGAGGTCGAGGGACCCCTCGGCGTCGATGATGCAGTTCAGCGGGCCGCCCTCTGACTGGACTGTGATCGCCTTGCCGCGGAAGTTGAGGTTGCGGTTGTCCGGTCCGCGCCAGGTGCCGTCGGCCACCAGCACCGTGTCACCGTTCATCGCGGCGTCGATGCCGGCCTGGATGGTGGGCTGGTCGGCCGGCACGCGGATCACGGCTGCCGAGGCCGCGGGTACGACGATGAGGGTCAGAAGGAAAACGACAATGGTGCGAACGGACATGGTCAGGCCCCCTGTGAAAAGGCGCGTAACGTTCGGCATGTAATCCGGAGCGGTGATCTTCATTTTGAAGAGAGGATATCGTTTTCCCTTTGTGGCGTCAAAATTCTCCGGAAGGCCGGATGGGATTCAGAGCTCGTACAGTGTCGAGTCCACCGAGGGGGGAAGCTTCTTCCTGAGACTCTTCAGGCGGGAGCCGCCGCTTTCACTACTCAGCGGGTCCTCCTCGTCCAGAACCGGGCCCAGCTGCTCCTCGATGACATCGGGGTCCTCACCGGCCTCCATCCTGCGGATCATCTCTTCCATTCCGCGCCCCACGGGCAGGCCGGTGGCCTCGCAGAGCGAACGCATCATCCGCGCCGCCTGCCGCGGGTCCTCGCCGTCCATCCCCTCCGCGTCCGAGGCCATGGCGGCCAGTGCCTGCTCGACTTTTGCCTCGTCCACCCCGGCCAGCGGGTCATCCGGCGTCTTGGAGCGTCCGGTGGAAATGGCGAAGGCCGAGGCGCGTCGTTCCAGGTTGGCCCGGCCGCACTTCGGGCAGTCGGGTTGTTTTTCGGTGTTCACCCGCCGGGTGAAGAAGTTGAAGATCACATGACAGTCGGAACAGTAAAATTCGTATATGGGCATGTTCGCCTCTTGAATCCGCGTCATATATCAGATTTTGGCCACCGGCTATTCTAATCCAGGAGATTTGTCCGATTCCAGGCCTGATTCTGGCATCGGGAAGCGGGAGATGATAGCCTGTCCCTCCCCCCTCGGGGCAAGGCCCCGGGGTACTGCTATGTACGGACAGGGAAAGTGGAAATGATTGTTTTGGACCCATCTCGGCTGGACCCATTGCAGCGCTACCTGCCGCCGAAACTGGCGGCGCTGGTGAAGCAGCGCCTGGCCGGCGAGGGGCCGGCCGGGCCGCCCACCGTGCCCGGGCTGTACGGCAGCAGTCCAGCCTTCATCTCCGCCCTGCTGGGCAGCGCCTCCGGCGCGGGCACCGTCCTTTTGGTGGCCCCGGACAACCAGGCCATCGCCGGTCTGGAGCGCGACCTCACCTTCTATGGCAAATGGCTTGACCCCGGCGCCCGGGTGCAGACCTTTCCCATGCCCGAGGTGAGCCCCTACCACGCCATCCCCCCGCACTTCGACATCACCCGGGACCGGCTGGCCACCCTGGCCGCCCTGGCCGAGGGTGGAGGGGGGCGGACCTATGTGGTGGCCGCGGTCGGAGCCCTGCTGCACCGGACCTATTCCCCCAAGGCGTTCGGCGAGCACTACCACCGAATCTCCGAGGGCGAGGAGTTGCCGCCGGCCCGGCTGGCCGCCCGGCTGGACAGCATGGGCTACCGCCGGGTGGACATCGTGGTAGCGGTGGGCGATTTTGCTGTTCGGGGCAACGTCTTCGACTTCTTCCCGGTCACCAGCGAGCAGCCGGTGCGCCTGATCTACTTCGATGACACCGTGGAGGCGATCCGCTTTTTCGAGCCGGAGAGCCAGCGCTCGGTGGGGGCCACTCCGTCGGTGGGGGTGGTGCCGGCGCGGGAGTATCTGCTGGATGCCGACGGTATCCGGGTCTGGGCCTTGCGTGCCCGGCGGCGCTGGACCGAAAAAGCCGCCCACCGGGACCTGGACGAAAAGATCGAGACCCTGGAGCAGAGCGGGATCCTGCCGGAGATGGAGGGGCTGCGGCACCTGCTGGACGACGGCCCCGGCTGGTCACTGCTGGACCACCTGGGAGAGGACTCGCCAGTGCTGACAGTGGAGCCGGAGCTGGTGGACAGTGCACTGGCCGGCTTTGGCAAGCGGATGGAAGCCGACTACTCCATCGCCATCCAGGAGGGCAGCCTGGCCCTGCCGCCGGACGAGATCTTCGTCGACACGGACAAGACCGTGGAGCGGCTGAACCGTGGTCGCTCGGTTCGCCTCGGCGGGGCCGGGGCCCTGCTGGAGAGCGCCGGCGAGGGGCCGGGGACCGAGGAGGGGCGGCGGTTCGGCGGTCAGGCGCACCTGGCGGCTGAAGCGGTTCGCCATGCCATGGGCGAGGGCGACCGGGTTTGCCTGGTGATGCGCACCCGGGGCAAGCGGGACCGGCTGGTGGCGATCCTGGCCGAGTACGAGCTGGTACCGAGGCGGGAAGAGGACCTTGATCCAGACGTGCCGGCGGCGGGGGAGTTCCCCGGGGCCGGGGCGGGCCCGTCGCTTCACGTGCTGGACGGCCACCTCTCCCGGGGCTTCCGCCACAAGGACGCCGGGCTGACCTTTATCACCGATGACGAGATCTTCGGCGCCACCGCCGTCCGTGAGCGCAAGCGGGAGAAGCGGCGGGGCGCGGCCAGCTTCATGACCGATTTCCGGGACCTCTCCCCGGGGGACCTGATCGTCCACGTGGACCACGGCATCGGCCGCTTCGTCGCCCTGCGCAGCATGGAGCGCGAGGGGGAGCAGGACTTCATGGTGCTGGAATACCGCGGCGGCGACCGGCTGATGGTGCCGCTGGAGCGGATGGACCTGGTGCAGAAGTACAGCGTCATGGATGAGGGGTCACCACCGCTGGACCGGCTGGGCGGGCAGGCCTGGGCCAAGACCAAGGCCCGGATCAGCAAGTCGATGCAGGACATGGCCCGCGAGCTGATCAACCTCTACGCCGCCCGCGACCAGGTCCGCGGTTACGCCTTCAGCCCGGACACCGAGTGGCAGCGGGAGTTCGAGGAGAGTTTCGAGTATGTGGAGACCCCGGACCAGCGCACGGCCATCGACGAGCTGAAGGAGGACATGGAGCGGCCCAAGCCCATGGACCGGCTGCTCTGCGGCGACGTGGGCTACGGCAAGACCGAGGTGGCCATGCGCGCCGCCTTCAAGGCGGTGATGGACGGCAAGCAGGTGGCCATCCTCAGTCCCACCACGGTGCTGGCCTACCAGCACTTCAAGACTTTCTCCGACCGGCTGGCCCCCTTCCCGGTGCAGGTGGGCCTGCTCAGCCGCTTCCGCACCACGGCCCAGCAGAAGGAGACGCTCAAGGGCATGGCCGCGGGCGAGGTGGACGTGGTGGTGGGCACCCACCGCCTGCTCTCGGCCGACGTGGCGTTCCGGGACCTGGGCCTGCTGGTGGTGGACGAGGAGCAGCGTTTCGGCGTGGCACACAAGGAGAAGCTGAAACGGCTGCGCAAGCGGGTGGACGTGCTGACCATGACCGCCACCCCGATCCCCCGCACCCTGCACATGTCGCTGGTGGGGGTGCGGGACATGAGCGTGATCAAGACCCCGCCGCGCAACCGGCTCTCCATCCACACCAACGTGGTACCCTTCCGCGGCGAGCTGGTGGCCTCGGCCATCCGCAAGGAGCTGGGACGGGACGGCCAGGTCTACTTCGTGCACAACCGGGTGGCCAGCATCCACTCCATGGCCCAGTATGTGCGGCGGCTGGTGCCCGAGGCCAAGGTGGCGGTGGCCCATGGCCAGATGGGCGAGGGCCAGCTGGAAAAGGTGATGCTCGGCTTCATGAACGGCGAGACCAACGTGCTGGCCACCTCGACAATCATCGAGAATGGCCTCGACATACCGCGGGTCAACACCATCATCGTCAACCGCGCCGACCGTTTCGGCCTCTCCCAGCTCTACCAGCTGCGGGGCCGGGTGGGCCGCTCGGACCGCCGGGCCTTTGCCTACCTGCTGGTGCCGACGAAGCAGGGGCTGACCCCCATCGCCCGGAAGCGCCTGGCCGCGCTGAAGGAGTTCAGCGACCTCGGCGCCGGGTTTCGCATCGCCGCCCTGGATCTCGAGCTGCGCGGAGCGGGAAACCTGCTGGGCCGTGAGCAGCACGGACAGATGGCGGCCATCGGCATCGAGCTCTACACCCGGATGCTGCGCCAGGCGGTGGCCCAGCTGAAGGGCGAGGTGCTGCCCGGGGCCACCCAGGCCACCATCAGCCTCGGGGTGGACACCCACATACCCCACGACTACGTCCCCGAGGCCACCATCCGGCTCTCGCTGCACAAGCGTCTGGCCTCGGTGGCCGACGAGGTGCAGCTGGAGGATCTGCTGGGGGAGATCGAGGACCGCTTCGGCGCGGCCCCCGAGCCGCTGCGCAACCTGATCGAGCTGGCCCGCCTGCGGTTGCGGGCCGAGCAGCTGGGCATCGAGAGCGTGGAGAGCGAGGGGCGGACCCTGGCGGTGAAAATATCCTCCACACCGGCCATCGACGGGGACAAGCTGGTCTCCCTGATTTCCGAGCGGGAGGATTGCAGTTTCACCAGTGCCGGGGTGCTCAAATTGAAGCTGCCCGGGGCCGGGCGGCTGCTGGACGAGGCGGGCGCCGTCTTGAATAGCCTGGTATGATATGGTAGCGTCTTTTTTCTGGTTCAGCCCCCTCCGGCACGGTGCCGGCGGGCCCAGGAGTTTCACGGCACAATGACTATCCGACCTTTGAATCTATACGCAAGCACCGCTCTTTTCCTCGTCGCCATGCTGTTCCCGGCGCTGCCGGCCGCGGCCCAGGACGAGGAGGACGCCGCGCAGGACAGCTATGTCGTTCTCGACGATGTGATCGCCTGGGTGGGAGCCGAGTTCATCACCCAGTCGGAGTTCGATTTCGAGAAGATGCGCCAGCGAAAGATGCTTGAACAGGCCGAGATCACCGACGAGCAGCGGCAGTTGGCGATGACCGATTTCGACCGCCGGGTGTTCGACAGCCTGGTGGAGCGCCTGCTGATCCTGGAGGCCGGCGAGGAGGTCGGGCTGCGGGTGCCCGACTACGAGATGGACCTCTTCATCGACAACTTCATCCAGCAGAATGACGGCATCAACTCGGTGGAGGAGCTGGACGAGGCGCTGCAGCGCTATGGATCGAACCTTGAATCGTTCAAGCGCGAGAGCCAGCAGGGCCTGATGATGGAGAAGGTGCGCAAGAACCTGATCTACCCCCGGATCGACATCACCGAGGAGGAGGTTCGCGAGGCCTACATGGAGCACCAGGACAGCTTCCTCATCCCGGCCTGGGTCCGGCTGGAAGAGATCTTTTTCGCCGCCAACCAGTTTAACCGCGACCAGGTGCGTACACGTGCCCTGGAGATCCTCGAGGACCTGCGCTCCGGCGAGCGGAGTTTCCCCGATACGGCGAGGCTGATTTCCAGCAGCCCATCGGCAGACCAGGCCGGCGATCTGGGAATCATCACCCTCGACGACCTCTCCGGCTCCCTCCGCGAGGTGGTGGACGGTTTGGAGGAAGGCGGGGTGAGCGATCCGGTGGCCACCGATAGCGGGTTCCAGATCATCCGGGTGGCAGAGAAGCACCCCGCCACCTTCAAGCCGCTGCTCGAGGTGGAAGAGGTCATCAGGGACACGCTGTTCCGGGAGCGTCAGGGCGAGGAGCAGGCGGAGTTTCTCGACGAACTGCGGGCAAAGGCCTACATCAAGATCTATCCCGAAGAACTTCAATAACCGCAGGCTGGCACCGGTTCGCCGCGGGAGTGGCGGGGCGGGCCCGTCTTTTTTGCCGTTGATGGACGAACTTCGACTCGATCTCTATCTCAAGCGGTGCCGGCTGATCAAGCGCCGGGCTCTGGCCAACGCGGCCTGCACCAGGGGGCTGATCCTGCTCAACGGTGCCGCAGCGCGGCCGGGAAAAAAGGTGCGGGTGGGTGACCGGTTGAACCTGCGCCACGGCGGCCGGCTGCTGGAGCTGGAGGTGGTGGCGCTGCCCCGCAAGGGGGAGAAGCGGGTGCTGGAGGGGCGGATGCCCTACCGCATCCTCTCCAGCGCACCCGCCCCGCGGCAGGAGGCGATGGAAGTGGTGTTCCTCTTCGAGGACTTTGAGGAAGAACCAGAGGAAGGCACGGGACATGACAGCGAAGAACCAGGGCGGTGAACCGCCGAGGAAGACCGTTTTCGTGGAGAGCCTCGAGGTGAACTCCACCATCACCTCGATCTTTATCGTCCGGGACAAGGAGATCCGGCAGCAGAAGAACAACAACCAGGACTACCTGCGCCTGACCCTCGGCGACCGCACCGGTTCAGTGGCGGGGCTCTCCTTCTCGGACACGGACAAGAACTGGCACACCTTCAGCCAGGGTGACTACCTCCTGGTCCGCGGGGTGGTCAAGGAATACGCCGGCCGGGCCCAGATCAAGCTGACCCGGGTGCAGCCGCTGCCCGAGGACGGTGTGGACGCCCGGGACTTCCTCCCTTCCTCCGGCCGCGATGCCGGCGAGATGTACGACGAGCTGCTGGGCTGGGTGCGCAGTGTCGAGGACCCGCACATCAAGACACTGCTGGAGACCATCTTCAACGATGAGGATATCGCCGCCCGGTTCCGCATGGCCCCGGCAGCCAAGGCGATGCACCATGCCTACATCGGCGGCCTGCTGTCCCACACCCTCTCGGTGATCGGGCTGTCCCACCGGGTGGCCGGCCACTACGGTTCCACGGCGGTGAACCGTGACCTGCTGCTGGCCGGCGCCATGCTCCACGACCTGGGCAAGGCCTGGGAGCTGGACTGGCACCGCGGCTTCGACTACACCGACAGCGGCCGCCTGCTGGGGCACATCGTCGAGGAGTCGTTCCTGGTGGATCGCTATATCCGGGGGATTGAGGG
>CBESOE010000038.1:0-30648 GCA_965531145.1 uncultured bacterium | reverse complement strand
AACCTGGATTGATGGGTTGGGGCTTGCAGCACGAAAAGTAACGGGAATATGCCGTAACCAAACCCAATAAAGTTTGTGTAACCAATGAGGCGCGGAGACAGGAATCCGCGCCTCACTGTGTACGGAGGACGTGATGGTGGAAACGGAACGGGAACAGCCGACAACTCAGCTGACCAGCGAGCGGATCGCCTCGCCGGTAAGACCCAGCAGGCCGCCCGGCTGGAGGCCGATGTAGAGGGTGCCGAGGCTGGCGATGATCACTGCGGTGAGCAGCGGTGCGGTTCGGGCGCACTATGGTTTGATGCCGGTGACCGTGCAGGCATCACTGTCGGTATCACCGTCGGGAAGATAGGGCGCCTGGTTGTACGGCGGAGGAGTGATGTCGAGCACGTGCAGGGTGAAGACAGTATCACCGACCACCGATACCAGCGCGGGAATGGTTTGCAGCCACGTTTTGTCTCTGCTTTCCCCGGCCCCCACGGTCACGGTCCCGGCTTTCCAGTTCGAGTAATGTGTTCCGTTGGCCAGGTCGAGGTCGATACGGGCACCGATCCTCCTCATCTGACCGGTGTAGTTGTTGGTCAGCGTGGCCGACATCAGCGTATCGAGGGGCAGTGTCCCGGCCGACGGCACGCAGGTCAGATTCGCGTGGACCGTCGGACTGCCCAGTTGCCCGCTGAGATTGATCCGCTGGCAGTAGATATCAGAATCGCCAACCCCGGAACGGCGATCAGTCCAACCGATGATGAAACCACCGGCCCCATCGTTGACAACCACTTCAGGAACTTGGAAATTCAGGGCCGTGCTGATCGGCTCGCCATCGTCAGTCCAGTAGACCGAGCCGTCAACGCCCACGCGCTGGGCATAAACGTCCAAATCCGCATCGCGGCTATCACCCCAGGAGATCACCACCCCGGTATCGCCGCCGCCTGCCATCGCCAGGAAATACTGGCCTCCGACCGCACCGCAGATGACTTTGCCGGAGCTCCCCCACTGTATGTCCCCGGACGCACTGACCCGCTGGGCGTAAATATCGTCGTCGGAACCGCGATGATCAGCCCAGGTGACGATCGCGCCGCCGGTGCCGTCGCAGACAGGCCAAGGGGCGACACCCCAGGAAGAGAGCAGGACACCGTTGTCCTCCCACAAACAATCGCCGGTCGAGGTGATCCTCTGCACGAACGTACCGCTGGAAAACTGATCCCAGGAAATGATCGCGCCCCCGAAGCCATCTGCGGTCAACTTCTTGAAGTCCGCATCATCGGCGTCGCCACTGACCTTCACCCCGTCGAGGGTCCACGGTGCAGCACCGTTGCCGTCGATACGCTGCGCATAGACGAATATATCCCCAGTATGGCCGCGGTCATCCGTCCAGGCGATGATCGCGCCACCCTGGCCATCGCTGATCATACCTTGAGGTGCGCTAGTGCCGGATGAAGCACAGACCGGAATCCCATCGGCTGCCCACTGCGCACTGCCGAAACCGTCCACCCGCTGAGCGTAGATGTCTGGCTTCACAACTGAGAAACGACCGTCGACCCAGTCGATGATGGCGCCGCCAAGTCCGTCACTGACCATGGCTGGTTGTTGCTGGTCACCAACGGCCGTGCACACGCCTATCCCGTCCACGCTCCACAGCACATCGCCGTTCTGATCGATCCGCTGGGCATAGATGTCGTCACCCGTAGCTCCGTTGCGCCCGTCGCTCCAGCTGATGATGACGCCGCCTAGCCCGTCACTGACCATGAAGGGGTTAAATTGGGCACCGGCAGCGGTACACACGCCTATCCCACCCACGGTCCACAACACATCGCCGTTCCTATCGACCCGCTGTGCGTAAATGTCCCCGCGCCAGCTGCTCCGGTCGTCGACCCAGGCCATGATGGCGCCTCCCGCGCCATCACTGACCGACACAAGCATAATTTGATCGTGCGCGGCGGTACAAATCGGAGTGTTCACCGATGGATCCGCGGTCCAATCCGCCTGGGCGGAAAAAACGGCTCCCGCGGTCAGAAGAACACCAACTAATTTGATAATTTGTCTCCAGAACATTCGGAAACCCTCCTCGACACCGATGACAATAGAAATGCGGTGATGGGAGTCGATCGATGAATGATGACAACCTGGATAGCGCAAGATCGCGACCAAGCTTGCCTTAAGTCTAGGGATCGTCCCGGCTCGTGTCAAACTCCGGGATAGATATTCATTTCCATTGAATGTCAATGAAAACATTCCCTTACGGGGTTTTAGAACGAATAATGCGATAAACAAAATGAATGGTCCCGATCGGGATAATGATCACGGATCGAGCGAATGGACGGTCTTTATCTACCCCACCAGCGACCTGATCGCCTCACCGGTGAGGCCGAGGAGACCGCCGGGCTGAAGACCGAGGTAGAGTGTGCCGAGGCAGGCGATGATCACGGCGGTGATCAGGCCGGGTGAGAGGGTCAGGGTGTCGGCCACGCTGTCTTGGGAGTCGGGCTCACGCATGTAGGTGTAGACCACCACCCGGAGGTAGAAATAGAGAGAGAGGGCGGAGTTCAGCACACCGATGATGGCCAGTTTGATGAACCCGGCCTTGACCGCGGCGGAGAAGATGTAGAACTTGCCGAAGAAGCCGCCGGTGGGCGGGATGCCGGCCAGGGAGAACATGAAGATGGTCAGGGCCAGGCCGATCAGCGGGAAGCGGAAGCCGACGCCGGCGTAGGAGGACATGTCGAGGTCGGATTCACCCTTCCTGCCGAGCATGATCACCAGGCCGAAGGCGCCGATGTTCATCAGGGCGTAGACCACGCTGTAGAAGAGGATCGAGCGCATGCCCAGCTCGTTGCCGGCGGCAACCGCCACCAGCAGGTAGCCCACGTGGGCGATCGACGAGTAGGCCAGCATCCGTTTGATGTTGTCCTGGACCAGGGCCAGCACGTTGCCCACGGTCATGGTCAGCACGGCCAGCACCACCACCATGGCCGAGACGAACTCCTGCTCAGTGGGGAAAGCCACTGTGAACACGCGGAGAACCACGGCGAGGCCGGCGGCCTTGGGGGCGGCGGCCATGAAGGCGGTGATCGATGTGGGCGCGCCCTGGTAGACGTCAGGGGTCCACATGTGGAACGGCACCACCGAGACCTTGAAGCCGAAGGCCACCACCAGGAAGATAATGCCGATGAGCAGGATCGGTTCCTGGGTCGTGATGCCGTTGGCGATAAGGTGGTCGGCGATGGCGTGCAGGCCCAGCTGGCCGGTGGCGCCGTAGACCAGGGCGATGCCGTAGAGCAGGAAGCCGGTGGCAAAGGCTCCCAGCAGAAAATACTTCAGTGCGGCTTCCGTGGACTCTGGTTTCCGGCGCTGAAACCCGGCAAGGATGTAGAGCGGGATGGAGAGCAGCTCGATGCCCAGGAAGAGCACCAGCATGTCCCCTGCCCCGACCATCAGCATGGCACCGGAAACGGTGAAGCAGAGCAGCGCATAATACTCGCTGTGACTGTTCTCCTCCCGGCGGAGGTAGCCGCCGGAGATCAGCACGGTCATGGCGAGGATGAAGGCCAGAAGGGCACCAAAGAACAGGCTGAACTTGTCCAGCAGCAGCATCCCGCCGAACTGGGATCCGGGCGGGTTGGCCCAGAGACAGATGCAGCCGATGCCGGACACCAGGGCGGCCACCAGGGTCAGCGGGCCGGCCACGGCGCGGGCCATGTTCCGGGAAGCGGCTTCGAGCAGCAAGAGCGCACAGCCCCAGATCACCAGGATCAGGGTCGGCATTATGGCGTAGAGATCAAAGTTCACTGCTCGCTCCTCGCTTCACTCTTTTGCTGGGGCCTGGTCGGTTTGGCTGCCATCTCGGCTGAAGCCTGCCTGGTGACCTTCACTCTTTCCACGAAAGCGGCCACCGAGACATCCATCTTCTTCAGGAACGGCCGGGGGTAGACACCCATCCAGACGATCATGATCAGGATCGGGATCATCACCACCATTTCACGGACGTTGAGATCCTTGATCGTCTTGTTCTCCTCGCGCTCGAGGGGCCCGAACATCACCCGGCGGAACATCCAGAGCATGTAGACCGCTCCGAAGATCATTCCGGTGGTGGCCAGGGCGGTGAAGGCCTTGGCATGGTTCATCGAGGTGGAGGTGAAGGTGCCCACCAGCACCAGGATCTCACCGACAAACCCGTTGAGACCGGGCAGGCCGATGGAGGATAGCGTCACGATCATGAACACGGTGGTGAACACCGGAATTTGTTTCGCCAGGCCGCCGAAGTCGGCGATCATCCGGGTGTGCCGGCGTTCGTAGAGCATGCCGACGATGAGGAAGAGCCCGCCGGTGGAGAGCCCGTGGGCCAGCATGACGAAGATGCCGCCCTCCACGCCCTGCACGGTGAGGGCGAAGAGCCCCAGCATCACGTAGCCCAGGTGGCTCACACTGGAATAGGCCACCAGTTTCTTGATGTCCTTCTGCACCATGGCCACCAGGGCGCCATAGATGATGCCGATCACCGCCAGCGAGGCGAAAAGGGTGGTGAACATCCCCGACGACTCGGGGAAGAAGGGCATGGCGAAACGGATAAAGCCGTAAGTTCCCAGTTTCAGCAGGATGGCAGCCAGGATCACGGAGCCCGCGGTGGGGGCTTCCACGTGGGCGTCGGGCAGCCAGGTGTGGAACGGGAAC
Organism: uncultured bacterium; assembly: GCA_965531145.1. Taxonomy (GTDB): domain Bacteria; phylum Acidobacteriota; class JAQAZP01; order JAQAZP01; family JAQAZP01; genus JAQAZP01. The sequence continues at coordinate 25,980 of CBESOE010000038.1, read as the reverse complement.
ATGGGCACCTTGATGGCGAATGAGAGCGCAAAGGCCAGGAAGAGCCACATCTGCATGTTGGCCGGCACCGGCGTCGACATCAGCGTGGCCATGTCGAATGTGGGGATGCCCGAAGCCTGCTGCTGGAGGAAGTACATGGTGAGGATGGCCACCAGCATCAGCAGGGAGCCCACCAGGGTGTAAAGGAAGAACTTCACCGCCGCGTAGACCCGGCGCGGGCCGCCCCAGATGCCGATGATGAAGCACATGGGGATCAGCATCGCTTCCCAGAAGATGTAGAAGAGGAAGAGGTCGACGGCCACGAAAGCGCCGAGCATCCCCGTCTCCAGCATCAGCATCACCACCAGGAACTCCTTGAGGTGCTTGTCCACCGCCGAGAAGGTGCTCAGCAGGGTCAGCGGAGTCATGAAGGTGGTGAGCAGGATCAGCAGCAGGCTGATGCCATCGACGCCCAGGTGGTAGCTGATACCGAGGCTGGGCACCCAGTCGGCCAGCTCGACGAACTGCATCGACGCGGTGGTCTCGTCAAAACCGAACCAGAGGGGCAGCGAGACGAGGAAGACCAGCAGAGAACAGCCCAGGGCGGTATAGCGCAGGGCGGCCTTGTTCTGCCTGCCGATGAGCATCACCAGGCCGGCCCCGATCAGGGGCAGAAATACGATCCAGGAGAGCAGATGTTCGGTTAGCCAGGACACGTTCTGTTCTTCCTTCCGGCCCGCCGCCTAGAAGAGGCAGGCCCAGATCAGGATCACCACGCCGAGGACGATCCCCAGCGCGTAGTTTCTGACGTAGCCGGTCTGGAACCGCGAACCCACGATGCCGAAGAAGCGGCTGATGTGGGCCACGGCGTTCACCGCCCCGTCGATGATAATCACGTCGATAAACTTCCAGAGGAAGTTGCCGAACCAGATGAAGCGCCGCACGACGGTCAGGTCGTAGAACTCGTCCACCCAGTATTTGTTGAGCAGCGTGCGATACGGACCGCCGTTCATCACTCCGGCCAGCCGCGCCGGGGTGTCGTTCTTCTTGCGATACCAGGCCGCGGCCAGCAGGATGCCGGAGAGCGCGATGAGCACCGAGAGGCCCATCAGCACGTATTCCATCGGGTCCACGTGATGGCCGGCGGCGGCGTGGGTTTCCTCGCCGGGAGCCTCTTCGCCGTGGGTCTCCGCCGCTTCGTGTGCCGGTTCAGCGTGGGCCGCGGCTCCCCCGTGGTGGCCGGCCAGTTGCTCCCCGCTCCAACCCACCACCGGCTCCAGCCACTCCTCGAAGTAGTTGGCCGCCGGCACTTTGGTGATGGCAGTGATGGCGTGGGGGACGCCGATCCAACCGCCGATGATAGCGAGGAGGCAAAGGATCATCAAGGGCACGGTCATCGACCTGGGTGACTCGTGCACGTGCGATTCGGTTTCCTTGTCCATCCGGCTTTCCCCGTGGAAGGTGAGGAAGACCAGGCGGAACATGTAGAAGGCGGTCATCCCGGCGGCCAGGAAGCCCATACCCCAGAGAATGGTATGCCCCGAGGCAAAGCTCTTCCAGAGGATCTCGTCCTTGGAGAAGAAGCCGGACAGTGGCGGTATGCCGGCGATGGCCAGTGAGGCGATGAGGAACGTCCAGTAGGTGATGGGAATCTTCTTCTTCAGGTTGCCCATCTTGCGGATATCCTGCTCACCGCTCATGGCGTGGATCACCGAACCGGCGCCGAGGAAGAGCAGGGCCTTGAAGAAGGCGTGGGTCATCAGGTGGAAGATGCCGGCGGTGAAGGCACCCACGCCGAGGGCCAGGAACATGTAGCCCAGCTGGCTCACCGTGGAGTAGGCCAGCACCCGCTTGATGTCGTTCTGCACCAGGCCGATGGTGGCGGCGAAGAGGGCGGTCATCCCGCCGATCACCGCCACGGCCAGCATGGCGTCGGGGGCCAGGGCGAAGAGCACGTTGCAGCGCACCACCATGTAGACACCGGCGGTGACCATGGTGGCGGCGTGGATCAGGGCGCTGACCGGTGTGGGGCCCTCCATGGCGTCGGGCAGCCAGACAAAGAGCGGGATCTGCGCCGACTTGCCGGTGGCCCCGACAAAGAGCAGCAGGGCCATCAGGGTGATCACCCCGGCACCGGCGGCAAAGGCCCCGGGCTGGCTGGCCAGCATCATCACCTCGGAAAAATCGAGGGTGCCAAAGACGAGGAACACGAGGAAGGTGCCGAGGGCGAAGCCCACGTCACCGATACGGTTGACCACAAAGGCCTTCATCCCCGCCTTGGCCGCCGAGGGCTTCTCGTAGAAGAAGCCGATCAGCAGATAGGAACAGAGCCCCACCCCTTCCCACCCCACGAAGAGCAGCAGGAAGTTGTTGGCCAGCACCAGCAGCAGCATGGCGAAGGTGAAGAGGTTGAGAAACGAGAAATAGCGGGCGTAGCCGCGCTCGTGCCACATGTAACCGACGGAGTAGACGTGGATCAGGAAACCCACCCCGGCGACCACCAGAACCATCACCATGGACAGCGGGTCGAGCTGCAGTCCGAAGGGGACGGAGAGATGGTAGTCGCTGATCACCCCCGAATCGGCCGACGGCGACTCGATCCAGGTGAAGTAGTCGTGCTCGAAGTGGCGCACCTCCATCCCGCTCAGCGTGGAGAAGGCGAGGATGGCCACCACCAGGGCGATACCCACCGCCGCACAGCCGATGAAGCTGACCAGCTTTTTTGGCAGTTTCGGGCCCAGCAGGCCGTTGATCAGAAACCCGATCAGCGGGCAGAGCGGAATCAGTATGATCAGTTCCAGTGACATGTCACCACTTGAGCAGGTTGACCCGGTCCACGTCGGCCGAGGACGTTCTCTTGAATATGGCGATGATGATCGCCAGGCCCACCGCCACCTCGGCGGCGGCCACGGCCATGACAAAAAGCACGAAGATCTGCCCGTCCAACGCATCGAGGTAGCGGGCAAAAGCGATGAAGGTCAGGTTCACCGCGTTGAGCATCAATTCGATGGACATGAAGATGATGATGGCGTTGCGGCGCAGCAATACCCCGGCCACACCGATGCTGAAGAGCAGCGCGCTGAGCACCAGGTAGTGGTTGAGGGTGACCATCATCACCGTGTCTCCTTGTTCGCCCCGGGGGCGTCGGGGTCGGCCTCGTGGTCCGGCCGCTCGAACCGGCGGCTGGCCATGACGATGGCGCCGACGATGGCCGCCAGCAGCAGGATCGACACCGCCTCGAAGGGCAGCAGGTATTTCTGGAAGAGCAGGTCGGCCAGCATCTCGGTGTTGCCGGCGGCAGCCACGACTTCCTCGGTGGCCTGGCCCGCTTCACCGAGCACTGCCCGGTTGACCAGCCCGAAAACCACCAGGCAGATCAGGCAGAGCACCAGGGCCCCGGCGGCCAGTTTGTGCAGGCCGTGGAACGAGTGCGGCGGCTCGGGCCCCCGAAGATTGAGCATCATGATCACGAAGAGGAAGAGCACCATGATCGCCCCGGCGTAGACGATGACCTGCAGCGCCGCGACAAAGTGCGCGTTGAGCAGCAGGTAGAGCACGGCCAGGGCGAAGAAGCAGACCACCAGCGAGATGACGCTGGACATGGGGCTGCGCTGGCTGATCACGCTGATTGCGGCAACCACGGCCACCACTGCCAGAATGTAGAAGAGCACGGTTTCGATCAACGGCTTCCCCTTACTTCCTTACTTCTTTACTCTTCCGCCCAGGATCGCTGTCGTATTTGTGGACCAGTTCTTCCTTGCCCACGTCGAAATTCTTCCGATCGTAATTCGTGAACTCGTAATGCGGGCCCATGACGATGGCGTCCTTGGGGCAGGCCTCCTCACAGTAGCCGCAATAGATGCAGCGCAGCATGTCGATCTCGAAGGAGAGCGGCACCTTCTCCACCTCGGGGTCCGGGTCTTCCTGGGCCACGATGTGGATGCACTCCGCCGGGCAGGCGGTGGAGCACATGTAGCAGGCCACACACTTGACGTGCCCGTCCTCGTGGACGGTCAGCCGCTGGTGCGCCCGGAAGTTGTCGTGGACCGGCAGTGTCTCTTCCGGGTACTGCACGGTGACCTTCTTCTTGAAGAAGAGGTGGCGCAGGGTCAGAAACAGCCCGCTGATGGCGGCGGGGATATAGAGCTTCTCCCACCAGGTCAGCGGCTTGAACTCCTTGACCAGGACGTCCTTTTCCCTCTTTTTGTTGTCAGATCCGGTCATCGTTCCCTAGATCACTCCTAGCAGGATCAGCAGCCCGGTGATGAATACGTTGGCCAGGGCCAGCGGGAAGAGCACCTTCCAGCCCAGCTTCATCAGCTGGTCGTAACGGAACCGGGGCAACGTCCAGCGAACCCAGACGAAAAACCACATCAAAAAGGCGGTCTTGCCCACAAAGGCAGCCACCTGGAGAATGCTGAGCAGGGTCGGGTTGGCCACCAGGTGCTGCAGAGGGAAACGGTAGCCCCCGAGGAACAGGGTGACGGTCAGCCCGGCCGAAACGGCCATGTTGATGTACTCGGCCATGAAGAAGGAGGCAAAGCGCATGGAGCTGTATTCGGTGTGGTAGCCGCCCACCAGTTCGTTCTCCGCCTCGGGCATGTCAAAGGGCAGGCGGTTGGTCTCGGCGAAGCTGGCCACCAGGAAGACGATGAAACCGATGAACAGCGGCACGCAGAACCAGAGCGGGGTCTGGGCTTCGACGATGGCACCGAGACGCAGGGAGCCGGTGGCCATGATCACCCCCACCGCGGCCAGGGTCATGGAGAGTTCGTAACTGATCATCTGCGCCGAGGAACGCAGGCCGCCCATCAGCGAGAATTTGTTGTTCGAGGACCAGCCGGCCATCATGATGCCGTAGACCCCGAGGGAGGTCAGGGCAAAAATGTAGAGGATGCCCACGTTGAGGTCGGCGGCACGCAGGGGGATGGTGATCCCGCCGATGGTAATCTCGGTGCCGAAGGGGATCACGGCAAAGGTCATTCCGGCCGGGATCAGGGCCAGGGCCGGGGCGAGGAGGTAGAGCAGCCGGTTAGCCTTGAAGGGGACGAACTCCTCCTTGAACATCAGCTTGACCATGTCGGCGAAAGGCTGAATCAGACCGAACGGTCCCACCCGGTTGGGCCCCAGGCGGTCCTGGATCAGGGCCGCACCCCGCCGCTCGACATAGACCATCACCGGTACGGTCATCAGTATCGCGAAGTAGACGATCATCGCCTTGATCACGGTGACACCGGCATCGGAGAGCAGGATTTCGGTCAGCTTATCCATAATACCCGTCTAACGGTTCAGTCCTCTTTGCGCTCGTCGCGCCAGGGCACCTCGCGGAACCCGGTCCAGATATAATCGACCCCCAGGTGGCGGCCCAGCCGGGCCAGGATCTCCCAGTCGGCCAGGGCGCTGCTGCCCGAGGGGTACGGCCCGGCAAAGAACTCCTGGTCCTCGCCATGGCAGTTGGTGTAGGTGCCGTGCCGCTCGCTGAAGGCGAGGGCCGGCAGCACCACGTGGGCCAGTTCGGTCATCGGACCGTGGAAGACGTCCTGGACAACGATCAAGCCCAGTTTTTCCAGCACCTTGGGGTCACGCGGAACGTCCGTATCACCGCGCAGCAGGTCGGCCCCCATGACGTAGAGCGCATTGAATGCACCCGCGGCCAGTTCGTCCCAGGTTTTGGCCAGACCCGGGTCGGCCTCCAGGCCCAGGGCGCCGGCGCCAGCGGCGTTGGCCTGCTTGTCCGGCTCGATGAAGAGGTCCTTGGGGTCCTTCTCTCCCGGGGTGACCCAGGGCGGCGGCCACGACTTGAAGCGGACACTGTCCGTCTTCAAGCAGTCCGCGGCAAAACGCTTCAAAGCGTAGTTGTCCTCGTTGCTGCAGTGCCCCGAACCGACGGCCAGAGTTTTGGCATTGTTGGCGGCCATGGTCTCCAGCCGCTCGCCGATAAAGGTGAAAGCCCCGTCCCAGGACACTTCCACCAGCTTGCCGTCCCGGCGGATCATCGGCTTGGCAATGCGGGCTTCCCGGTCATTGATCCGGTGGAAGCCGAAGCGGCCCTCGTCGCAGATCCACCAGCGGCCCTTCTCGGGGTCGGGTCGGGAGCGGAAACGGTGCACCACGTCCTTGTGGTAGTCGATGACGATGCGGCAGCCGTTGGCGCAATAGGGACAGACCGAGTCGGCGTTCTCGAAGAGCCACTGCCGGCACTTGAAGCGGGAGTCGCGCAGGGTCAGCGCGCCCACCGGGCAGATCTCGGCGGCGTTGCCGATGAACTTGGTTCCCACCTCGTGGTCGCCGTAGGTGCCCACCTCGGTTTTCCCGCCCCGCAGGAAGACGTTGTATTCGTCCTCGCCGGTGACTTCCTGGAAGAAGCGCACGCAGCGGGTGCAGGCGATGCAGCGGTTCATGTCGCGGACCATGGTGCTGCCGACGTTCTCGCGGGTGTGGCGCTGCCGCTCCTCGCTGTAGCGGCTGTGCCCGTCGCCGTAGTCGTAGCTGTAGTCCTGCAGCACGCACTCGCCGGCCTGGTCGCAGATCGGGCAGTCCAGCGGGTGGTTGATCAGCAGGAACTCCATGATCCCCTTGCGGGCCTTGACTACCTTCTCCGAGCCGGTCAGCACCACCATTCCGTCGCGGACCGGCGAGCAGCAGGAGGCCAGCAGCTTGGGCGCGCCCTCCACCTCGACCAGGCACATCCGGCAGTTGCCGGCAATCGACAGGCCGGGGTGGTAGCAGAAGTGCGGGATATAGACCCCCAACGTTTCCGCCGCCTTCATGATGGTGGCGTCGTCGGCGACTTCAACCTGCTGTCCGTCGATGGTGATCGTGGCCACGCCTCAGTCTCCCGGGCGAAAATCGAAACCGCCGTCGCCGATGGACGACTTGCCGTTTTCGATGTAGGAATCAAATTCACTTCTGAACTTCTGCACAAAGCTGCGCACCGGACCCACCGCGGCGTCGCCAAGGGGGCAAATGGTGTTGCCCTCGATGTTGACGCAGATGTCCAGCAGCAGGTCAGGGTCTTCGGGCTTGCCCTCGCCGCGCATGATGCGCTTGAGGATGTCATGCATCCAGGGCACGCCCTCGCGGCACGGCGTGCACTGGCCGCACGACTCGTGGGCGTAGAACCGGGTCAGCACCGTCAACGCCCGCACCATGCAGGTGGTCTCGTCCATGACGATGATCGAGCCGGCGCCGAACATCGAACCGATGGCGGCCAGGCTGTCGAAATCCATGTTGACGTCCACTTCGTCGGCGCTGAGCACCGGCGTGGACGACCCGCCCGGGATCACCGCCTTGAGCTTTTTGTCACCGGGGATACCGCCGCAGACGTCGAAGATGATCTCGCGAAGCGGCGTGCCCATGGGCAGTTCGTAGTTGCCGGGCTTGCGCACGTGTCCGCTCACCGGGAAGATCTTCGGCCCGGCGTTGCGCTCGGGGCCGATGGAGGTGAACCAGTCGGCGCCGCGGGTGATGATGTGCGGCACGCAGCAGAGCGTCTCCACGTTGTTCACCACCGTCGGCCCGCCAAAAACGCCCACCACCGCCGGGAAGGGCGGCTTGAGGCGCGGCTGGCCCCGCTTGCCCTCGAGGGATTCGATCAGCGCCGTCTCCTCGCCGCAGATGTAGGCGCCGGCACCCTCGTGCATGTAGATTTCGCAGTCGAAACCGCTGCCGAGGATGTTCGGGCCCAGCAGGTTCGCCGCCCGGGCCTCCTCGATGGCCTGCTCCAGGATCAGGGTGATCCAGTGGAACTCGCCGCGGATGTAGATGTAGGCGGTGTGGATGCCGATGGCGTAACAGGCGATGACCATGCCCTCGAGCAGCATGTGCGGGTCCCACTCCATCAGCGCCCGGTCCTTGAAGGTGCCTGGCTCGCCCTCGTCGGCGTTGCAGCAGAGATACTTCGGCTTGGGCGCCTGCTTGGGCACGAAACCCCACTTGACCCCGGCCGGGAACCCGGCGCCGCCGCGGCCCCGCACCCCGGCCTTTTTCACCTCTTCGGTGATCTGGTCCGGCTGCATGGCCAGGGCCTTTTCCAACGCCTGGTACCCGCCGCCGGCCTTGTAGAAGCCCAGGGCCCGCGCGTCCGGGTTGCCGTCGTTTTTCAGCAGGATCAGCTCGTCAGCCATGATTCTCGGCGCCCGGAGATCAGTCCAGGCCCTCCAGTATTTCGTCCACCTTTTCGATGGTCAGGTTCTCGTGATACACGTCATTGATCTGCAGCACCGGCCCGCTGCCGCAGGAACCGAGGCACTCGACGGTGGTCAGGGTGAATCGCTTGTCAGCGGTAGTCTGCCCGGCGCTGATGCCCAGTTTCTGCTGCAGGTGCGCGAGAATCTGTACCCCGCCAACCAGCGAGCAGGAGAGATTCTGGCACAACTGCAGGTGCCACTTCCCCACCGGTTCGGTGTTGTACATGGTGTAGAAAGTGGCCACGCCGTAGACATGCCGCGGGCTCAACTCCAACCGCTCGGCGATCTTGTCCATGACGGCCAGGGAGAGCCAGTTCTTCTCTCGCTGGACGGCGGTGAGCACCGGCAGCAGGGCGGCCATCTTGTCCGGATAGTTGCCCAGCAGCCGGGAGATCAACTCGTCGGTCTCGGCGCTCCAGCCGGCGTCAGTTTGTAGCTGTTCGCTCTCGCTCAACGGTCCAACTCTCCGGCAATGATGTTCAGGCTGCCCAGGATGCCGATGACGTCGGCGATGAACCGACCCTCGATCATTTTGGGGAACGCCTGGTAGATGGCGAAACATGGCCCTCGGATGTGCAGGCGGTCGGGCTTTGGCCCGCCCTCGCTGGCGATGTAGAAGCCCAGCTCGCCGTTGGCCGCTTCGGTGCTGAAGTAACACTCGCCCTTTGGCGGCTGCACGCCGTGCATGATGATCTTGAAGTGGTGGATCAGCTCTTCCATCTGGGTGTAGACCAACTTCTTGTCGGGAAGGAAGAGCTTGGGATCGTCGATGTTGATCGGCCCCTCGGGGATGCCCTTGATGGCCTGGTGGAGAATCTCGAGGCTCTGGCGCATCTCCTCGATGCGCACCAGGTAGCGGTCGTAGATGTCGCCGTTGGTCCCCACCGGCACCTGAAAGTCGAAGTCCTCGTAACCCAGATAGGGCCGGTCACGCCGGATGTCGTAGGGCACGCCGGCGGCACGGAGGCAGGGCCCGGTGAAACCGTAGTCCAGGGCGTCCTCGGCGCTGATTTTTCCCACGTCGCGGGTCCGGTCGACCCAGATGCGGTTGCGGGTCAGCAGCGATTCCAGGTCGTCCAGCGGCTTGGGGAAACCCTCCATGAAGGCCTTGATCTCGTCCTCGAAGCCGGGATAGATATCGTTGGCCATCCCGCCCACCCGGGGGTAGGTGTAGTGCAGCCGGGCCCCGGTGAGTTTTTCGAAGATGTCGTAGATGATCTCGCGCTGGTGGTAGATGTAGAGGAACGGGGTCATGGCTCCGATGTCCACCGCGTTGATCCCCACGCAAACAGCGTGGTCGGCGATGCGCGAGAGCTCGCAGAGGATCAGCCGCACCCGCTGGGCCCGCGGGGTGACCTCGATGCCCAGCAGTTTCTCCACGGCCATGATGTAGCCGATGTTGTTCATCAGCGCCGAAACGTAGTTCAGCCGGTCGGTGAGCGGCAGGATCTGCGGGTAGGTGCGGTATTCGGAGAGTTTCTCCATCCCGCGGTGCAGGTAGCCGATCTCCGGGGTGGCCTTCTTGATGATCTCGCCCTCGAGCTCCACCACCACCCGCAGCGTGCCGTGCATCGCCGGGTGGGAGGGGCCGAGGTTGAGCACCATCCGGTCGGAAGGCATTCCCTCTTGCTGTTCAACGTCAACGTGCATCGGTCTTTATACCGTCTCCCCGGTTTTGCCGCCGCCGGGGCGGCCGGTTTCCCAAGGGTGCAGGTCGTCGGGCGATTCGATGCGGAACTTGCCCTCCAGGGGGAAGTCCTTGCGCATCGGGTGGTCACCGTATTCGTCTGGCGAGAGGAGCCTTCTCAGGTCGGGGTGACCGCTGAAGCGGACCCCGAACATGTCGAAGACTTCCCGCTCGAACCAGTCGGCGCCCTTCCAGACCGGGGTCACCGAGTCGATTTCAATATTGTCTGAACCAACCTCCACCTCCAGGCGGAGCCGCAGGTTGGCCGGGAAGGCGTATAGATGGTAGATCACGCGGTAGCGAGGTTCTTTGGGGAAACGGTCCTGGCCACAAACGTCGAGAAAGAGGTTGAAGGGCGCCTCGGTGTTCTCCTTCAGCCAGCGGCAGACCTCGCGGATCTCCGGCGGGTATATGGTGAGCGTGGTGTCACCAAAGCCCTCGCGGCTGGCCAGCACCGCCCCGGGCAGCGCTTCCTTCAGTTTGTCGATGATCGTCGCCAGTTCCATTGGTCCTACTCGGGCTTGCGGGGCCAGGCGGTGTAGTCACCGTCAGTTTCCCTGCTTCCCTCTTCCATGATCCGTTTCCGTTCGGCGGCCGGAACGTTCTTCCGGTCCAGCACCGTTTCTTTCTTGATCTTGTCCTGCAGTTTGAGCAGCGCGTCGAGCAGCGCTTCCGGCCGCGGGGCGCAACCAGGGATGTAAATGTCCACCGGGATCACGTGATCCACGCCCTGCACCGTGCTGTAGGTGTTGTAGATGCCGCCGGAAGAAGCGCAGGCGCCCATGGAGATGACCCACTTGGGTTCCATCATCTGCTCCCAGACAGTACGGATCACCGGGGCCATCTTGATGCAGATGGTGCCGGCCACGATCAGCAGGTCGGCCTGGCGCGGCGAAAAGCGGACCACCTCGGCGCCAAACCGGGAGATGTCGAAACGTGAGGCCAGCCCGGACATCATCTCGATGCCGCAGCAGGCGGTGCCGAACGGCAGGGGCCAGAGCGAGTTCTTGCGCCCCCAGTTGGCCACCGCATCGATGGTGGTGGTGACAAAGGAGTCTCCGCCGATGGTTTCTATTCCCATTCCAGGCCTCCCTTCCTCCAGATGTAGATGAAACCCACCAGGAGAATGGCGACAAAGACGGCCATTTCCACGAAGCCGAAGAGGCCCAGTTTGCGGAAGACCACGGCCCAGGGAAAGAGGAACGCCACTTCAATGTCGAAGAGGATGAACATCATGGCAATGAGAAAGAATTTGATCGGATAGCGCTTGCGAGCTCCCTCGATCAGCGGCGCACCGCACTCGTAAACTGCATTTTTAGCAGGACTTGGCTTTTTCTGGCCCAGAAGGTTGGAGACCAGCAGCAGACCGGCAGCCACCAGGATGCCGAGCAGCAAAACCACACCGATGGGGAGGAATTCAGCGAGCATCAGAGCGGCCCGTCCTCAGTCAAACGTGCCAATAAAAAAAGGAGCGCCCGACAGATGCGCCGGGCGCAATATCTTCAGGACACCGGAAATCTAGCACACCGCCCAAAAGGTGTCAACGAACTTGTGAAATGATACACAAGCACGCTGAAAATCGACAAAATGGGATCCATTCGCCTCTTTTTTAGAGTGGAAAATAACGGGTTCAATCCACTCTTTTGAGGAAACCGGACCGCAAGGCTGATGAACAGAATCGTCAGAAATTTGGGGACGTACTTGCATTCTTGCGTTTCCTTCGGGAAACGCAAGAATGCAAGTACGTCCCCCTTGTTTGTTGCGCATTGCGGTAAAATGCCCATTGCGTTTAAAATATTGTTTTGAACATCATTTCCGGAAATACATCAGGACTCTCAATGCTGAAGCACATCGTCACCTCGCTGCGTCCCAAGCAGTGGACCAAGAACCTGGTCATCTTTGCCGGCCTGGTCTTTTCGGCCAGCCTGTTCAATGTGCCCAGCCTGCTCACCGCCATGGCGGCCTTTGCCGTCTTCTGCCTGCTCTCCAGTGCGGTCTACCTGATCAACGACATCTGCGACGTGGAACGGGACCGCATCCACCCGGTGAAGTGCAAGCGGCCCATCGCCGCCGGCCTGCTCAGCCCGCGGGTGGCCATGATCACCGCGGCACTGATCATCGTGGTGGCGCTGTCCGCCGCCTGGGTCCTGGACCGCGGCTTCTTCATCGTCTGCCTGGTCTACCTGCTGCTCTTTCTCTCCTACTCCCTCTATCTGAAGAACATCGTCATCCTCGACGTGCTGCTCATCGCCGTGGGCTTCGTGCTGCGGGCCATCGCTGGCGCGGTGGTCATCGACGTGCGCATTTCGGCCTGGCTGCTGGTCTGCACCATCCTGCTGGCCCTCTTCCTCGGGCTCTGCAAGCGGCGGGACGAGTTGGTGAAGCTGGCCGACGCGGCCACCGGCCACCGCCAGATTCTCGACGAGTACAGCCCGTATCTGCTGGACCAGATGATCGCCGTGGTCACCGCCTCCACCCTGATGGCCTACGCGCTCTACACCATGGCCGACGAGACCATACAGAAGTTCGACACCGCCCAGCTGCACCTGACCATCCCCTTTGTCATCTACGGCATCTTCCGCTACCTCTACCTGATTCACCGTAAAGAGCAAGGAGGGAATCCCTCGCTGACCCTGCTCACCGACCGTCCGCTGCTGATCAACATCCTGCTCTGGACCACCACCGTGATCCTGATCATCTACTGGTCCAGGCTGGCCCACATATTTTGACGGGTGACCGGAGCATGACCACCGAACAGCCAGAACCGCCCGACAACCAGCACCCCGACGTGTCCGCCCTGATGGAGGCCATCCGCCGGCTGATCCGCGAGAGCGGCGGGGCGGTGCCCACTGCCGAAGAGGAGGAGGCCGCGGTGGCCGGGCGCCTGGAAGCGCTGATCACCGAGACCCGTATCCGGCCAAGTCTGCTGCAGGAGATGCGGCTGGAAGGCGAACAGTGGAACCTCACCGGCCAGTTCTCCATGGACAGCCACCGGGTCGGGGTCGCCGGCCGAATGGTGGGCTGGGTCAAGAAGGTGATGAGGCGTTTCAGTGTGATGCTGGGCAACCCCCTGGTCTACCGCCAGGCCGAAATCAACACCTACCTGCGCACCGTGGTCCACCACCTGCTGCTGGAGCAGGTGCGCACCGAACGGAAGGTGGCCCACCTGGAGCGGGTCCTCCGGGCCCGTGGTGGCCCGGGGGAGGAGGAACTGCGAACGGACGCCCTGGACCACATCGACCGGCTGGTGGCCGACCCCGGGGACAGCGGCCAATGAAGATCGCCTTTATCATCCAGCGCTACGGCGAATCCATCGCCGGCGGCGCCGAGATGCTCTGCCGGAGGGTGGCCGAACGGTTGGCCCGGGAGCACGAGGTGGAGGTGCTCACTACCTGCGCCGTGGACTACGTCACCTGGGCCAACCAGCTGGAACCGGGCACCGAGACGGTCAACGGCATCCCGGTGCGCCGCTTTCCGGTGGCCAAACCCCGCAACCCCAGGCGGTTCGGCAGAATCCAGGAGTTCATCCTCAACAATCCGCACACCCGGCGCCAGGAACTGAAGTGGCTGCAGGAGGAGGGTCCGTACAGCCCGGCGCTGGTCCGCCACATCGGCAGGCACCGGCGGGACCACGACCTGTTCATCTTCTTCTCCTACCGTTACTACATCACTTTCCACGGTCTGCCCCAGGTGGCCGACCGGGCGATCCTGGTCCCCACGGCAGAGCACGACCCGGTGATCGACCTGGAAATATTCCGCGACTTCTTCCGCCTGCCCGGCGGCATCGTCTACCTCACGCCGGAGGAGAAAGAGCTGATCGAATCGATCTCCGGCAACCGTGACGTCCCCGGGGACGTGATCGGCGGGATGGACACCTGGCCGGGAGAGGTGGACCGCACCCTGTTCCACAAGCGGCACGGACTCTCCGAGAACGGCTACATCCTCTACCTTGGACGGGTGGACGAGAACAAGGGCTGCCGGCAGATGTTCGCCCACTACATGCGCTACGCCGGCGAGCGACCGGACTGCCCGCCCCTGGTGGTGATCGGCAAGCCGGTGATGGAGATCCCCCGCCACCCGGGGATCCGGCACTTCGGCTTCGTCTCCGAAGAGGAGAAGTTCTCGGCGCTGGCCGGCAGCCGCTTCCTGCTGATGCCCTCGCTCTACGAGAGCCTCTGCATGGTGGTTCTGGAGGCCTGGACCATGGGAACGCCGGCGCTGGTCAACGGCCGCTGCGACGTGCTGCGCGGGCAAGTGACCCGGGCCAATGGCGGATTGTGGTACAGCAGCTTCGACGAGTTCCTCTACGCCATGGAGCTGCTGCTCCAGGATGACGCGCTCTGCATGGCCCTGGGGCGCAGCGGCCGGCGTTACTGTGAGCAGACCTACGCCTGGCCGCATATTGAAGAGCAGTACCAGCAGTTGATCAAGCGGGTGGTGAGATAGGGTAAAAAAAACGCCATCCCCATGGGGACGGCGTTCTACTTTCAACGTGGCAGAAAAGACGCGCTGGAGCTATTCGGCATCGGGGTCGGGAAAATCTCCACTCTCGTCCGTGTCGGGAATCACTTCACCGGCCTCGAGCACCTCGTCACCAAACTCGTCCACCAGTTTCTGGTTCTCCTCCTCGGCAATCCTGTTCGCCTCGGCGATGGCCTGGTTCTCGGTGTCGGTGGTCTTGTTCCCCGCGTAGATCTCACGGTTGCCCTGCACCCTCGCGATGGCCGTTGAGACCGCCGAACTGGACTTCTTCTGCCGCGATTTCTCGTAGTTGGTCAGGGCAAGGTCGCAGTTGCGGACGGCCGCATCATACTGCGAAGAATCCTTCTTGGCCTTTTGGGCGAAGTCCTTGGAAAATTGCTCGTAGATGTAGCCCAGCGAATTGTAGGCCGACGCATCACCCGGCTTGCACTGGATCACTTTTTTGAATGCCGCCTCGGCCTCGCCAAAGCTCTTCTTGCCCAGCAGGGCATTGGCCAGGTTGTGCTGGCTCTGGCAGTCACCAGGGTCGGACTGCAGCGCCTTTCTGAACTGGGCGATGGCCTTGTCGTATTGCTTGGCCCCCAGGTAGGCCTGGCCGGTAAGGCCAATGTACTTGGTGTCGCCTGGCTTCAGCCGGGTCAACTGCTCACCCTGGGTCACCGCCTTGTTGTACCACTCGCTCTTCTTGCTTTTGTCGGTGGAGGTCCGCCCCAGGGTCAGGGCCGTAACCCCCATCCAGTAGCGGGCGCTGGTATTTTTCGAATCCTTGGTCACCGCCTGGTTCAGCGTCTGGTAAGCCTTCTCGTATTCACCAAGGCTGTAATAGCTGTAGCCGATCTTGAACAGCAGTTTGGGGTCATCGCTCACCGCGGCGCTCCGTTCCAGTACCGGCACCGCATCACCGTATTTCTTCTGGCTGTAATAGATGTTGCCCATCAGGCCGTACAGCGACTTCTTTTCGGCATCCTGGGTGGCCGCCCCTTCCACCGCCTTCAACGCGTCGAGGGAGGCGGAGAGCTTGTTCTGCTTGTAGTAGACCTGGGCGATGTCGTAACCGGTGGCGAAGACCTCCTGATCCTCCTTGGCCAGGCCCTTGGCCTTGTTGTACTCGATCAGTGCCTGGTCGTATTTCTCCAGCTTGAGGTTGCACTTCCCGAGGTAATACTGGACGAACCACCAGTTGGGGAACGCCTCAACCTCGGCCCGGAAAGCCGCCGCGGCTTCCACGTACTGGCCCTGCTGGTATTTCTGGACCGCTTCCTTGTAGTCGGCGTAGAGTTCGGGAGCAGCCTGGAACCCCAAGGCAAAGCCTAGAAAAATCAATGCGATAAGAGCGTAACGAAAGATCTTCATCTTTATCCTGCCTCGTTGAAGTTTGCAGTTCATTCATCTCCGCGCCGGCACCGGGCCGTGCCAGCGAACCGGCATCATACCACAATCCCCTGTTTCGCGGGGATGGAAGGTGACCCGGAACCCCGGTCGACCCGATTTCGTATCCTATTGTATATTATAATCCGGAAATCAGTTCCTTGACAGTTCTTCCTCACGGGTGTTAGATTTAATTAACAAAATTGGTCGGTCAATCAAGAAATAGGAACATTCAAAGGGGGGGTCCCATGAAGAACACGGCACTCCTGGTTGTCGTTGCAGCGATCTGTCTCTGTCTGGTCTGCTGCAAATCGGAAGTGGAGTCCAAGTCAATCGTCTTCTCCTCGGACCCGCCCAAGGATGACGAACTCTGCCTGGCCACCATGGATGCCCTGTTGCTGGAGAGCCCTTCCGACGACAGCCAGGTGCTGACCCAGGTCCGGGAGGGGGACCACCTGAACCTGCTCGAGGTACAGGACAAATGGGGCAAGGCCACCCACACGCCCAGCGGCATGACCGGCTGGATCCATTCCGGTGCCTGGACCATGCGCAAGCAGAGCAAGTTCTGGTCCGGCGACACGGTGAAGGCCCGCACGGTGGCCAACAAAATCTACCTCGCCAGCGACCTGGATCCGCTCCAGTTGATCCACATCAAGGTCCACGAGGGGTCGCACACAATGACCCTCTACGGATCACCGGAGAACATCGTTGACGTGGAGACGGCCAAGAAGACCGCTTGCCAGTGGCACACCCGGATCAACGAGTATTTCACCAACTGGTCCGAGCGGAGCATCGTCTTTGTAGGGTATACCGAAACCGAGCACTACACCGTGATGTGCCACGGCGAGTTGGAAACCTCGGTTATCGAGCGCAAACCTTACGACCGTCCGGCCGCCCCGGCTGTGGTGGATGACGGAGAAGGGATCTAGCGCCGCATCATCGCTTCGTCACGCCGGCGGGCCGCCTCGAGCAGGATCGTGGTGATCCCGCGGGTGATCGTCTTCTTCCCGGTAACCGCACCCGGCACGAACTCGAACCGGCCCCCATCCCAGAGAGCAAGCAGGCCCAGGGCCGTCTCGCCCTCGACGACCGTCCCGCCCTCCTCGGATTCAGCGTGGACCACCTGTCCCTGGTAGAAGTAGACCCGTCCCCGCCCGCCGTCCCGCCCGCGGAAGCGATACATGCCCGTCTTCCTCGACCCGGAGGCCAATTGCAGAAGGTCCTGAAGCTGCAGGCCGCTGAGATATCCTTCGAACGCCATGGTGTTGCTCCGAAAAAGCAAAATCCCGGCCATGCGAGCCGGGATTTTGGCCGGTGACCGGTGCGGCAGGTACCCGCACCGGCCCGGCAGGGCCCCTGGGGACCCGTAAAACTCAGCAGATATCAAAACCGTTATAACCGGCCACGCGTCACTCGAGGACGAACTTGATGGTCAGGGTCATGATCACGTCCACCGGATGGCCGTTCATCTCACCGGGCGTAAAGCGCCAATTTTTCAGCGCTGCCACCGCAGCTTGGTCACAACCAAGTTTCCCCAGTGAACGGAGGACCTTGATATCCCCCACCGTTCCGTCCCGTTTGATGATCGCTTCCAGGATTACCGTTCCCTGGACTTTGGCCCGTCGTGCCAGTTCCGGGTAGACCGGGTCCACCCTGTGGATCACCACCGGTGTGGTGGCACCAAATCCCGCACGAACCGGTCCGTCCGGCACCGGCGGCCCTTCAGGGATCCCGATGATGAAGTCATCGTCGAGGTTGAGCTCGGGTTCGGGCTCGGGCTCCGCTTCCACGATCGGTTCCGGTTCGTCCGGAGTGGGATCGGGAATCGGCACCTTTTTCGACTTCATCTTCTGGAGCTCTTTTTTCTGTGGCGGCGGCTTCTTGGGAATGAAGCGCTTGACCAGGATGATCTTTTTATCCTCCTTGGCCATGGCTGCCACGGAAAAATCGGGCCAGAGGTTCCACCAGAAGAGGAGCAGATGGAGAGCGATGGCAATCAGCAGGGCGACTTTGAGTGGTTTGTTCTCTTCGTCGTCCAGGAACATCGCTTCCACGCTCGTCGACTGTGGTTCGGGCGCGGAATCGGCTGGTTTTCCCGTCTGGATTTTGTCCTTTTCTTGCCCAGCCATTTAAACCCCTCTGTATGAGCAAACTTCAGATTAAACCGCCCCACTGCTCCTCGATCTCTCGCTGAGTGGGTATGGCTACGTTGATATCCTTTACAAGCTTTAGCTTTTCCTTCCCCTGCTGCAGTTCATCCATCACGCTCACCATGGCGTAGTATGGCGCCTTGGGATCGGTCTGGAGGATCACCGGCTTGTTCGGGTTCCTGGCCAGTTTCGGGGCCAGGTAAGCGAGCACGCCGTCGAGTTCCATCGGGTCGCCGTCCACCGTCAATTTGGTGTCGGGACCGATGACGATGAGCACCGCCTCTTCAGGCTCGATGACTATGGCGTCATCCTCGCGCGGAACCTGGAATTCCAGGCCGCGGGTGGCGCTGAACACAGTGGTGACCATGAAGAACACGATCAGCAGGAAGGCGATATCGGCCATCGACGAAGATGGAATCTCCGAATCGATGGTTCGTTTTTTCAAATTTAGCATCGCACATCCCCCGTCAGAAGGCCGACTCAGGCCCCATCTACGGTTTCCTGGTTGGTGAGCAGGATCAATACCTGGACGCCAGCCTGCTTCAGCCGGTCCATAGCTTCGTCAACCGCCCGGTAGGGCACCTCCCCGTCAGCCTTGATCACGAAGGGGTGCAAGCTGTTGCTGGCCACCTCGGCAGCGGCGAGGGAGATCAGGTCCTCCGCGCTGCTGATGACGAAACTCTCCTCGCGTCCGCCGGAGAACTTCATCATCTGGTCAATGGTGATCGTGACCACCGCGGCGCCCTTGGGCACCTCTTCACGTTTCATCGACAGGGGCAGGTTGACGTTGGTCCGGTCAACCGTGAAGACCGTGGTCACCATGAAGAAGATGATCAGCAAGAAGGCGATGTCCGCCATGGAAGCCGTAGGGATGTTTGCCTCGATGGGTTTGGTCTCTAATTTTTTCATCGGGCACTCCTTGGAGTGTATGGAAAGACCATACGGGCCTGGCTACGCCTTCTTGTCCATCTCGGCGAACGTTTCGAGCAGGATGTTGGAACTGGATCCCATCTCGCGGACGAACTTGCCGATTTTGGTGGTGAAGTAGTTGTAGACCATCAGGGTCGGAGCAGCAATGATCAGACCGGAGGCAGTGGTGATCAGCGCCTCGGAGATACCGGCGGCCACGGCGGCGGGGTTGTTCAACCCGGCCTTGGCGATCTGGTCGAAGGACTTGATCATGCCGGTGACGGTGCCGAGGAAGCCGAGGATCGGGGCGACGTTGGCGATGGAGGCCAGAACGTTGAGACCGCGCTCCAGGCGGGCCATCTCGTGAATCGCCGCGGTTTCGATGGTCTTCTCGATGTCTTCTTTGGGAGAACCATACTTGAGCAGGCCGGCCTTGAGGATCGAGGCGATGGGTCCGCGGTAGTTCTCGCAGAGCCGGACAGCGCCCTTGACGTCCTTCTTCAGCAGGACGGTGCGCAGTTTGCCGGTGAACTCGGCGGTATTGATTTTCGCCTTGTGCAGCGCCCACCAACGCTCGATGGTATAGCCGAGCGCGATGATGGATGCGAACACCAGGGCATACATTACCGGACCGCCGTCGCGAATGTATTTCAGAAGAAAACTGTCAATGACATTGAACAAGATGGATACCTCCTAGACGCTGCGTTTGTTTAACGACAGGCTGTGCAGCTCCGGCATGGAAGAGTTGTCCGTCACACCCGCCGTGAAAAACAGGGACTTGCAGTTTTACGGCCACGACGGCGGACGTTGGAGCAGTTTTCAGTTCAGCCTCCCTCTCTGTGCATGATTATAACCGATCATCACGCATCAGGGGGAAAACGTTTGCTCGATCAGGACTCACCATACGGCAGTATGGTTGAACCCTGACAGGAAAAGACGGCTCTAGCTCCTGACCCACACCTCCTTTCTTGGATGTGTTTCTGTGCTTAAAATTATGATTTTAATGAACTTTTACCGATTCACAATCAATGCAATTCGGAGCAAATGTTATAGCACACCCCGAAAAAGCGTGTCAAGGTAATGGGTGGCAGGAAAGGGTGTTTGGGCAGGTCACGCCGCGTGGACGTCGGACCGGATGCGGCCGTCCCGGAGCACCACCCTGCGGCGGGCCCGTTCGGCCACTTCGTCTTCGTGGGTGACCAGGATCACCGTCTGCCCCTCCCGGTTGAGCCGGTCGAAGAGGTCGAGGATCTCGCCGCCGGTGACGCTGTCCAGGTTGCCCGTGGGCTCGTCGGCCAGCAGCAGGGAGGGTTTTATCACCAGGGCGCGGGCGATGGCGGCACGCTGGCGCTGCCCGCCGGAGAGTTCGCTGGGGCGGTGTGAGGCCCGGTCGGCCAGCCCCACCGCCCGCAGTGCCTCGGTGGCCGCCCGGCGGCGCCGGGCCGGCGGCAGGCCCCGGTAGACCAGGGGCAGTTCCACGTTCTGCAGGGCACTCATCCGTGGCAGCAGGTTGAACGTCTGGAAGATGAAACCGATCTTGCGGTTGCGAATGGCGGCCAGCTGCCGGTCATCGAGGGAGGAGATCTCTTTCCCCTCCAGGTGGTATGAACCGCGGGTGGGCGTGTCGAGACAGCCGATGAGGTTCATCAGGGTCGACTTGCCCGAACCGGAGGGGCCCATGATGGCCAGGTACTCACCCGGCTCCACCGCCAGGTCGAGGCCGCGCAGCGCCTCGACCCGGGTTGAACCCAGCAGGTAGTCCTTGGCCAGGGATTCGATACTGATCAGCATGGTTTGACCGCACCCGAATCTATGCGTCACCAGGTCCCGGAGCCAGTTCGACGCCAACATAGTCGAGCAGGGTGCCCTTGGCCGCCTCGAGACCGTATCCGGCTTTTTTGAAGTCGAGCAGTGCACGGCCGTACTCAAACTGCTGCTCGACCAGGTCCTCCTGCATCAGGAGCACATTGTAGCTGGTGCTCAGGCCGTTTTCGAATTTCTTCTCCTCGGCGGCCAGCTTTTCTTCAGCCAGGCGGACCGAAATTCTCGAGGCCTCCACCTGTTCGGATGACGTCAACAGCGTCCGGATGGCGAAACGGACTTCCACCACCACCTGCTGCTCCAGGCGGCGCAGGGAGAGCTCGGCCCGGGTCTTCTCCAGTTTGGCCGCGGCGTAATTGGCCTTGGCCGTCCTGTTGCGGAGCGGCATGGAGAAGGTGGCGCCCACGTGCCAGTCCATCAGGTCGCCGTCCACCATCCCCTGCAGAGCGTTGCTGAGGCTCGCGTTGTTGACCAGTTCGCCGGTCTCCTGATCAAACCGGTCCTGGTCCAGGCCGGCGTGGCCATACCCGGCCTCGAGGTTGAGTTCCGGTTTGATCTGGTTGTCGCGGAACTCGATATCG
The DNA here is from genome assembly GCA_965531145.1 of uncultured bacterium. GTDB lineage: Bacteria > Acidobacteriota > JAQAZP01 > JAQAZP01 > JAQAZP01 > JAQAZP01. The sequence continues at coordinate 4,814 of CBESOE010000038.1, read as the reverse complement.
ATCTGCCAGTTCTTCAGTCCGAGACGGGCCTGGGAGAGATCGGGACGGTTGGCAAAGGCCTCCTCGACCTCCTGTTTCCAGTCCAATTCCACCGGTTCAAATACGGCGTCGTCCACCGGGATCACGTCCCGCTCCCAATCGGACAGCTCCTGGGCCAGGTTGAGCACCTGGCGCAGGTTGTCCTTGGCCTCCCGGACATCGTTCTCGGCGGTGATGATCGCCACCTGCCGCGCCGCCACTTCCGCCTCGGCGGTGGTGATCTCGATGGGCGGCAACGCGCCCACTTCCACCTTGACCTTGTTCAGATCATAGAGGTCCTGGGCCCGCTTGAGCGACTGCTGCTGCACCCCGAGCCAACCAATGGTGTACTTGAGGTTCCAGTAGGCAGCCTGCACGCCGTTCAGGACTTCGATCACCTCACCGCGAAACTGCTCGTTGGAGATGTCGAGGTTGTTCTGGGCGATGTAGATGCCCCGCTTGTTCAGATCCCTGCCAAAGTTGCGCAGCAGGGGCTGGGTCACCGTGAGCTGGGCATCGGCGAGCCAGGAGTCGGACGAATTGAGTTCTCCGAGGAATTCCTCCTCGGAGGTGTTGCTGCGCAGGAAAAAGTCGAAGCTGACATTGGTGCCCGGAGTGAAAGTCTGATCATATCCGGTGGCCAGCCAGCGGGAAGCCTCCGTGCCCTGCACCTCGTAGCCGAAATAGGAGAGACGGTCTTCCTCGGTATTGCGGCCCTGAAGATAGATGTTGGGGTCGAAGGTGCCCCAGGCCTGGTCGATGGCCGTGTGGGTGATCTGCGGGTCGTAGCGGGCCACCTCGATGTCCAGGTTGTTCTTTAGCGCGATTTCGATGCAGTCCTTGAGGGTGAGCTCCAGCACTCCCCCCTCGTCTTCCGCGGCCGCCGTGACCGGAAAGAACATGGCCGCGACCAGCAGCAGCGCCGCCGCGCCGGGGCGCATCATCCCGACGGCAAACGAGTTTCTCTTCTCCATGTGCATCCTCACCTCACCGTGTATTCCGGAAGTATTCCGCGCCGCCCGCTGCGGGCGACGGGCTGCGGCAACCCCCTGCCGCCATGGTCGCACTCACTAACGTATCAAGCCACAGAAGTCAAAGAGAATACGCAGTCCAAGTCCGTTTTGTTTCATAAAGAAAGCTGAAGAAGTGTCAGGGCTCACTACGCCAGATGGCAGGAAACCCGATGTCCTTCAGCAATCTCCCGCAGTTCAGGCGACCTGCGCCGGCATTTTTCCTCGGCCAGCGGGCAGCGGAGGTGGAAGTGGCACCCGGGTGGCGGCTCCACCGGTGAGGGCATTTCGCCTTCCAGCGGACGGGGCGGCAGGGCGCGATGCGGGTCGGCCACCGGCACAGAGTCCTTGAGCGCCACGGTGTAGGGGTGCCGGGGATCCCGGATCAGCTGCGATGCCGGGGCGAGCTCCACGATGCGGCCCAGATACATCACGGCGATACGGTGGGAGATGTGCTCCACCACCCGCAGGTCGTGGGCGATGAAGAGGTAGGAGAGGCCCCGCTCCTGCTGCAGGTCGCTGAGCAGGTTGATCACCTGGGCCCGCACCGACACATCCAGAGCCGAGACCGCCTCATCCGCCACGATGAGCGCAGGGTCGAGGGCCAGGGCCCGGGCGATGCCGATACGCTGGCGCTGACCGCCGCTGAACTCGTGGGGGTAACGCCCCAGGCACCCCTGATCGAGGCCCACGCGTTCCAGCAGGGCGGTCACTCGGCGGCGGCGTTCCTCGCCCCGGGGAACGATGCGGTGGATGGCCAGCGGCTCACCGACGATGGCGCCCACGGTCATCCGGGGATTGAGAGAGGCCGCCGGGTCCTGGAATATGATCTGCATTCGGCGCCGCAGGGCGCGCAGCCGGCGGGCCGAACAGGCCAGCAGGTCCTCGCCGTCGAGGTGCACCGTGCCGCCGGTGGGCTCCACCAGACGGAGCACACAGCGCCCCACCGTGGTCTTTCCGCTGCCCGACTCCCCCACCAGGCCGAGGGTTTCCCCGGCCTGCAGGTCGAAGTCCACCCCGTCCACCGCGCGCACCTTGAGCCGGCCCCGCAGGGGAAAGTGCTTGACCAGGCCCCGGACGCTGAGCAGGGGCCGGGCGGACCGCTCCCGGTTCATGAGGCCTCCTTCCCCGCCACCGCCTTCTCGTGGAGGACACAGCGCACACGGCGGTCCGGTGTCGGCTCCACCACCTCCGGCGGGCCTTCGCTGCACCGGGGCAGGCGGTGGGGGCAGCGGGGCTCGAAGGAACAGCCGGCAGGCAGGTGGAGCAGGTCGGGCACCGTCCCCTCGATGGCCCGGAGCCGGCGACCCTGCCCCGGGGACCCGCCGGGCCGCGGCTCGCCGGGAAGCGAGGCCAGCAGGCCGCGGGTGTACGGGTGCAGCGGATCATCGAAGATCGAAACCACCGGCCCCTCCTCCACAACCCGGCCGGCATACATCACCGCCACCCGGTCAGCCGTCTGGGCCACGATTCCCATGTCGTGGGTGATCAGCAGCACGGCCAGACCGCGGCGTTCCTGAACACCGTTGATCAGGTGCAGGATCTGGGCCTGGATGGTAACATCGAGGGCGGTGGTGGGCTCGTCGGCGATGATCAGCCGCGGGCCGCAGCAGAGGGCCATGGCGATCATCACCCGCTGGCGCATACCGCCGCTGAGCTGGTGCGGATATTCCGCGGCGCGCCGCCCGGGATCAGCGATACTGACGCTTTCCAGCGCCTCCACCGCGCCACGTGCGGCCTCCTTGCGGCCCAGGCCCCGGTGCAGGCGGAGGACCTCGGCAATCTGCTCGCCCACCGAAAACACCGGGTTGAGGGAAGTCATAGGCTCCTGAAAGATCATCGAGATCTCGTTGCCCCTGATCCGCCGGTAGGCGGCCGGGGCGAGAGTTCGCAGGTCCTTGCCGTCCCAGAGGATCCGCCCGCCGACGATCCGGCCCGGGGGGGGCACCAGTCCGAGGATGGAAAGTGCGGCCACCGATTTCCCGCATCCCGATTCACCCACCAGGGCCAGGGTCTCCCCGGCGGAGATCTCCAGGTCCAGGCCGTCAACCGCCCGGGCCACTCCCCCGGCGGTCTGGAACTGCGTCCTCAGGTTCTCGATCTTCAGTAGAGATGTCATCGGGAATCACGCCTCGAACCCCAATAGCCTCGGTTCCGGTCACTATACCACCGGCCGGAACAGAGCGTCCAGCAGGGCCCCGGGGATCAGGTTCGTTGACACTTCTCCGGAGTGAACACTATAATTTCATTGAACTTTTACTTCGCCGCACACGGCGATCCGACGACCGAAGAGAGAGTGTTACCGTGAAACTGGACAACAAGATGAAACGCCTGCTGCGGGAGATGGGCGAGGCGATCAACGACAGCCTCTCCGCTTCCGATGACCTGTCCGGCACCATCGACCGGATCCGCCAGGAAGGATACGATATCTTCCTGATCCTCGAAGCCACCATCGGCCTCAACCCGAGATCCGCCGGTGATGGCGAAGAAACGTCCCGCACCCTTCCGGCGGCCAGAATTGAGCTCACCGATGGAACGAATGGCGATGCGCTTGAAATCCCCAAGGACGACGGGGAGAGCAAGCTGGTGTTCCAGGTCAGCCCTGATGACGAGCAGTTCCTGCGCTCCCTGCGAATCAGCGTGGAAGAATCCGGCGCCGGGTCGGCGGACAGCGATTCCGACACGCCTGCCTCGGAAGACGAGGGCGGCGAAGAGAAGTGAGCGCCCCGCCACAAAAACCACCCGCCCAAACCGCGGAGAAAGTGTGGCTGGTGGGCCACGACAAGCTGGCTCTGCGCGAGGTGATGGAGTCGATGGGCGAGCAGGCCTTCCGCGGCGATCAGCTCTATCGCTGGCTCTACGCCAGGAACGAGGACCGTTTCCCCGAGATGACCGTCTTCTCCCGGGAACTGCAGGAACGACTGGCCGTTTCCCACCACAGCCGCATCCCGCTCACCGTCAGCCGCCGTATCGATTCTCCCGACGGCACCCGCCGCTACCTGATGGAACTGGAGCGGGACGGGCTGGCGGTGGAGTCGGTCTACATCCCCGACGGCACCAGGCGTACCGTCTGCCTCTCCACCCAGGTGGGCTGCAAGCGTGGTTGCAGGTTCTGCCGCACCGCCACGGTGGGGTTCCGGCGCTCGCTGCACGCCGGCGAGATCGTAGGCCAGTTCATGGCCATCCGCCGCGACATCGGCGAACTGAAGGGCTGGAACGTGGTGCTGATGGGGATGGGGGAGCCGCTGGACAACGTCGAGGGAACCTGGAAAGCAGTTGCCCTGATGGCCGACCCGGACGGGCTGGCCGTATCGCGGAACCGGATCACCCTCTCCACGGTGGGCGTGGTGCCCGAGCTGGAGCGTCTGGGGCAGATGCCGGTCCTGCCGAAGATCGCCGTCTCGCTCAACGCCACCACCGATGAGGTCCGTAGCCGGCTCATGCCGGTGAACAGGCGCTACCCGCTGAAGGCACTGTTGCGGGCCTGCCGCTCGATCCCCCTGCGGGGGGGCAACCGGATCACCTTCGAATACGTCCTGCTGGCCGGGGTGAACGACAGCGACGAAGACGCCCGCCGGCTGCCGCACCTGCTGGCCGGCATCCCCTGCAAGGTGAACCTGATCCCCTTCAATCCCTTTGAGGGAAGCGAATACGCTGCGCCGGACGAGGAGCGGGTGAAGCGCTTCCAGCAGATCCTGCACGACGCTGCGGTCAGCGCCACCATCCGCCGCAGCCGCGGCTCAGGTATCGGCGCCGCCTGCGGCCAGCTCTCCGGCCAGTCCCGAT
>CBESOE010000037.1:0-31551 GCA_965531145.1 uncultured bacterium | reverse complement strand
TTCCCGTGCGGTGAAGAGCGGGCCGCTGATCCAGGTGGCCGGCACCACGGCCACCAACGAATCCGGAACCATCGTTGGTGAGGACGATCCCTACACCCAGGCGGTGCAGTGCATCCGTAACATCGAGGCGGTACTGGCCCGTGCCGGCGCCTCACTGGCCGATGTGACCCGCACCCGGATCTACGTCACCGACATCGGCCACTGGGAAGCGGTGGGCCGGGCCCACGGCGAGTTCTTCGGCACGGTGAAACCGGCCTCCACCCTGGTGGAAGTGAGCCGCCTGGTCTCCCCGGAGATGCTGGTGGAGATCGAGGCCGACGCCTGGCTGGATGATGCGGGAACGCTCAGCAAAGGAGAGTGATCATGGATGCACGGACAAAGATGGGGGTCGGCTCGGTATTGGCGATCCTCGGTGGTTTGGGCATTGTGATAACCCTGGGGCTCGGCTTTACGTCCCCTGAGCACTCCTGGTGGGATTTTATTATCGGCTTGTTCATCGGTATCGCCTGCGGCATGGGGGTGGCCCTGGCGCTGGCAGGCATGGTCGAAATGAGGAGGGGCGAGCGATGATCGCTCCTCACGGAAACGAATAAACCACAGGAGGACGATTACATGATATCCCTGCTTTCCCTCTGGCTCCCGATCCTGCTCTCGGCGGTGATCGTCTTCGTGATCAGTTCCATCATCAACATGCTGCTCCCCTACCACCGGTCAGACTGGAAGGGCATGGAGAAACAGGACGAGGTGCAGGATGCGCTGCGTCCGTTCAAGATCCCGCCCGGGGACTATTTTCTGCCCCACTGTGCCAGCGCCAAGGACCGGGAATCCCCCGAGTTCAAGGAGAAGTTCGAGAAGGGGCCGGTGATGCTGATAACGGTGCTGAAGAACGGGATGCCCGGAATGGCGAGCAGCATGGTGCTCTGGTTCCTCTACAGCATCGTGGTCAGCTTCTTTGCCGCCTATATCGCCAGCCGCGCGCTGGGCGCCGGGGCCCATCAGTATCTGAGCGTCTTCCGTTTCGTGGGTGCCGCGGCCTTTGGCGGATACAGCCTGGCACTGCTGCAAGGCTCGATCTGGTACAAACGCAGCTGGAGTGCCACCCTGAAGTCGATGTTCGACGGTCTGATCTACGCGGCGTTCACCGCCGGTACCTTTGGCTGGCTCTGGCCCGCCTGACGGCGGAGCACCATCGAAAGGCGGTGACAGATGAAAATCGGCACCATCGGCTGGATCGACCTCACCGTGGAGAACGCCGGCGAAATCCGCGACTTCTACCACTCGGTCACCGGCTGGGCGGCGGAAGATGTGAACATGGAGGGCTACCAGGATTACTGCATGAGCCCGCCCGAGGGTGACGGCCCGGTGGCCGGCATCTGCCACAAGCAGGGGGGCAACACCGGCTTCCCTCCGGGCTGGCTGATCTACATCACGGTGGAGGACCTGGAACAGAGCGTGGCACGCTGCACCGAGCTGGGCGGCGAGGTGGTGGTGCCGCCCAAGGCCATGGGGGCTGACCGCTACGGTGTGATCCGCGACCCCTCCGGGGCCTGCTGCGCGCTCTATCAAAAGGGCGCCGAGGGAGATAAACCATGAGTTCCCCATACCGCACAGTGGACCGGGTAATCACCCCGTCAGAGGTGATGGAGGGTGCCGGGGTTCGGCTGCACCGGAGCTTTCCCCGCGGCGAGGTGGATTATCTCGACCCCTTCCTGCTCTTCGACGACTTCAGCTCTGAGGACCCGGCGGATGCCATCAGAGGCTTTCCCTGGCACCCCCACCGCGGAATCGAGACGGTGACTTACCTGTTGAAGGGCGAGGTGCGGCACAGCGACTCCATCGGCAACAGCGGCACCATCGGCCCGGGAGATGCCCAGTGGATGACCTCGGGCAGTGGAATCATGCACGAGGAGATGCCCAAGCCCGGGTTCGGGGGGATAACCGGTTTCCAGCTCTGGGTCAACCTGCCGGCGAAGCGGAAGATGTCCCCCCCCCGCTACCAGGACATCATCGTCGGTGAGATCCCGATGGTGGCCCGGGAGGACGGAGTGGAAGTCCGGGTGATCGCCGGCCAGGCGGAGGGCACCAGTGGTCCGGTGACCGAGATCGCGATCCAGCCGCTTTATCTCGACGTGACCTTGCCGCCGGGCGGGGAGATCACCCACCCGACACCGACGGGACACACCGTGCTGGCCTATCTCTTCCAGGGCGCCGGCGATTTCGGGGCCACCGAAGAGGGCGGAGGCGAAGCGCTGAACGGCCGGGGGATGGTCTCCTTCACCGACGGCGAACGGGTGCGGGTGGTGGCTTCGGACCAGGGCGCCCGCTTCCTGCTGCTGGCCGGAAAACCGCTGGGTGAACCGGTGGCCCGGCATGGGCCCTTCGTGATGAACACCAGGGAAGAGATCGAGCAGGCTCTCCGTGACCTGCGGGATGGTACCTTCATCAGTGAATAACAGCATGATCGCCCGCCGGCAGGTGCACCCCCGGGTGGTAATCTTCGGCGGCGAGCAGCTCGGGGAGGGTGATGTCCACAAACGGTATTCGAACGCTGGCCCGGGGCCTCATCCCCCCCGTCCTTCTCAGGCTGGCCCTGCAGCTGAAACAGACCACGGAGGCCGCAGTGGCCCGGCGCCGGCTGGCCGGATGTGACCGGCTGCACCTGGCCTGCGGGTCAAACATCATCGAGGGCTGGGGCAATGTCTGCCTCGCCGGAACGCCGGAGGTGGTGAAATACAACCTGACCCGCCCCCTCCCCGTCCCCACCGGGTCCGTACGCCTGATCTACACCGAGCATTTCATCGAACACATCACCCGGGAGCAGGCCGTGGCATTCCTTGGAGAGTGCCACCGGGTGCTGGCCCCGGGCGGGGTAATCCGCATCAGCACCCCCAGCCTGGAGAAGGTCATCGAGTCGTACACCGCCGATACCGGGCAGAGGCAAGCAGACGACCACACCGCTTCACCCTGCCGGCGGCTCAACGACCGGATGCGGGGCTGGGGCCACCGGTTTCTCTATGACCGGCCCGAGCTGGAGGCCCTGCTCGTCTCCTGCGGCTTTGTCCAGGTGACCATAGCGGCCTGGCGCCAGAGCGCCCGCCCGGAACTGGCCAACCTGGAGTGCCGCCCGGACCACGGGGAGATCATTCTCGAAACCGAAAAGTAGCGAGCCCCCCGGGCCGCATTTTTCCTGTTGCTTCGCCGGCTTCCAAGGTGTACTCTCACCCGCTCGCCCCGGCCCTCTTGCGCCGGGTTGCCACGCAATGGATCTTCGGAGGAATCACCATGCCGGGCCAGTTGGAGGAGAGACAGAAGCGGATCAGGGAAATTCGCAACGTGGCCATCATCGCCCACGTCGACCATGGCAAGACCACCCTGGTGGACGCCCTGCTGCGCCAGACCGGGGCCCACGACTTCCGCAAGGGCGAGATCGCCATCATGGACTCCAACGAGCTGGAGAAAGAGCGCGGCATCACCATCTTTTCCAAGAACGCCTCCTTCACCTGGAAGGACACCCTGTTCAACATCGTCGACACCCCGGGGCATGCCGATTTCGGCAGCGAGGTGGAACGGATCCTGAAGATGGTGGACGGCGTGCTGCTGCTGGTGGACGCCTTTGAAGGGCCGATGCCGCAAACCAAGTTCGTGCTGAAGAAATCGCTGGAGCTGCACCTCAAGCCCATCGTGGTGATCAACAAGATCGACCGGCCCGGCGCCCGGCCTGACGAAGTGGCAGACATGACCTTCGACCTCTTCTGTGAACTGAACGCCACCGACGAGCAACTGGACTTCCCCATCGTCTTCGCCTCGGCCAAGGACGGCTACGCCATGCTGGAGAGCGACGGCGAGGGCCGCGATATGAAGCCATTGCTCAACACCATGCTCCGCCGGGTGCTGCCGCCGGTGGGCGACCCGGAAAAGCCGTTCCAGATGCTGGTGACCATGCTGGAGTATGACAATTACATCGGCCGCATCGCGGTGGGCCGGATCGTTCACGGCAAGGTAAAGTCGGGCGACACACTGGTCCTGGTCCGACGTGACGGACACCACGAACGGGGGCGGCTGACCAAAATCCTCAAGTATAAAGGCCTGGTGCGGATTGAGGCGGATTCGGCCATGGCCGGTGAGATCGTCTCCTTTGCCGGTTTCGAGAACGCCAAGGTGGGCTCCACCCTGGCCTCACCGGAGAACCCCGAACTGCTGCCCATGGTCAAAATCGACGAGCCCACGATCTCGATGAACTTCTCCCACAGCACCAGCCCGCTGGCCGGCCAGGACGGCGGCCGCTTCCTCACTTCGCGGCACATCCGTGAGCGATTGATGCACGAGGCGATGATCAATGTCGGGGTGCGGGTGGAGGAAACGGAAAGTGGCGACGCCTTCAAGGTCTCGGGCCGCGGCGAGCTGCACCTCTCGATCCTCATCGAAACTATGCGCCGCGAGGGCTACGAGGTGGAGGTCTCCCGCCCCGAGGTGATCCTCAAGGAAGTGGACCACGGTCTGCTGGAGCCGGTGGAAGAGGTGGTGATCGAGGTGGACCCCGAATACCAGGGGCCGGTGATGCAGGCCATCGGCGAGCGCAAGGGCGAGATGGGCAACATCGTGATGAGCGCGGTGGGCACCATCCGCCTCGAGTTCCACATCGCCTCGCGGGCGCTGATCGGCTTCCGCAGCGAGCTGCTGACCATGACCCACGGCACGGGGATCATGTATCACAACTTCTTCCAGTATCAGAAGCACAAGGGCGACCTGCCCAAGCGCCAGACCGGGGTGATGGTCTCCATGATCCCCGGAAAAGCCGTGGGCTTCGCCATCTGGGGGCTGCAGGCCCGGGGTGAAATCTACATCCGCCCGGGTGACGAGCTCTACGAAGGGATGATCGTCGGGGTGAACAACAAGGGTGTCGACCTGACGGTCAACTGCATCAAGGGCAAGAAGCTGACCAACATCCGTGCCGCCGGTTCGGACGATGCCATCCAGCTCGTTCCGCCGCGGGAGATGACCCTTGAATACGCCCTGGAGCACATCGCCGACGACGAGCGGGTGGAGGTCACCCCGAAGAACATCCGCATGCGGAAAGTGCTGCTCAAGGAGATCGAGCGCAAACGGGCTTCCCGGAAGAAATAGCCGATGACCCCAGAAGAGCGGTTCCAGCGCCCGGAAATTCTTGCCTGTCCCCTTTGCCGGGCGGACGCCCTGGACTGGCCCGCTGAAGGGCCGGCCGGCTGCCACAGCTGCGGCGCCTCGTTTCCCCTGCACAACGGCTGGCCGCTGTTCCTGCGCGACGGGGTGCCGCCCCCGGCAGCCGCCGAATGGGACAATGTGGCCGACAGTTACACCACCTACGCGCCGGCCTGCGGCTTCCCCCTGATCGACAACCCGCTGATCGACAGCTGCCGTGGCGATGTGCTGGAGGTGGGCTGCGGCAACGGGCGGCTGATGCAACTGGTGCAGGACCGCTGCCGCACCCTGGTGGGCATCGACACCGCACCGGCGATGACCACCGCAGCCCGGAAGGCCGGATTTTCCGCGCTCACCGCCGCCGCCGAGGAGCTCCCCTTCCACGACCAGAGCTTTGACCAGGTGATCAGCGGCTGGGCCAGCATGCGCTACACCGAGCAGGACCGCTCCTTCCCCGAGGTGGCCCGGGTGCTCCGTCCCGGCGGCACCTTCACCTTCACCCTCTGGAACTACCAGCTGACCGGCCTCATCTGGAGGTTCGGCTACTGGCGCCGGGGCAAACTGGCGCCGCACCAGGCCCGAACGGTCTACCGTGACCGGGATGTGAGCAACGTCAAGCGGATGAAACAGAAACTGGCCGCCGCCGGTCTGCAGGTCCTCGAGATACGTTCCACACCGTTCCCCGGCATTCTGGGCAGGATCCTGCAGCCGATGACCAGCTATTACCGTGGCAGCCTGGGCGCCCGGCTGGGCTACAACGTGATCTTCACCTGCCGTCGATCCTGAACCCGTTTTCAGCCCTGCCGAATTCGACCTTTTTCAGTGAATATGTGTACAATGGACTGGATGGAGGGCGATCACCTCTGCCGGAGGATCCATGACCAACGATCCCTTCAAAATCTGCAAGTTTTGCGACCATCCCTGGGCCAGCCGCGGGGAGTTCCTCACCGATCCGAACATCGTGTTCATCGGTTACCAGTCCTTTGTCCACGACGGTATCCTCGGCCTCTTTCTCTTCAACCACCACCCCTGCGGCACCACCCTGGCCCTCTCGGCCAAACTGTTCGCCGACCTGCATGGAGACGAGATTTACATGAGCCGCGAGGATTTCGAAGAAGCGGCACCGGAGTGCCTTTCGTCGGCCAGCGGACGGGCCTGCCCCGCGGAATGCGAGTGCGGATTCGTGCGGAAGATGATCGGGCACATCAATGAGCAGGCCCCGGAAGGGGGATAAAAATTGGGGACGGTTACCTATTAGGTACGTACAATATTGTCCTAATGAAATAGGTAACCGTCCCTGATTTTTATCCAGTGCACGTCCTAGAACAGCCCCGCAGCAACCGACCCACCGTAGAGCAGGCCCAGGTCCTGGTACGCGTCAAAGTCCAGCCCGGTGATGGCCTCGATCACCGCACCACTCTCCACCCGCCAGCCGCGAATGTTCGCCGGCCGGTCAGGCGACGGACCGGGTATGGTAAGGATGTCGTGGTCGCCATCCTCGTCGAGGTCGGCGGCGGTCACCCGGGCACCGTAGCGCCAGTCAGCGGGATAGGCCAGCATATTGATGCCGGACAACTCGCTGAGCGTTGTGCCGTCATAATTCCAGCCTCGCAGGTGGGCCGAAAAGACCACTCCCGGACCAGGTCCGGTGAGAATCTCGTCGATGCCGTCGCCGTCAACATCCCCGGCAGCAATGTTGACCCCGTATTTCAGTGTGCCGTAAGCGAAGAAACTCACCCCGGGGATGGCCGCCGCTGCCCCGCCGTCCACATTCCAGCCGCGGACGTGGGGGCCGAACACCGCGCCGGGGCCGGCGCCGGTGACGATCTCGTCGAAACCGTCGCCGTCGATATCGCCGCAGGCCACGTTGACCCCCCACTTGAGGGTGCCGTAGGCAAAGTAGCTGATCCCCGGGATTGCCGCGGCCGTTCCGTCATCCACGTTCCAGCCCCTGACGTGGGGGCCGAACACCGCGCCCGGCCCGGCGCCAGTGACGATCTCATCCCAGCCATCGCCGTCCAGGTCGCCGGCGGCCACGTTCACCCCGTACTTGTTTGTGCCGTAAGCGAGGAAACTCACCCCGGGGGTTGGCGCGCCCGACACGCAGAAGGAGCGGACGTGGGGGCCGAAGACCTCGCCCGGCCCGGCCCCGGTGAGGATCTCGTCCGATGCGGTGGAAGCCACATTGCCCCGGGCCACGTTCACCCCGTACATCGAGACGCCGTAGGCCTCCCACTCCCGGAGGACGATGCCCGGGTTGTCCGGCAGGAAGAGCCGCACCAGGGTCGGGTTGGCCGGCCCCGGCCCCGGTCCGGCAACAATCAACGGCTGGAACTGCGGCGGCAGTTCGATCTGCAGGTCATTGTCCACCCAGACATCGTGGTCCACGTAAGCGCTGGAACTCTGCTGGTGGGACCAGGCGAGAATCAGCCGCCCGGGAGTTCCCTGGAGCAGCGGGTGGGGCTGGGTGTCATAGTGCTGGGTGTCACTGGTCACCCGCACCGGCTCGGACCAGATCAGGCAGTTGGCGCTGGTCTGGTAGTAAAGGTCGAAGACAGAACCGACCTGCCGGGCATAGGCCACGAGAAAGGTGCCGTCCTCCAGCACGATGGGCTGGGAGTCGTGGGTGTTGATCTCGGTGGAGAGGGGGATGGCCTCCCCGCTCCAGTCGTAGGGGTCGTGGCTGTAGCGGCCAAAGAGGTCGAGGTCGCTGCCCCCCACCTGCCAGGTCACCAGGTAGCGGCCGTCGCTCTCCCGTTTGGCCAGCCGGGGCAGGGCCCCCTGGCCGTCGCTGACCTGGGTCTTCAACTGGTCCCAGGTGACGCCGCTGTCGGTGGAGCGGGCGATGTAGGCCGGGCCGGAGAGACGGTGGTAGGTCATGGTCAGCACGCCGCCGCCCTCCGAGATCACACTGGGGTTGATCTCCCCCGGCGTGTCCCAGCCGAGATCCACCGCCCCCTGCTCGGTCCAGTAGGAGCCGTTGGTACTGGTGGCCCGGTATATACGGAACGAGTTGGAACTGGTCTCGTCCAGCAGGTAGAAGAGGACATACTGGTTGGCCGCCAGCTGGACCAGGGCCGGGTGCCGCTCGTTGAAGATGGTGGCCACGGCCGGTGAGGGCGGATCCCAGGTTTCGCCGTTGTCATCGGACCAGGTGACCATCAGGTCCCCGAAAAAATCACCGGTATCCAGACGCTCGAAGATCATCAGCAGGCGTGAACCGGACAGTTCACGGATGATCGAGGGCTGGTAGTCCAGTTCCGGACCGTCGTGGATCGGACCGGATGCGGCCAGGGCCGTGCCGCCCCAGACGGCGATCAGTAGGAAGAGAACGACAAAGATGATGGCGTTTCTGTTCATGATGACCTCACCACAGGAGTTAACAGATATCCTATTTCACTCATCGCAATAGCGGATATCTGTTGATATCACAGGGATAGCGCCTTTGGGCAAGTGTAGCACAGGTCAGCCGAACGGACCCAGCCCACAGCCGGTTAAAACAGCGGGATTTCTCGCACTGCATCGACGGCACGTACCGTCCCGGATATAATTGAAGGGAATCCGTTGTCCATTTTCGTTTCTGAACCCCCAGAATGGAGTACCCCCATGGTTCCGTTCAATAGATCGCTCTTTTCATCCACGTCCCCGGCAGCAATTCGACTGCTGCTGGTTCTGACCGTGCTCCTGCCGGCACTCTTTGCACCGGCGCTCCAGGGCCAGGCTCCCGGCAACAAAACGCCGGCCACCTTCGAGTCGAGGCTGGAGGCCGCCGGCACCACCGACGACCACCCCGGCCACGACCACCTGATCGTCCTCGACGAGACGGTGAACCGGGTGGATTCGCTCGGTGTCACCGAGACCGAGGCCACCCTGGTCTACAAGGTGCTGACCCCCCGGGGGTGTGTCGATCTCGCCGCCCTGCGCTGGGGTTACGACCCCCAGAGCAGTTGGGTCGACGTTCGCTCGGTGGAGCTGGTGCGGGATGGCGAACGGATCGCCGTCCCGGTGGACACCGTGCTCGACCTGCCCGCGCCCCAGGCGGCAATCTACTGGAGCGACCGGGTGAAGCAGCTGCAGCTGCCGCGGCTGCGGGTGGGGGACGGCATCATCATCCAGCTCTTCCGCAAGGGGTTCACCTATGCGCTGCTGGACGGTGAAGGCAGTGGCGGCGGGGCCGGCGGCGAGCCGGAGGACGACCGTTTCATCCCGCCCATGCCCGGCGAATATTTCGACATCGTCATCTTCCAGAGCGACGTACCCACCCTGGAGAAACGCTACGAGCTGCGTATGCCCGGGGACAAGCGGCTGCACTCACGAATCTACAACGGGGGGCTCTACTCCAGCACCAGCTACACCCCCGAGGAGAGCGTCTACTCCTGGTGGGGTCTCGATCTGGCTCCCGCGGTGCACGAACCGCGGGGCCCGGGGGGCAGCGACTACCTGACCAAGGTGGTCATCGCCACCGTGGAGAGCTGGGAGAAGAAGAGCCGCTGGTTCTTCGGAGTGAACGACAGCCAGTTCGCCTCCAACCCGGCCATCGACGACGCGGTTGCGGATATTCTCGAGGAGGCCGGTGTGGCCGGCGGCACAGACGACCAGAAAGCCGAGGCCCTGCTGCACTGGGTGGCCCAGAACATCCGCTACAGCGGCCAGACCATGGGCAAGGGCGAGGGGTTCACCCTGCACCCCGGGGACATGATCTACGAACAGCGCAGCGGTGTCTGCAAGGACATCGCCGGGATGCTGATCACCATGATGCGCGCCGCGGACATTCCGGCGTTCGGCGCCATGACCATGGCCGGCAGCCGTATCGATGAGGTGCCGGCGGACCAGTTCAACCACTGCGTGGTGGCCCGTAGGGTCGGTGACGGTTTCGTCATGTATGACCCCACCTGGGTCCCCTACAACAACGACATCTGGTCCAAGCTGGAGACCGAGCAGCACTACCTGATCGGCACCCCCGAGGGGGAACCGCTGCAGCAGATCGCTTACAGCCCGCCGGAGGAGTCGCCGCTGAAAGTTCGCCACCAGGCGACCCTCACCGCCGACGGCACCCTGGAGGGGACCATACGGTTCGACGGCAGCGGAGCGCTGGACGGGCGATTGCGCCGCATCGTCAACGGTTCGCCGCTCAACCGCCTGGCGGAGCGCTTTGCCCGGCTGCTGGCCCCGGCCTGCGCCGCCGTCGAAGCAGTGCAGGTGCGTCACCGCGCCACCGCCGATTTCTCCGGTGACATGTGGGTCGAGATGGATTACCGCGCTCCCGGGTTTGCCATGTCGGCGGCCGGCGGACTGGAGTTCAGCAGTCCGGCCATGGGCGCGCTGCTCCGGGAGGGCAACCTCTTCCGGGCCGGGACCATGGGCTGGACCGAAGGGCGCGAGACCGATGTCTTCCTCTATTACACCCAGTTGCTGGACGTGGAGGAGACCATCGGCATCCCGGCCGGTTTCACCGCCGGCGAGCTCCCGGAAGCGGAAGAGGTGGACGAGACCTACGGTGCCTTCCGGGGCAACGCCGAAATGAAGGACGGCTCGCTGGTCATCCGCTCCCGGGCCGAGGTGCGAAGACGGCAGATCCCACCCGATGGCTATGGCGGTTTGGCCAAAGCCATGGGGGAAGCGCAAAAGTGGGGTGAGGCGATCTTCCGCCTCGAGGGAGAGGAGGATGCACAATGAGAACATCCATCGCCACCTCCACCCTGATTGCCCTGATTTTTTTTCTGGCAGCAGCAACTCCGCTCTGTGCCGACCCGATCTCCATCGACGGCGGCCATGACATTGGCGTCCTGCTGGAACGCGCCGGCAACTCCCTTGATCTCGATGTCGAGGACGCGGTGATCCTCCTCGAGAGATTTGAAACACTGTGGACCGCCGACGGCCGGCTTGCTGAGACCACCCACAGGGTGGTGCTGATCCGCACCTCGTATGGTCTCAACCACTTCGCCGACCTGCGAATCCCCTGGGACAGCGCCCGCCAGAAGCTGACCGTCGACGCTCTGCGCACCTGGCGGCTCTCCGATAAAACGTGGATCACCACCGGTGCCACCGCCGTGGTGGAGACCCTGCCCTATGCCGTGGACCGTGCCCCGGACTACTGTCACCTGCGGGAGAGCATGCTGCTTCACGACGGGGTGGAGCTGCCCTGCGTGCTGGAGACATCGTGGACCGTGGAGGACACCGAACCGTTTCGCCCCGGCGCTTCCGGCACGCGGAGCCTGGCCCTGGACGAACCGGCCCTTATCTCGCAGTTTGTGCTCACGCTTCCCGCCGGAGTGCAGCCGGTGGTGGTCACGGCCGGCGGTGCGCCCCAGCCCGCCACCAGCACCGATTCCGGCACCGGTCTGGAATCCCGGGTCTTCGAGATGACCGACCTTCCCGCCCTGCCGCACCCGCACACCGAGCAGTCGATTCTGCTCCAGCCCCGGGTCAGCTGGTCCACCTGGAAGGACTGGAACGCCCTGACCGCCGATCTGGATGCGGCTATGGAGAAGGCCGTTATCCTCGACGATGACGTGCGCGAGGCGCTGAACGAAAAACTTGAAGAAGCTCGATCCCCATTTGAAGCGGCCCGGCTGGTGGCCGGATTTGTCGGTGAGACCACCCGTCTGGTGAACCGCATCAGCCGCTGGTGGCCCGAACCGCGACCCGCAACCCGGACCTGGGCCACAGCCTATGGCCACCGGGTGGACCGTACGGTACTGGCCGCCGCCCTGTACCGCGAAGTCGGTTTTACCGCCCGCCTCGCCTTCCGCGGCACGGCTGCGGGTGAAGCGGATGTCAGCGTCCCCGGCCTCCATTGGAGCGAAGGGGTTTCCCTCCTGGTCAGTGGCAAAGGCGTTGACGGCTGGTTCAATCCCGAATCCGCCCGGTTCGTTGCCGGCGGCAGCCATCCGGCGGGCCGCACCACCTGGGTCCCGGCCGCAGGCGCAGCACCGGAATACCACAACGTCGACCAGCCCGACCGCCTGGCCCTCAGGTTCGACCTCGCCTTTGATGGCGAGAAGAAGGTCTGGTCCGGCACCGGCGTACTGGAGGCGACCGGCAGCCTCTCACCGTTCCACCGGATGAGCGGTCTGGGTTCCGAAGCCAAGAACTACCTCTCCGGCCTGGTGGGATCCATACTGGGTGCGACCACGGTCAACAGCTGCAACCCCGAGCGCTTCGGCCCCGGGGGCGTGACCATGGGCTTTGACCTGGAAGTTCAGGCCGGTGAAAAGGACGAACTGGGCCGGTTGGCTACCCGGGTGGAATCCCTGCCGTCCGGCCTGCACGTAGACCTCTATGCCGAGGCCAGGGAGAGCGACGTCTATCTCTCCGCCCCCCTGGACGTGCAGATCGAACTTCACCTCAATCCGGGCGACCTGGAAACGGTGCACCTGCCCGAGCCCGACCTGCTGGTGAACGGAGCCGGTCTCTGGCAGGTGGAGTCCAGCCAGGAGGAGGACAAGGTGGTGCTGCTGCGCCAGTTACAGCTGACCAGGCGGCACTACCCCGCCGCCCAGTGGCCCGAGCTCCGCACCCTGCTGCTGGCCGAGAACAACCGGGCGGGCCGGGTGATGCTGTTCAAGTAGAATCGGAATCGGGGACGTACATAACTTTATAACTAACGGTTAATCCGCATAGATATAATGGTTTGATCTTTAACTTCGAACTAGCATTCGGCACGAACAACGATTGTTCGCCTGTGACCGAATCCAGAGCTCTGTAACATGTAGATCCCCAACCAGTTACCCGCAAGTTATATAGTTATGTACGTCCCCTGTATCATTTTGATACAATGACATCTCGATCTGGTGACAAAATTACGCATGAAGGAGTAGGGCTATGAATCTCCGATTCTGGAGCGCGGCGTTGGCCGTCATACTGTCGATTCTGATCCTCGTGCCCGCAGCAATGGCGGACGAGAAGACCCGCAGCGACACAGTGTGGGTGCAGACATTCAACCAGCAGTTAATGGACTTTGACTCACGGACGGTCACTTCGACATTCACGTTCCCCCCGGAAGGCGGACAGTGGGGCGAGATCCTCTGCTACATGACCATCGCCTGCCCCGAGTCCCCGGGTGACTGCGACCCCTGGGACCGGCTGGGCCACATCCGGGTGGTGACCGATACCGAAGAGCAGTTCGAGATCATGCGTTTTGTCACGCCCTACGACATCACCGGGGGGACCAGCCGCCCGGGCACCTGCAGTTGGGTCTACGACCTTTCCGATTACGAGACCCTGCTCCACGACGAGGTGACGCTGCAGCTCTTCATCGATACCTGGGTCGGGGGCGGCCAGGGCTGGCTGATCACCTGCGACTTCGCCTTCATGCCCGGGATCACCGAGCTGGAACCCTACAAGATCACCAACCTCTGGACCTATGACCATTTGCTCTACGGCAAATACGGAAACCCCTCCGAGAACTACCTGGTGCCCATCGCCGCCGATATCGACGCCGAAACGGTTGAGGCCCACGTGCGGACCTATATCACCGGCCACGGTTTCGGCAACACCGACAATGCGGCCGAGTTCTCCTGGAAGTGGCACGAAGTGGTGGCCGATGCGGATGCCTACCAGGATTACGTCTGGCGCAACGACTGCCGCAACAACCCCTGCAGCCCCCAGGGCGGCACCTGGACCTACAGCCGCAACGGCTGGTGCCCGGGGGACAAGGCATTTCCCTGGATCGTCGACATCACCCCGTCCATCGTCCCAGGCGAAACGGAGATCCTCGATTACAACCTCGAGCCCTACATGAACCTCTGCGACAGTGACCATCCCGACTGCGTCGATGGTGTGACCTGCGATGTTTGCGATTTGTCCGGCCGACAGGCGCCGTTCTACGTCATGCAGTCCCAGCTGATCGAATACCGCCAGCGCGGCACAACTGGAGTCGACCGCCTGATCGTCACCGGCGCTGGTCCGGCCTACAGCAACCCGCCGCTGGTGCGGGTCTTCCCCTGCGAGCAGGGGGCGGCCTTCGAGCAGGAGTTCACCGCCTACGGCGCTGACTTCTACGGGGTCAACGTCACCTGCGGCCGGGTCAACGGCGGCACCCTCGACGTGGTGATCACCGGGGCCGGCCCCGGCGACGTGTACGGCCCCCATGTCCGGGGCTTCGAGGTGGACGGCACGCCACTGCCCGGGTTGAGCTTCTTCGCCTACGGCACCAACAAGTATGGCGTCAACGTGGCCGCCGGCGACCTGGACAACGACGGTTTCGACGAAATCATCACCGGAGCCGGACCCGGCGCCGTGTTCGGGCCCCACGTGCGGGCATTCAACTACGACGGCGGTTCCAGCATCAGCTCGGTGCCCGGGGTCAGCTACTTTGCCTATGGCACGCTGAAGTGGGGCGTCAACGTGGCCTGCGGAGACTTCGACGCTGACGGGTACGACGAGATCGTCACCGGCGCCGGACCCGGCGCCGTGTTTGGGCCCCACGTCCGCGGCTGGAACGTGGACGGCGGAACCGCATCGTCCATCCCGGCCATCAGTTTCTTCGCCTATGAAACGCCGCGCTACGGCGTGATGGTGGGTGCCGGCGACGTGGATGCCGACGGCATCGACGAGATCCTCACTTCACCCGGCCCCTCCCCCGCTTTCGGTGCTCATATCAAGGCCTGGGACTACGACGGGGGCGAGATCGCCGAGGTTCCCGGCTACAGTTTCTTCGCCTGGCCGGGCAGCGAGGCGCGTTACGGCGCCCGGATCTACGGTGACGCCAACCTCGACGGCATTGGCGGTGACGAACTGGTGGTGGGCGCCGGGCCCGATCCCTCCATGGGGTCACCGGTGAAGGTCTACACCTACGACCCGGCCACCGAGACGGTGAGCGAGTGGTTCAGCCTCGAGGCCTTCCCCGACGATTGGACCCACGGGGCCACGGTGGCCGCCGGCTGGTTCGACTAGATCCGGCATCTTTGACACTAAAAGGGGGACACCATCCGCATGGTGCCCCCCTTTTTCGTTTCCCAATCCTGTGATCCTGCCATTCACCACACTCCCACGCCCCTCAGGTATGACCGATATCCATGGTACAATCGCGGCACAAACCGCATTCTTCAGCCACAAAGGAGAGCAGGATGAGAAGCAGCTCCTCGACCCTGACCATACTGGTGCTCTGTCTCGCGACACTGATGTTCCTCACCATGACGGCCGGCCCGGCCGTTGGTTCGGACCGTCTCTGCGGACGGCCGCACGCCACCCGTTCGGTGGTCCTGGCGCAGAACGGCATGGTCTGCGCCTCCCAGCCGCTGGCGGCACAGATCGGCATCGACATCCTCAAGCAGGGCGGCAACGCCGTGGACGCTGCCATCGCAGTCAATGCTGCGCTGGGCGTGATGGAACCGGTGGCCTGCGGCATCGGCGGCGACCTCTTCGCCATCGTCTGGGACGCGAAAACCGGCACGATTCACGGGCTCAACGCCTCGGGGCGCAGCCCCTATCTCCTGAACCTCGACGAGGTGCGGAAACAGACCGATGGCCCGATCCCCTACAGCGGCGTGTTGCCCCAGACTGTTCCCGGCTGTGTGGACGGCTGGTTTGAACTGCACCGGAAATTCGGCCGCCTGCCCATGGCCCAGGTGCTGGCGCCGGCCATCGAGTATGCCGAAAAAGGCTTCCCGGTGAGCCAGGTGATCGCCTACTACTGGGAGAAGGGCTGCCGGCGGCTCCATGACCAGCCCAACTTCGCCGCCACCTTCATGCCCGGTGGCAAGGCTCCTGAAGAAGGCGCCATCTTCACCAATCCCGATCTGGCCGCCACCTATCGCATCCTGGCCAGGGATGGCCGGGACGCCTTTTACCGCGGGGAGCTGGCCGAGGTCATCGACGCCTTCTCCCGGCGGACCGGCGGCTACCTGCGCAAGAAGGATTTCGAGGATCACAGCTCGACATGGGTCGAACCCCTCTCCACCACCTACCGTGGTTACCGGGTCTGGGAGCTGCCGCCCAACGGCCAGGGCCTGGCTGCGCTGCAGATGCTGAACATCATCGAACGCTTCGACCTGAAGGGGATGGGATATCAGTCGGCCGACGCCCTGCACCTGATGATCGAGGCCAAAAAACTGGCCTTCGAAGACCGCGCCCGATTCTATGCCGACCCCGAGTTCACCGACATCCCCTTGGACACGCTGCTCTCCAGGGAATACGCCGGTAAACAGGCCCGGCTGATCGAGAACACGACGGCACAGAGAAAACTGCCCCCCATGGAAGACATCCTCGAATCGGGGGACACCACCTATCTCACCGTGGCCGATGGGGACCGCAACTTCGTCTCCCTGATCCAGAGCAACTACGCCGGCTTCGGCTCGGGCCCGGTGCCCGACGGTCTCGGTTTCTGCATCCAGGACCGAGGCGCCCTGTTCAACCTCGATCCGGACCACCCCAATGCCCTCCAGCCGCACAAGCGGCCCTTCCACACCATCATCCCCGCCATGGTCACCCGGGACAACAAGCCCCTTTTCTCCTTCGGGGTGATGGGCGGGTCGATGCAGCCCCAGGGGCACGTCCAGGTGCTCTGCAACATCATCGACTTCGGTATGAACATCCAGGAGGCCGGGGATGCCCCGCGCTGGCGGCACAGCGGCTCGTCCCAACCCACCGGGTCGGTGATGACCGACGGCGGCACCGTGGCCCTGGAGAGCGGCTTTCCCATGGAGGCCCGCCGGGAACTGGTGGAGCGGGGACACCGGGTAACCACTGTCATCGGTGGCTTTGGCGGGTACCAGGGCATCTGGTGGGACTGGAAGACCAACGTGCTCCGCGGCGCGTCGGAGTCCCGCAAGGACGGCTGCGCCATCGGCTATTGAACAGGGCTCCTCACCCCCCGATCACACAGGCCGGTTGCCCCCGGAACAATTATCTATCATTTCCATAGACTATTAAGTACGATGAGTTCCCGATCATGATCTAAATACGCTTGAAACTCATATGAGTTGGAGGAATATCTGATGAAAATCACACGACTGGGATTTATTATTCTGCTCTGCCTGCCGTTTATCGCCATCGCCACCCCTTCAGGGGCAGGTGAAGGGGTGCGGATACTGGTCAAGATTCCGCACGAGTTCACCATCGGGGACCAGTCACTGCCCGCCGGACGGTATTCCGTTTCCTGCAGTTCCGAAGAGCCGATGGAACTTCACCTGCACTACAACACCGGTGAAGCCTGTGCCCATGTATCAGTGATCACACGGCTCTCCCAACACGTGCATGATGAGGACAGCGAACCCCGAATGGTCTTTGACCGGGTGGGCGGCAAACACATCCTCTCCGAGGTCTGGCTCAGTGGAGAGGACGGCTACCTGGTGTACGGAACACCCAAGAAACACTCCCACGAGATCGTTCACTTCGGGAGTTGAGCAGAGGCACGTATTCAGTCCAGCAGGTCATGCCAGGCGGGGTGGCCGCGCTTGATCTTCTCGATCTGGCGGTGGTGGTTCCGAATGCGGATCAGCGCCATCAGGATCAGGTAGCCCCCCACACCCACCAGCAGGAGACAGAGGCAGAGCAGCGGGATGAGGTAGTGCAGGTTTTCGAGGAAATCGTAGAACCGTGAGGTGGTGACCAGCACCGTGGTAACGGAGAGCGGCAGGGTGAACACCGCGATGCCGGTGCGCAGCGAGGAGAGCGAGGTCCGCTTCTCGGCAAGGATCATCTGCACCTTGCCCATCTCCACCGCGTCCTCGGCCGCAGTGTACTCCACCGGCGCATCCGCTTCACACATATCATCCCTTTTGGATATTTTCAGCGGTCCGCTCACCGGCCACATCCTTTCTGTCGGCACTTTCCACGAAGCCGCCGGTCCCCGGAATCATTGTGTCGCAGTGGATGAACAGCTGTCAATAAGCGACCCGTCGCCGGCAGGTGTATGACGGCAACGGGTCAGGCAACCTCTCCTCCCCGGGTTAACCAGTGGCCGTATCACCGGCTCCGTGTGTATACATCCAATCCGCGTATTCGGTTCCGCCGGGTTCCCGCTCTGAACCGGGTTCAAGGGACAGAGGCTCCGCTTCCCCGATTTCGAACTGCCGATGCGGAATCGAAAATACCCGCTGTTTGCCCACAAAAGTCTTCACCTGCGACTCCAGGGCGGAAAAAGCATCGGTGATGGCGGCGTACAGGTCCTCGTGAGTAGCGCTGCCCTTGTGGCCGTGCCCCACCACCAGGTCCTTCCCTGGAACGGCAAGGGTAAGCCTGACCCGGAAGTGGTTTCCTTTCTGGTGGTGATGGTGCGGGGCGTCGATGACGACCTGGCAACTGAGGATGTTGCGGTAATAGCGGGCCAGCTTTTGCACCCGTTCGCGCACAAACTGCTCGACAGACCAGGACCGGCATGCATTGTGAAAAATGATCTTAGTGGTAAACGGCATCTGCAATCTCCTTTTCCGAAGACTCCATCGCGTGCCGGAAGAATTTCTCCCGTCCGCGATGGCGTGCCCCGTGCCGGCGCCGGCGGTTGCCAGGCCGGTCACGTTACCCGTACAGATTGCATATCCCGTGCCATCAGAAGATACCGGAGGAACCGCTGCTTCCACTGCCCAACACATGTTTTACCGCGCCAGAATGACGCAATCGGGCCATTCTCGCACCTCAGGGCGCAACCCCGGTGACCGTGCACACCGCCAGCGCCGAGTCGCCGTCCGGCGGGTAGGGCGGCTGGTTGAACGGCGACGGCGTCACATCCACCGCCACCAGGGTGAAACTGTTTTCACCGATCACGCTGCCCAGGGCCGGGATGGTTGTGTTCCAGGAGGCGCTCCAGCTCTCCCCCGGGCCGAGGTTGGTGTAACCGGCCCGCCAGTTGGCGTATAACACGCCCCCAGCCAGCAGGACGTCGATGCGGCCGGCCACTCGCCGGCTCTGGCCGCCATACTCGTTGGTCAGCGCAGCCTGCATGCCGGTGGCAAAGGGCACCGTGCCCGCAGAGGGTACGCAGACCAGGGTCGCGGAGACCGTCCCGCTGATGGCCAGGGTCACATCCAGGTTGTCGGTGGCCAGGTGGCTGACATGGGCGGTGATGTCGCTGAAGGCGAAATCATTGTAATCGAACAGCGGCAGTTCCCAGGTCAGGCCCAGGGCGGAATGGGTCCAGTTGTAGTCGGCACCCGGCACCAGGCCGGCCGGGGCCTCAACGGGCAGTTGGGGGATGGTCAGGGAGAGCGCTCCCCCGGGGAGCAGGAACTCCCAGTAGACTTCGTCGTCCAATGGATTGCCGATCAGGGCCAACTGCAGGTCCACCGCCGGGCTGCCAACCGCCGCATTCTCCGCATCATTCCAGGCAAACCCGCCGGCTCCGTAGGCCAGGTCCAGACGGTGGTAAAACGATCCCAGGTTGGCGGTGTAAGTCCGGCTGTGTGAACTGCGATCCATGATAAAGAGCGCATCTTCAGTCAGGTCACCCTGGGCGGCCACGGCCGGGAAGTAGCCCATGCCGGCAAACTCGCCGGTGGCGGCGGCCGTGGTCAGGGTCATGGATCCGGAGCAGGGCCCCGTCCCTTCAGGACAGCCGATGGAACTCATCCCCAGGGGGACCAGGCGGCCCAGTCCGTTGAGGCCGTCCAGGTCGCCGATGGACAGACCGTAGCCGGTGCAGCCGTCGGGGATGTTGTCCAGGTTGAGGGTCACCGTACCGCTGAGATCCGGATCGACGGTGAGGTCCGCGTCGTAGGTGCTGCCGGCCACCGTGATGTCGAGCACGTCGATCTCCCGCCACTGGATGTGAGGCAGCAGGTCCACCATCTCGCCGCCGGCAATCAGTTCGGACAGTGGCATCCGGCCGGAAAGCGCCGCCAGGGTGGCGTTCCCGGGAGGCAGGTAGAGGTAGTAGTGGTCCTTGACGATATTGATGAATGCTTCGTATTGCGAGGGAATGAAGACATTGGACGGTACCGGGAAGGGCTGGCCCAGGACATCGACGATCTCCTCCGGTCCGAACATGTTGTCCATGTCGAAAGCCATCATGTCGTCGAGGGTCATGGCCCGCAGCACGAAGGCCACATCCACATTGCCGTCGCCAAAGTTGAAGGTCCCGTTGTCGACGTCCACCCCCGACACATAGTCCCCGACTTCGGAGAGGAAGGTCAGGGAAACTACCGGCTCGAGGGCCAGCACCAGTTGGCTGGCGTCGGCTAGAACCATTGTGACAAAACGGTGGCCCGCGGCCCCGGCGGTCACGGTGACCGGCCCCTGGAGAGCAGCATCGGTAAAAGTGATCTCACCGGTGGCCGAGGTGCTGCCCCAATTGCTCGTAAACGGGGATCCGGGTGCGTCACCGGCCATGACAAAGGCGTCCGCGAAGGGTGCCCCGCTGCCGGCGTGCAGCACCTGCACCTGGAGCGTACCGTTGATCGGTCCGCCCCCGGCGCTGCCCAGACTGTCCAGGGCCAGAGCGCCGCCAGAAAAGCCGAACGCCGCCAGAAACACCACAACCAGTGCCAGGATGGAAATACCACTCCCCCATTCCCGTTTCATGATCTATACCCCCGACTCGTAACCAGGATTAATAAAACCGCAGGCGGGAACCACTTTCATTCAATATAGGCTTATTCCCGGGGGACCGCAAGCTGAGGGGCTCTACTTCGGAGTCACTTCATCAAGGATCCGGTTGAGCTCGGTCACCACCTGGGGAGCAACCAGAACGCCCTCATGGTCCTGGTCATACCCCCGGATCCTGACCGCCTCCTCCTGGGCCCAGAGGGGTATCTGGCTCATCACTGAAACCACCGTGTCGTGGCTCCCGCCCATGAACGACGTGCTGCCCCGGCGGAAGGTGAAAAGGATGTAGTAGGGCAGTTCCTCCGGCAGAGGCTTCTGAATATTGCTCAGAAATTTACTCCCCGGCGCCATGTCGATCCAGGCCGGGACGGGTTCCGGCGTGTATTTCAGACCAAACTCCGCAGCGGCATGCCCCTGGAGCGGTGTGGCGATGGTGACGAACAGCTTCACCAGATCCCGGACCTCGGGTTTTCTGGCGGCCTGCAGGATGGAGGCCCGGGACACCAGACCGCCCATACTGTGGGCCACGACGTAGACCGTGTCGAAACCGAGCTTGTTTCGCAGGGATGCAACGAGTTTGTTCATCAAGTCCCCCACCGGATGGAGACGAAACCCCGACGGGTAATGAATGAACCAGGGCTGGAAGCGCTGGAGATCCATGCTTTCGGCCAGCAGGCGAAACTCCGCCGGAGATCCGCCCAAACCGTGAACAAAGAGGACCGGGATCTTGTCCGGATCGTATTCATCGAGAAAGTAGATCCCTGTCCCGGTGCTTTTCAGCGCGGTGAGGGGGGACCACATTCCGTCACCAGCCTGATCGGCTGAGAAACGCGGGTCGTCGAAATCGATGATATTGCCGGTCACCAACTGCAGACCGGCATCGTCGTCAAGGATCCCACCCCGGGCATCCAGGGTGAAACGGTCGGGGATCACCGTGTCGGTCTTCAACACAAGAGAGATACCGTGTATCCGCATCTGCTCTTTCAGGACAAACGGTTTATCGTCACCGAGCAACCCCGCCGGTTCTCCCGGGGAATAGAGACGGTCACCATCCAGATCGCGGAAGCCGGCCACGTAATAGCGGATGCCGGTGTGCAGGATAAAGGCCCAGGAATCGTTCAGGCGGGTGAGGGTGTTGGTGCCCGCTACTACCGTACCCTCATCGGTCTCCGTAAAGAGCAGCACGTGTACGCCGTCGGTGCTTCCCGGCGCGCGAGCCTTCCCGGAGATCAACCCCACGATCTCGAGTTCTGCCACATCCTTCTTCAGTTTACTGAAACCACAGCCGGTGACGGTGCACAGCAACAGGGAACCGATGCCAAAAAGACAAAGCATGAACGGCAGGGAGTTCTTTGCCCGTGAGTGTTTCGCCCTCATGGGTTCTCTCCTGTCTCCATTAATAAAACTGTCAACGGCTGTTCATTCGGAGGCCAAACTGTTTCAATCAGAGTATCCCATGAAAAAGCCCGTGACAAGAGACCTTGCCACGAGCTTCATGTGGAGTCAGCGGATCAACCTAGAAATCGTAACCCAGGCCGACGATAAACTGGTAGTCGTCCTGCTCGGGGAAAGTTCCATCCGCATTGGCCCGGGGATCCTGGATGCGATCCCAGACAAAGGAGGTGTTCAAACTGAGCGGACCGGTGAGGTCGGTGACCAGACCGGCCACCATGTGGTGGTTGTAGGTTCCGCTCTCCTCGTTGGTAATCTGGAAGCGGTAGTCGTAATTGAAATCGAGCCAGCTGGTCAGACCCACCTTGAGAATCGTCTGTACCCCCAGCGCTGGTGTGTCCTCGGAATCGCTGGTGCCTTCCACGACATCGTCGAATTTGGTGTGCTGGTAGGCCGGGCCGCCCGACACGTCCCAGTCGACCTTGGGTGTGTCCACCAACGTATAGCCGAGACCGGTCCCGATGGTTCCGCGGAAAGCGATGTTCTGGAACGGGTCCCGGTAGTATTCACCATAGACCGGCATCAGGTACATCCGCGCACTGAGAAACCGGTGCCACGAAGCGGATATACGCTGGTTGTTTCCCGACTGGACACCCTGCAGTTCACTGTAGTTGCCGATATACTCGGCCTTCAACCGGTTCTTGATGGTGCGCCGTTGAATCGACAGCTGGGTGTTAATATCAACCGCGTCCGTATTCCCATCGCGAAAATTGGCGCCCAGGTCGACCCGGCCCGACCAGAAATTGATTTCACGTGGCTCGCCGACAATAAACTTCAAAATCTGCGTGCGTTCGAACTGGCCACCCTCTTCGCCGATGACCTGCACACTGTCGCCCTCGACCACGATTTTACCCACGGCATCGCTCTCATCATCCAACAGCACCTGCACGGTGCGCATGGATCTCACCTGGGTAACGTCAGCCCAGTCCAGCGTCAGTTTTCCCAGCTTTTTGCTGTCGAAATCAAGGCTATCGTTTTCGAGAAGGAGGATCTCTCCCTTGAGCCACTCACCGGACACCAGCTGAATCCAGTCGAAATCCACCGGTTCGGGCGGTGCCGGCTGCCAGGGTTCCTCGCCGGCCAGGGCCGGCCCGGTGATGACGGCCAGGGTGAGAAGTACGAACATTGTCAGAAATGCCTTCGACCGAGAATACCCATTCCCAGCCGGATGTCTACCAGTGGTCATGTCAGTTTCTCCATAAGTAACTGCATTGTCATTGCGAGGAGCCCGCATCCGCGGGCGACGAAGCAATCTCCTAAACACCAATACCAGTGCAAGAGAGATTGCTTCGCTACGCTCGCAATGACAGAAGTGTTTCGCGGTCGTTATTTCCGGTTGCTCCCCAACCAGCGGTAAAGGGCACCGCCCAGTAAGCCGCCGATGATCGGGGCCACCCAGAAGAGCCACAACTGGGCGGTGGCCCAGCCGCCGACGAAAATGGCCACACCGGTGCTCCGTGCCGGGTTCACCGAGGTGTTGGTCACCGGGATACTGATCAGGTGGATCAGGGTCAGCCCCAGACCGATGGCGATGGGGGCCAGGCCGGCCGGCGCCCGCTCGTCGGTGGAGCCGAGGATGATCAGCAGGAACATGCAGGTCAGCACCACCTCGGTGACCAGGCAGGCCAGCAGGCTGTACCCGCCGGGCGAGTGAGCGCCGTAGCCATTGGAGGCGAACCCGCCGGCCAGGTCGAAGGCCCCGCTGCCCGAGGCGATGATGTAGAGCACCGCGCCGCCGGCGATGCCGCCGGCCACCTGGGCGATGATGTAGGGTACCAGTTCCTTGGCCGCGAACCGGCCGCCGGACCAGAGGCCGATGGAGACGGCGGGGTTGAGGTGGCAACCTGAGATGTGCCCGATGGCGAAAGCCATGGTGAGCACGGTGAGCCCGAAGGCCAGCGCCACCCCCAGAAAGCCGATCCCCAGTTCGGGGTAGCCCGCGGCCAGCACGGCGCTGCCGCAGCCACCCAGCACCAGCCAGAATGTGCCGATAAACTCGGCGGTCAGTTTCCGTGACATGGTCATATCCGTCCCTCCTTGCGTGTTCTAAAAATCACGAACCTGAAAATCAATGCCCCGGCAGCGATCAGGATGAAGACCACCGCCAGCAGTTGAATCAGACGCTTGAAAAAATAATCGATGATGCCTTTGGAGGTCTTTTCAAGACGATCGTCGATGATCCGCTCCAGGGCCTCCATGGCCGCGATTCTCTCCAGGCGGAGTATCTCGACCACGACTTCCCTTTCACCGGTGATAACATCGACCATGATCTGGATTTCATCGTGCAGGTCGCTGGTTAGGGCCTCCCGCTGCGTACTGACCTCTGCACCCAACGCTGCCAACAGCTCGTGCTCGAACCCGTCCATCAAGGCGATTCGCTCGGCCTCCACCGCCTTGAGGATGATCTCGCGCTCACTGGCCACCAGGTCGGGCATATCATCCACAACGGCCGAGAGATCCTTGAACAGGTCGGTCAACTGGGTGAACTCGGCAAGCGCACCACCGATCGACTCGCCCCGCAGTATCTTTCCCACCAGGTATTCCGCCTGCCAGCGAGCCTGTTTCGGGAGGTAGGAGTTGTAGATATCCACCCGGGCCGCCACATCCATCATCCCTTCGTTGAGCAGGCCGGCGGTCTTCCTGATGCCCACCTTGGTGTCGGCGTTGAACGCCGCCAGCTGAGACGCGAGAGGCGGCCGGGTGGTCATGGTGTTGACAATGGGATTTTCGGTAACCCAGGCTTCCACGTCGTCTTTCAAACGCGCGGCGGTTCCGTCCGAACTGGCCAGGCTGGCCAGCGCCTCGATCTCTATTTCCATCGTTCCCAGAGTTTTCTGGATAATGGGCCAAATCCCCTCCGGCAGATCCACTCCTCTCCGGGCATCCACCCGGTTCCTTATCTGCAGAATCAGCGCCCACGTGTCGAACAGGGCAGCCAACGGGTCAGGATGAAAAATGGCGCTCTGCATCGCCGGAATGACGTTGATCTTCCACAGCAGCACCTCCTGCTGCAGTTCGAAATCACTGGTTTCGGCAATGATGGCATCCGCCGCCTCTTCGAGCATGCCGGAGAAGGGGGCAGCCAGGCCCCGCATGCGGATTCGCAGTTCGGCAGCGGAGATCTCCGTGGTCCCCGCCTTGACCATCAGACCGGACCGGCCTTTTGTCGAACCGAAACAGCCGGCAATGGGGGTGACGCAGAGGGCCATAAAGAGAAGAAACGTTATAGTCCGTCTCATGACCAGGGTTCGTTGCCAATCCATAACCACCTCCACCGATGCCAACAGAGATTCAGATCCACTCGGCAAAAATACTGTCCGGTGTCTTCTGTTCAAATTGATGTCTATATATTACCGAACAAATGGATTTTTCACCACCGGGGCGATGGTCAGTTTGAAGCTCCACTCCTGGGCCGATCACGGCGTGCCAGTCATAGGTGATGAACGGGCCCGAGGCCACTTGCCAGCCGCCGCCCAGGCCGAAGGCATACACATAATTTATGGTGGTCAGGCTGGTGTCGTAATCGTCATTCCCGGCCACGTCCCACTGGTGGCTCACCAGAGCCACGAGAGCTGCCAATATTCTTTCATCATCATTGGGCCTTTCGAGTGGGCGGTCCCGCCATGACGTGGAGCAATCGGGCATAATCACGTTGACCCTTTCTGACGGAGGCGAACGCCAGTGCCCAGGACGGGTAGTACCGTCAGAAGGCCAGCCTCGCCCGCAGGCCGAAAACCCAGATCTGGTCCTCCTCCGGGTTGAGCGCCGGGTTGACCAGCCACTGCACGTCGGGGGTGATGGCCAGTTCCCGTGATATCTGCCAGCGGTAGAACAGCTCGGTGGTCCACTGATTGTCGAGCCCCGGCTCGAAGGTGGTTTCGTTCGGCTCGCCCCAGTTGAGGCCCAGCCCCACCAGGTCGTTGCCCGGTTCCCACTGGTAGCCGAAGCCGGCGGCCACCGATTTCTGCATCAGGCTGCCGCCGTCGTCGGCGTATCCCGCCCGGAGAAAGGGCAGCCATCGGTCGTTGATATACCTGGAGAAGGAGAAGTTGGCGCCCCAGCCGTCGAGGACCTGCGCCTCCTCCCGCTCGTCGGCGTGCCACAGGGTGAGGTGGATGTTATTGAGGAACAGCATGTCCTGCGAAGTGGTCCAGCCGATCTCGATGTGTTTGAAATACTCGTGGGTATTGAAGAAGGACTTGAAACCGGCACCAGGGTCAGTGGGGTCCGAGTTCGAGTCAGCCAGACCGCCCATCAGAAAGATGTTGTCGGTGACCATGCCGGCGGCGGCGAGTCCCAAACCCTCATTGGGCACCGGGATGGTCAGTGTACCGGTACTGAAGGCGAAATTCATGAAACCGGTCCAGGGGCTGGCCAGGGCGTAAACATCGACGTAATCGGTGGGGTCCACCCAACCGCCCACCAGGGCCACCCGGCCCTGATTCAGCCGCTGGCGCCAGTAGAGGTTGGTCAGCCGCAGCCCCTGGTCGCTGAACGGGGGCTCGATGATCCCTGCATATCCGAGGTTGAAGCCGAAGTCGCCCGGTGCCACGTCGGTGTAAGCGTGCCGGTGCTCGCCCTTCCAGACCACCGCGCCGGTATTTCCCGACTGCCGCCCCACCAGGTCCCACGAGCCGTAAAAGCGGACCATGCCGCCACCGGTTTCGTCCTCACCGGGGCTGTCGCTGGCCCCGAAATACACCGCCGAGTAGTCGATGCCGTAGGAGAAGCCGTGTTTTTCGGCGAGCTGCGCCTTCCAGTCGGTATAGCGCTGCAGCGCCGTCTTCAGTGTCAGCGCATCCAGCTTCATCTGGACATCGACGGTGTCCGGCCCACCGAACCGCGGATTGTCCTTCCCCTCGGTGGCCGAATCGCTCTCCTCCGTCTCGCCAAAGGCGTACCGGTCGAATGATGGGCCACCAAGGAGCAGCCCGACGACGGCCAACAGGACCAGTACAAAGTGACGATGACCACCGGTTCCTGTTTTCAGTCCTCTCCTCATAGATTTAACTCCTGATCACTGGAAATCCGATGTTCAAACGCCGTGGAACCATCAGCACCAACCGCTTTCAGTGTGACGAGCACGTCCGGTTCAGTCGCAACCACTGCCCGCCAGATCGGCTGTTCGTCCCACTGAAAGGCACAGGAGCCGAAGGCGATGCAATCGATCGGCTCTTCGGCCACCGGGCCTCCGGCCGTTTCAGCCGTGTCCGTAAGCTGGGATGTGTTGCCGGTACAGCCTGCCGTCAGGGTCAGAGCAAGAAGGATGGTCAATATGCGGAACATGGAAATCTGACTTTCGGCCAAATGAGATTTGAACAAAACAAGCAAAGCCAGGGGGACTTTCAGTGCCCCCCTGGCGGGACGATTGACCTCCAATCATCTCCGTGTTCGAAACCTGCTATTGCGCCAACTCTTCGAACCGCGCCATCTCCTTGCTCATAGCCGAATCGAACGCCGAGATCGCGGCATCAATCTCGCTCGCGACCTTGTCGTACACTTCGAACCAGGGCTGGTTCGGCGGGCCCTCGCTCGTCTCCATGATGTTGTGCAACAGGGTCAGCTTGGCCAGGGCCTTCGTAGGCTGGCTGATGATCTGGACCAGGGTCGTGCCTGTCGACACCAGGGTGGATTCGAGATCGGCGCAGAGCTTGTCGATGGTTGCAGCCTGGGATGCGAGAGCGCCTGATCCTTCCAAGGCTCCTGCGACCTTCTCCCTCGCCGCGTGCGCCCTGAGCACGGCCTGGACACCCTTTTCGGTCTTGGCCTGCAGCTCCATCCAGGCCTTGCCTTTCCGGTCCGTCTCCTGGCGGCTGTACTTCTCGTTCGGGTTGATATTCAACTCGAAGGATTGTGTCTGCGACGTGCCGTCGACCGTCAGCCGCACCTGGTAGATTCCGGGCTTGGCGAACGGCTTGATGTTGACCGACGGCAGCCCGGGGATCTGGGAGACCGTGGAATGCCGCATGTCCCAGATGAAGCGATTGAGCCCCTTGCTGATGCTGACCCTGGGCTGCCCTGCGGCCCGGCCCCCGCTGTATTCACGATCCACGACCGCAGTGAACCGCTGCATGGGAATCTCATCCGTGCCGAAGGTCCGGATCTCGTTTCCCTGCTCGTCGAGGATCGACAGGCTGACGTCCTGGGCCTTCTCGCTCAGCAGGT
Source organism: uncultured bacterium (assembly GCA_965531145.1). Taxonomy (GTDB): domain Bacteria; phylum Acidobacteriota; class JAQAZP01; order JAQAZP01; family JAQAZP01; genus JAQAZP01. The sequence goes on along the minus strand of CBESOE010000037.1, from coordinate 3,273 downwards.
AGTAGAGGATCACTCCCTGGGGGCGCGCGTCGCCGGCGTCGAGGTACTCGCGCTTCCTCTCTCCGTTCACCATGCCCCGCTCATAGAAGGTGTAGCCCGGCTCGGCGTTGCGGACGAAGTAGTATTTCTTGTCCGATGGGGGGCCGCCGCCGTAGTCCAGCCACCAGCTGTACCCGAACCGGAAGTGGTCTTCGGGCTCGAAGAGGTGCGCGGTCTTCTGAGCGAGATCGGCCGAGTACTGCCGGATCGGGCTGATGTCGTCGAGGATCCAGAAGCCGGCGCCGTGGGTCGCAATGACCAGATCCGCGTTCTTGACCTCGATGTCGAAGACGGGCAGTGGAGGCATGTTCAGATTCAGCCGCCGCCACTCCTTGCCGTCGTCGATCGACGCGAAGACTCCGGTCTCGGTGCCGACGAAGAGCAGACCGCGACGCTCGGTGTCCTCGCGAATGGTCTTCGTGACCTCGCCCTGCGGGAAGGTCCCGTCGAGGCGCGTCCAGGTCTTGCCGTAGTCGTTCGTCCGCAAGAGGTAGGGCGAGTAGTCGTCCGCCTTGCGGTAGCGGGTGATGGCGAGGTAGACGGTGGCCGGGTCGTGCGGCGAGACCTCGATCTCGTAGATACCCGACAACTCCGGGAGACCCGATGGAGTGACGTCATCCCAGTCCTCACCGCCGTTACGGGTCAGGTGAACCAATCCGTCGTCGCTGCCCGCCCACAGGACGCCCTCCTCGTGGGGGGACTCCACCAGGCGGTGAATGGTGGAGAAGATTTCCTGGCCGAAGTACTCCGGCAGCCAGGGTGTACCGGCAACCTTCATCTTGTCTTCCATATTGTGGGTCAGATCGCCACTGATCTTCTCCCAGGTCATGCCTTCGTCCCGGGTGCGGAAGACCACGTTGCCCGCCATGTAGATGGTGCCCGGGTCGTGAGGCGAGACGAGGAACGGGGCCTGCCAGTTGAAGCGGTATTTGAACTCCGAGGCGGGCGTACCGAAGAGCACCTCGGGCCACACCGAGCGGGTTTCGTTCTGCCCGGTGGCCAGGTTGTTGACGGTGAAGTTAGCCGCCGAGCCATAGGCGGCACCGGTCGTCAGGCTGTAGACGATGCTGGGATCGCCCGGCTTGGGTAGGGCTCGTCCCGTTTCACCATTGCCGATGGACTGGGTCATGTGCAGTGGGATGCCACCAAAGCGTGACGCGCTAGGCACGCTGTAGGTGTTCAGGTCTTGTGCGTTGCCGTAGACGTTGTACGGGAACTGGTCATCGGTATCGACGCGATAGAACTGCACACCACTCTGGTTGGCGAACGTGGACCAGGTCTTGCCGCCCGTCAGCGTGACCTGCGTGCCGCCGTCGCAGGTGATGATCATGCGGTCCGGGTTTTTCGGATCGATCCAGATGTCCTGGAAGTCATCCTTGACGCCGGGTTCGAGCACCCAATTCTCGCCCCCGTTCGTCGAATGCCAGACCTTGTTCCCGGTCACCCACACGTCATCCGCATCACTGGGATTGGCGTAGACGTGGTAGTGGTAAAACGGCCTGACGGTGATATTGGCGTCGGTGGAGACGAGGCGCCAGGTCTGGCCCAGGTCGTCTGAGCGGTAGAGCCCCTGCTGGGTCTCGGAGTCGATCAGCGCATAGACGCGCTGGGGGTCGGCCTTCGACAGGGTGAGGCCGACGCGGCCCATCATGCCCTCGGGCATGCCCTCGAACTCGGAGATCTCCTCCCAGCTGTCGCCACCGTCCAGGGAGCGATAGATGCCGCTCTCCGGGCCGCCCGTCTTGGCGCCCCATGCTTTGCGCTCGAACTCCCACATGGCGGCGAATAGCACCCTGGGATCCGCCGAACTCATCACCAGATCGATGCAGCCGGTCTTCTCGCTCTTGAAGAGGATTTTCTTCCAGGTCTTGCCTCCGTCCGCCGTGCGGAAGACGCCCTTTGCCTCGTTCGGTCCGAAAGCGTGCCCCATGGAGGAGACGTAGACGAGATCCGGGTTGTCCGGATGGATCCTTACGTTGGCGATGTGCAGGGCGTCTTCAAGCCCGATGTGCTGCCAGGTCTCACCGCCATCGACGGTCTTGTACATCCCATCGCCCCAGGACACGCTTTGCCGGAGCTGTGGCTCGCCGAGGCCAACGTACATGATGTCCGGGTTCTTCTCATACAGGGCGATGGCTCCCACCGAGGCGTAATTGAACTGCCCCTCGCCGACGGGCGTCCAGTAGGCGCCTGCATCCTCGGTCTTAAAGAGTCCGCCTGATGAATGGCCGAAATAAAAGACAAAGGGATCGGTCGGGTGGCCCACGACCGAAGTGCCGCGCCCCCCGTTGAACGGACCGATATTGCGCCATTCCAAGGCCTTTATCCCTTCCTCCTGGATCGTCCCGGCAACAGCCAAGTCAACGCCGACAAGTCCCACCATGCAGAGCGCCATGGCGAACAGGATCACCGTTTTGAACCGAGTATGCTTCGTCTTCATCTCTCCCCCTCCAGTTTCTCTCGAAAATTTGACCACGCGCCCATGGGGCGCCGAACCCTCAAACCTGAGATTCATGATTTCAAAATGGCTGTGATGACAGTCTTGTCCACTATTTTTATTCCAGGTCGCTGTCCAGGCACTGGGTGATTCAGCTTCTTCCAGCCAGTGGCTGATCAGGGTGCTTTTGCCATATCCGGCCGGCGCCGAGACCAGGGTCAGCGGCCGGTCACGGCCCTCCTCGAGCATCCGGTGCAGCCGCTGGTGGCAGACGATGTCCCGGGGCACCCTGGGGCGGTGCAGTTTGGTGTGAATGAGGGAGGCAAGATGTCGTTTGACGACCATAGTCTGATTAACTTGTTGAAATAGAGCCAAATACACAGATGCGCGATAATAATATCCCAAGAATCACGATGCTGGCAAGAAAGCAGAAACTCCAGATCATCCAGGAAACATTTATCTGACTTTTTTCATGTATTGCACGAATTTGGTCAGATCAATATTTCCAACAGATGAAACCCCACACTCGCCCTCACCCATTCAACCTGCAGCAGTTGGAAGCGCCTGAGTGGAGGTGCTCGACCGATAGTACCCTCGACAACCAGTTCCGCCCCTGACAGAATAGACGCCGTTCCCAGCTCTGCCCCAGCGGGGCTGAATCGTTCAAATACCAGTGTGAACCGTAAATGCCTGCCCAGCTTCATGTAACTGCACATCAATCGCTCGCCCTCCCGTTGATCACCCTGCTCCTCTGCGGAATGATCCTCTCTGCCATGGCCTGCCGGACTACCGAACCG
>CBESOE010000036.1:0-31552 GCA_965531145.1 uncultured bacterium | reverse complement strand
TTCAGCGGCGTCCAGCACCGTGTGCCCCGCCTTCCAGTTGCTGTAGAACCCGCCGATCGCCACCGCGCCGCCGAACTCGTCGTATGCCGACCAATCGCTGGCGGTAAGCTTGGCCTCTTCGGCCCAGGAGTCGTACGCGGCCCCCACCACGGCACGGTCGCCAAAGATGCTGACGGACCAACCGTATCCCTGGTCGTCCTTGGCGTCACTGGCATAGCTCTTGGTCAGTTCACAGGTGAGCTCGTCGCCCCCCGCACCGGACGGAACGATGAGGATCAGCATCGCGACGACTATCCACTTGATCTTCATGGGGAACATCCTCTGTAAGATGTAATGTCGCACCACGGAAATCTGGCAAAAAGTCGCCGCCCGGGATCAGGAGGAAAGAGTAACCCAGTTACCGCAGATACCGGATATGGGATAGTCCACGGATGTCCCGCCCGGGCCAAAACCGACACCGGCCTACCCGGGGCTGACGCTCTCGCTGACGCCCATGCCGGGGCCCAGGTGGCCGGTGAAGGTGTCGCAGGCACTGGAGAGGTGCATGGAACCAGCCGGAGGAGTTGCCGTCTTGCCGCAGGCCAGGGCCGAGGTCTCGAAGTTTTTTTGAGTTTCAATCACGGGAGTCGAGTGTTTCTTCACTCTGTTCTGCCTCCTCTTCTGTTCATCTCGTCAGGGCGCATTCCCGGTCACCGTGCAGCTGGCGGGCATCCAGAAAATCAAAAAACTCTCATATATGGTTGTCCTTTTAAGGTGCGACAGGAATATGTGGTTTCGTCTTGAATCCTGTTTCTAATAATCTAAGGCTTTTCCACAATCCACGCAATCCATTCCAGCACTCGCAGCAGGCCATGACCCCGCACGCCGGAAACGGCCAATCCCATCGAGCACCTTATCCCCTTCATAAATTGAACTTTCCGTTGATCAGGGCGTTTGGGATAATACGGTGTTTTTACGACATCGATAAAAAGTGCTTGACAAATTACTATACGCATAGTAATACTTTTATCATACTAGTAACGATGGAGGAGAAGATGCCCCGTAAAAACAGTCCACACATCACGCCAGCCGAGCTGGATGTGATGAAAGTACTCTGGCAGCTCGGCTCGGGAACGGTGCAGCAGGTGATCGACGCCCTGCCCCCGAGCGAGACCAAGCCGGCCTACACCACGATCATGACCATGATGAAGAACCTCGGGGAAAAGGGTGCCCTGGAGGTGGACCGTGGCCGGCAACCCTTTGTCTACACTCCCCAGGTCCGGCGGGAGCAGGTGCTGCGCCAGCGGCTGGAGAGCTTTGTCCAGACCGTGTTCGACGGTCAGGCCGAAGACCTGGTGCTCCACCTGGTGGAGGAGAGCGACCTCTCACCGGAAGATCTGCGTCGAATCGAGGACAAGATCCAGAAGCGGGCGGCCCGGGAAGCGGACGTTCGCCGGGGAGAGAAACAATGAGCGAACTGCTGTCCTCTCTCAACCCCCTGGCCCTGGCCCTGCTGGCCTGGCTGGGCAAGGCGCTGGTCCTGGGCACGCTGCTGGCCGGTCTGACCTGGCTGCCGGCGAAACTGCTGAGACGAAAGATACCGCCGGCCTTCGAGGTGGCGCTCTGGACCATCGTGCTGGTCCGCTTCCTCATCCCCCTGGGGCCCGGCTGGTCCTGGTCCCTGCCCAGCCTCTTTCAGGCGGCCGTGCAGAACGGCCCCATGGCCGGGTCCTCCCTGGGCCAGATCGGCGCCGAGCTGGCCACGGTCAACCCCCTGGCTGACCAACCCGCCGACGAAATGGCGGCCGGTGACGCTGCCGGTGGTTTCCCCTGGGTGACCCTGCTGGCCCTGGCCTATATCGCCACCGTGGTGACGCTGCTCCTCTGGAGGAGCCGCCGCCACCGGGCGCTTCTCACCTACTGTCGTGCACTCCCGCCGGCCGACCCCGAGATCAGGCAACTGGTCAGTGATGTCTGCCGGCGATTCGGATTGCGCCGTGTTCCGATGGTCCGCATCAGCAGCGAGTTCCAGTCAGCCTTCATTGTGGGGCTGACCAGGCCGCTGCTGGTCCTATCCCGCCGCCAGACCGTTCGGCCGGACGAGCTGGAGACGGTGGTAGTGCACGAGGTGACCCATCTCCGGAGAGGGGACCCCTGGCTGCGCTGCCTGCAGTGGATCGCCGGAACGGTACTTTTCTTCTGGCCGGTTGTGGCGTGGGTCAATCGTCACATCGACCTGGCCCGCGAGCATGCCTGTGACCGATGGGCCCTGCGTCACGGCAAGCTCTGCGCCAGCGAATACGCACGCTGCCTGCTGGAGGCGGTTCCGTCAGCCCGTTTGAACGGCCTGGCCTACCGCCCCACCTGCATGGCCGGCCGAACCAGCACCATTGAAAGGAGAATAGACATGATTCTCGAATCCCCCCTGCGCCCCGCGGGCCGGCCCATCCTGCGCGCAGCCACCCTGATCGTCCTGCTGGCCTGGAGCGGCTTTGTGCTCACCGGCATCGCCGGCACCACCGAAACCACCCTGACCAGCGAGATGATCGACCAGCACGCCAAGGCCATTGTCCAGCGGATCGCCGCCTATCCCTCGGCCGACGTCGACGGCGACGGCGAGATCGCTTTCGAGGAGCGGAACGCCTTCCTGATGGCGGTGTTCCACCAGTCACCGGAAACCGCGCTGGACAGCTTCTCCTACGGCGACCCCTGGCGCGGCCGGGAGCTGAACCTCGAGGAGATGTATGACGTGGTCCGCGGTCTCAGTTTCCGCAAGAAAGCGATGTACGGCCTGAAGGTGGAATACACCACGGCAAAGGAAGCCGGTGCTTCGCAGGCTGAACTGGACAAGATCAAGGCCGGCATCGGGCAGCAGGAGCTGGCCGGAGTGGAGACGGTGCTCGTGGCCCAGGACGCGCTGCTGGACAGCATGACCGTGGAGCCGGACGCCCAGATCGTGGCCAAGATCCACACCAAGATCAATGCGAAAATGAATAAGGATTCGCTGCTCAAGCTGAAAGAAAAGGCCGCGATCTACGAGGAGAAAATCGCCAAGCTGGAAGAACTGGGCAAGCAGGAGAAGGCCGACGAGCTTCGCACTGAGCTGCAGTCGATCCAGAAGAAGATACAGCAGATCGAGAGCAAGAAATAGGACCTTACCTGATTCAATGACCGAGCCTGAGGACCCCGGCGGGGGCGGCACGGCAGCCGCCTCCCCCGGGGTTTTGTTTATCAGGGCGAGAAGGTGGTGACGGTGAAGTTGGACGTGCTGGTGCTGCCGGACGGCGGGTAGGGCGGCAGGTTGTAAGGCGGCGAGGTCACGTCCTCGGCCACCATGATGAACTTCATGTCACCCACAAAGCTTCCGGAGCCCGGAATGGTCTGATACCAGGTGTCGAAGTAGATCTCCCCCGCCACGTTTGGAAAAAATCACCGGCCCATGGGCCGGGCCTCTGCTCCGCTTGCATCGGCAGGACGAACACAATAGATTACAGGCGTTTGGCAGTGCCGGACCGTCCACGCTCGCTGAGGAATCCCCATGACGCCCACAGCATCCCCGAACAGGCGCATCCTGCTCACCCTGATTGCCGTTACGGCCATACTGTGTGCCTGCTCCGGCGGGGATGCCGAGAAGCCACCGGACAAAACCAACCGTCAACTGAAGGCCCTCGGCTACCTCGCCGGGTACAAACCGGCCACGGACAAGCAGAGCGTCACCTTCCATCTGCCGGACAAAACGTGGCCCGGGCTGAACCTCTGCAACGGGGGCCACGGCCAGTCGGCCTTCCTCACCGACATGGATGGCCGCATCCTCCACACCTGGAGTTTCGACTTCAACAAGCTGCCGCCGGCCGCCGCCGCCCGAAGACCGGACAAGGCCGAAAAACCGCTCTTCTGGCGCCGGGTGCACCTCTTCCCCGACGGCGACCTGCTGGCCGTGGTCACCGGCTACGGCCTGCTCAAGCTGGACAAGGACTCCCAGTTGATCTGGGCCGCCCACATGCCGGCACACCACGACCTGTCTGTCACCGATGAGGGGCTGATCTACGCCCTGACCTGGCGCAAGGGGATCCTCCGCCGCATCTCCCCGGACAAACAGGTCCGGGAAGATTTCATCACCGTTCTGGACAGCGAGGGCCGACAGCTTCACCGGCAGTCGCTGCTGGTGGCCTTCGAAGACTCCCCGTTCAGCCGCTACCTCGAGCCCATGCCCACATCAGGCCATCTGCTGCACACCAACACCATCGAAGTCTTCGACGGCAGCCAGGCCCACCGCTCCCCCCTCTTTCGCCAGGGCAACGTGCTGGTTTCCATGCGCAACCTCAACGCCATCGCCATCGTCGATCTCGACCAGGGGCAGGTGGTATGGGCGATGACCGGCGACTGGCTGGAGCAGCACCAGCCCACCCTGCTGGACAACGGCCGGATGCTGCTCTTTGACAACAGCGGCCACCCCGGCGGGTCAAAGGTGGTGGAGATCGACCCGCTCACCGAAGAGATCCACTGGTCCTACGAGGGGAATGAGGAGAACGGCTTCAACTCCCCGGTGCTCGGTTCCTGCTCGCGGCTGCCCAATGGCAATACCCTGATCACCGACTCGGTGAACGGCCGGGCCTTCGAGGTGACCCGGGCCGGGGAGATGGTCTGGGAGTTCTACAACACTTCCCGGGCCGCCGACGACGAATCCCTCATCGCCACTCTGCTGGAAGTGCAGCGTATCGACCCCGCGACCCTCGGTGACTGGATCGAACAGTAGGTGACGGACACCTGTTTTTCCCATGCAACCAACACCGTAATTAGTTACCTGTCCCCTAATTAACATGTGAATCATCAATCTCTTAATTTGGGGACAGGTAACTAATTTCTGCGGTTCTGCCAGCCCCCGGAATTTCTGCCGAATCAGGTGGAAATCCGACCTCCATCGTGCTATTGTCTTGCCGTTTTCGTGGTGGTTTGCCTGGGGGGCGGTCAGCTATATCGAGCCGGCCCCTTTGGCGCGTACACGGTATGGGAAAACAGGTGGTGCGGTCCCGGCGGACCTCATCACTTTAATGTTTAAGGTAACTTTCGTTTCCACCCAGGAGGTTTAGCGTTGTCCAAGAGAACCATCGTCTCCATGCCCGGTGACGGCATCGGCAAGGTCGTCCTGCCCGCCGCCATCCGCGTCCTTGACAAGGTCGGCTTTGAAGCCGATTACGTTCACGCCGACATCGGCTGGGAATTCTGGTGCACCGAGGGGAACCCGCTCCCCGACCGGACCATCGACCTGCTCCGTGAGCACAAGGTGGGCCTCTTCGGCGCCATCACCTCCAAGCCCAAGGGTGAAGCGGCCAATGAACTGGCCCCCGAGCTGCGGGACAAGGGCTTCACCTACTTCAGCCCCATCGTCGCCATGCGGCAACTGTTCAACCTCGACGTCTGCGTGCGGCCCTGCCGTTCGGTCAAGGGCAACCCGCTGAACTTCATTCGCCGCGGGCCGGGAAACACCGTTGAAGAGCCGGCGGTGGACGTGGTGATCTTCCGTCAGAACACCGAGGGCCTCTACGGCGGCGTGGAGTGGACCAACCCGCCCCCGCAAGTCTGGGACGCACTGAACAGCCATCCCAAGTTCAAGAAATTCGCCGACGCCCCCCGGGAGGACCTGGCCGTCTCGACGAGAATCTTCACCCGTCAGGCCTGTGAGCGGATCGTCGGGGAAGCGTTCGAATATGCCAGGAAGTTCGGCTACAAGTCGGTGACCATCTGCGAAAAGCCCAACGTGATCCGTGAGACCTCGGGGATGATGCTGGAGATCGGCTTCAAGATCCAGAAGGACTACCCGGGGATCGAACTGTGGAACACCAACATCGACGCCCAGATGATGTGGCTGACCAAGAACCCCGAGAACTATGGCGTGCTCGTGGCCGGCAACATGTTCGGCGATATCGTTTCCGACGGCTTTGCCGGCCTGGTTGGCGGCCTGGGCTTCGCCTGCAGCGCCAACGTCGGCGCCGACGTGGCCGTCTTCGAGCCCACCCATGGCTCGGCCCCCAAGTACGAAAATCTCGACCCGCCCATCGTCAACCCCGTCGCCATGTTCATGAGCGCCTGCATGATGCTTGACCACCTCGGCGAGACCGAGAAGGCCGAGCGGATCCGCACCGCCATCGGCGAAGTGGTGGTGGACGGTAAGTCGCTGACCTACGACATGCTGATGCTGCGCGGCGGCCCGGACGTCTTCGACAAGGGCGCTGTCACCACCGACCAGCTCACCGATGCCGTGATCGCCCGGCTCTGAACCGCAGGCGAAGAGGACATGACATGGGCAAGCCGATCATCGAAAAGATCCTGGCCAACCACGCCGACCGCGATGTGCGGCCCGGGGAGATCGTCGACATCCTGATCGACGCCCGGGTGGCCCGCGACTTCGGCGGGGCCAACGTGGTGAAGAACCTCGAGGAGAACGGTCTCGACATCGAAGACCCGGACAGAACCTTCTTCACCTTCGACTGCAACCCCGGCGGCTCTGACCAGAAGTACGCCACCAACCAGCAGATCTGCCGCATGTATGCCCGCGACCACGGGGTCAAGGTCTTCGACATCGACCAGGGCATCGGCACCCACGTGGCCATCGACCGGGGCCTGGCGGTTCCCGGTTCGACCTTCGTCTCCACCGATTCCCACGCCAACATCCTCGGCGCCATCGGCGCCTTCGGACAGGGCATGGGTGACGTGGACATCGCCCACGCCTGGGCCCACGGCAAGGTCTGGTTCAAGGTGCCGCCCTCGGTGAAGGTGGTGCTCAAGGGTACCCCCTCGCCGCACGCCACGCCCAAGGACATGGTGCTGGCCGTGCTGCGCGAACTGGGGGCCAACACCCTCCTGGGCTACGCCGCCGAGTTCTACGGCGAAGCGGCCGAGAACCTGGGCCTGGCCGGCCGGGTGACCATGGCCTCCATGGCAACAGAGATGGCCGGGATCATCGCCTTCTTCCCGCCCAATGAGGAAGTGCTGGAATACTGCGCCAAGGCCTCCGGCCAGAAAATAGAGCCGGTTTTCGCCGATCCCGACGCCGAGTACGAGAAGGTCATCGAGATCGACATCGACGGCCTCGAGCCGCTGGTCTCCCGTCCCGGCCACCCCGAGGACGTGACCGAGGTGCGGGCCGTGGCCGGCACCCGGATCGACTCGGCCTTCATCGGTTCCTGCACCAACGGCCGCTACGAGGACCTCAAGGCCGCGGCTGATATCCTCAAGGGACGGAAGGTGGCCCCCGACGTGGTGCTGAAGATCGTCCCGTCCACCGACGCGGTCTGGCAGCTCTGCCTCAAGGATGGCATGCTGGAGATCTTCAAGGACGCGGGCGCCCTGGTGAGCAACGCCGGCTGCGGCGGCTGTGCCGCCGGCCAGATCGGCCAGAACGGCCCCGGCGAAGTGACCATCAGCACCGGCAACCGCAACTTCGCCGGCAAGCAGGGCCGGGGCGAGGTGTTCCTCGCCTCTCCCGCAGTGGTGGCCGCTTCGGCAGTGGCCGGGGCCATCACCCTGCCCGACCATATCCCCGACGTGCCGCTCACCGCGCCCCGGCGCGAGTACAGCTCACCGAATGCCACGGCCCATCATCACGAAGAAAGGCCGCACCCTACCCGCTTCACCGGCCGGGCCTGGGTCATCGACCGGGACAACATCGACACCGACATGATCTACCACAACCGCTACCTGGCGATCACCGACCTGGCGGAGATGGGCCAGTACACCTTCGACAACCTCGAGGGCTACGAGGATTTCGCCAAAAAGGCTCAGCCCGGCGACATGGTGGTGGTGCCGAAGAACTTCGGTGCCGGTTCGTCACGGCAGCAGGCGGTGGACTGTTTCGAGAGCCTCGGCGTCTCCTGCGTCATCGCCGAATCCTTCGGCGCAATCTACGAACGGAACGCGATCAACAAGGGCTTCCCCATCGTCACCGCCAGCCTGATCGGGGCCGGTCTGAAAACCGGTGACCGGATCGAGGTGGATCTCGAAAGCGGAAGTATCACGCTGCCCGACGGCAGGGAACTGCAGGGCACCTTCTCCGACGTGCAGATGGCGATCTACAAGAAAGGCGGCCTGCTCCGGTAGCGGCATTGAGATACCAGAGATGGGAATGACATTCGCGGAAAAGGCCCTCGCCCGCCTGGCGGGCCTTGATGAAGCGGTGCCGGCCAGGAATTCTCGTTTCCCAACTGCCGCCGGAGATCCTCGCCATCCGCGATGCCGGCGGTCTCCTGCCCTACACCCGGGCCGGACTGCCGCCCAACAGTCGCAGCAATCGCCTTCCGCTTCAGCAGGTGGAAGATCTCTGCCGCCCGGCAGAGTTGTAAGTCAGCCGGGCAGTTCGTCCAGCGGGCTGCACACCTCCGGCGCCATCGCCTGCAACACATGGGTGTACAACATGGTAGTCTCCACGCTCTTGTGACCCAGCAGCTCCTGCACCCGGCGGATATCCGCACCATGATCATCCCGGATTCGAAGTCGATATCCTTCACCCGCAGCTGCACCAGTTCGCTCACCCGCAAGGTGTCCTGCCAGGCCTCTTTCGCCCTCGTGGTCCGCAGCCGCATAAACCGCTCTACCCACCCCACGAAAAACCGTACTTTGTGGTCGGCAGTCAATCGTTTCGCACGGAGCCATTCCTCGTATGCCTCCAGCTCGGTTGCCATCCGCTCCCCCACCTTCTGTATCTGATTAGATCGATGAAACTTGCGAGCAACCCCTGGTTCGATACCTGCCTATGCACCCCCCCTCTTATCCAGGTAATGGCGGCCATTCGAAACCCCGCCCACCAACTCGCACATATCCAGTTCCCTTCATATCAGACCTTCAACATATCCGAGTAAGTGCCTGGATATACCAATGTCCTGATCCCGGAGTGTCCCTTCTTGACCTTGACAGCAAACTATGTTTATTATGTGACAGAAGCACTTGCGCACTTTCTAACGCTAACCTTAGCTAAAGTTCAAACGCATGTGAGGAGCAATTTCCGTGCCTCAAATGACGGAAATTGTGTACGGCGTGATAATGAATTGTTAGCCAGGAGACAACCATGAAGCACATCATTCGATATGTTGAACTTAAAGGTTCCGCACATACAGATGCTGACGAAGCATGGATTGCACGTGTATGGCCGTCGGCATCTGGTAAGACAATCTATTTTAATGACATGGCACTGAAGCGTTCTCAGGGTATTGACGCTAATCATTTTGATATTGAAACTGGCGACCAATACTGGGTGTCTGGCGTGAAGAAGCGAGATACGAATAGGCACTGGGGTGGTTCCATCTTTATTGAGGAGTCACTTCTGCAATGGTACAAAGAACACACGGGTGGCAAGTGTCCAGCAGAACTAATACGAAAACCCGATCTACCCACACCAGATATCGCAAGGTTTCATGCAATTGAAAACGAAACCAATGGCTAACCAGTAGTTGCACCAGGACCGTAAGCGCTGGCATGGCCTGTGCGGACTACTGCAAAGCCCCTGCCAGCACTTCGGCCGGTGAACTTGGTCGTTCGACAAGAGATTGACGTGCAGAGAGAAGATACACCGCACACCGGGAGGCCATCAGTGATTCGGGGCGATTCTACTCACCGTCCAGCACGGTCGAAGGCGGGGTATGGGATTCCGGGTCGGCAGAGGCCGATCGACGCGCGAGACGCCGCTCTCGCTTTTCCTGGGCCTTTCGCATCCGCTCCACTTCTCTGCGGCGCTTCTCGAATGTGTTCGTGTTCTTTGCCATGCTGATCCTTGCTGGGACTTACGGATGCCGCGAAACACGGAGCCGATGTGCACCGAGTTCGCGTCAAAGGAGTGCACCATAGCACAACTGCGCGACATTTGCCCGCTTTCCGCAGTTATGCATTCACAGGGCACGTCTTCTCGTGGCGGCGCCATGTTTCATGACTCAAGAGTTAAGAGGAGCAAAACAAGTCCGACAGACACAGGAGACTGTCGAACCAATTGCTGCACCATTACCTTCTGAAGGCGCGCCTTCAGAAGGTAATGGTGAGCATCACGTTGGCCAAAAGTAAGACTTGACGAATTACCATCGATGGGTATACTGTAATACCAACAGCAATCGATGGAGGGCAAAACATGATCACTGTAACTGTATCCCCCAAATATCAGATCGTTATCCCGCGGCCAATCCGAGACCGCTTGCGCCTCCGGCCAGGACAGAAAGTGCAGCTTGTTGAATACGATGGCAGAATTGAGTTGATTCCTGAGCGCGATATCGAAGAGTTGCGTGGCTTCTTGAAGGGAATCAACACAGAATTTGAGCGGGAGGAAGACAGGGTATGAACATCGTCGATTCCTCCGGATGGCTTGAGTACTTCGCCGACGGGAGAAATGCAAAACACTTCCTGCCTGTGCTAAAGGATGTTGAGTCTCTGGTTGTGCCTACCGTCTCACTGTATGAAGTTTTCAAAGTCGTACTTCGAGAACGTGGCGAGAATGAAGCGCTCCAGGCCGTCAGTGCCATGCAAAAGGGCCTCGTAGCAGAACTCACTCCTGGTCTTTCTTTGTCTGCCGCCAAATTCAGCATCAAACACTCCTTGCCCATGGCAGACAGCATCATTCTGGCAACGGCACGAATGTATGAGGCTACTTTATGGACGCAGGATGTGGATTTCAAGGGTTTGCCTGACGTCAAGTACTTTCCGAAGTAGATGAAAAGAAACTGGCCAACAACCGCATTCAACGGTCAAACCGCTTCCGTCACGCTGGTTGCAATCCGAGCGGCTGACAAATGACTCGTGTCGGCGCTACCAGGCATTGCCAAGGCAACCAGCGCGCCGGCCGGCGCTTTGCGCCGTGCGGCTTGCCGCTGATGCGGGGCGTTATCTTATAATCAAATGAAATTTGTAGAAGATCTGACCGCGGATTCACGCTAAACAGTAAAGGAGTTGAAAATGACAGAGGCAAAAGGACTGAGCAAACCGGTAAAGTTGAAAAGTGAGCTGGCAGAGTTTCTGGAAACAACAGAACTTCCCAGGACAGAGATCACTAAGAAATTATGGGACTATATTAAGGCGAAGGGGCTTCAGACAAAGACTGAAAACGGAAAGCCAGAAAACGCAGGCAAGTTCATCGTGGCTGATGCTAAATTGCTCCCGCTCTTTAAAAACACAAAATCCCAAAGCAAATCCGGCAAGGTCACTGACCTTACAGGTCTGAAAGAAGGTCAAACGATTAATATGATGCAGATGGCCGCTGTAGTTGGCGCAAACATAGAAACATCCTAATACGTCGAGCCTGCATTTATACATATTGATGATGCAGGCCCGACACATCTGGGAAAACAATACGAAACCAGCGAATTGGTCAACCGGATACCTATCGGCACAGGTTGCTAGAGCGCCATATGATGTTAGGAAATATTGAGATGGAAGACTAAGCCGCCACGAGGAGGATTCTTACAGATGAGCTGATCCGTGGTGCATTCATGATATTCTCCCATCTTGATAAGGGTGGAAGATAACCACATTCAACGGGCAAACCGCTTCCGTCACGCTGGTTGCAAACCGCACGGCAAATCAAATGGCCCGTAATGACGCTATTCGGCCTTGTCAAAGCAACCAGCGCACCGGCCGGCGCTTCGCGCCGAGGCGGCTTGCCGCTGATGTGGAGCGTTGGCCTCCAAAATAGATTCCCCCGGGCAAGCCCGGGGTCCTTACTGTTACAGCTTCATACGAAGCTGACCTGAATCCTGGTGTCCCTGGGCTTCTACGTAGCGCTGGATGGTTTCCTCATCGATGCCTACGCTGCTGACGAAGTAGCCCGTCGACCAAACGATGTTCTCTTGCCAGTAAACCTTCTGGAGCCAAGAGAACTTGTTGCGCAATAGCGAGGCCGATTGGCTTTTCAGCTGACTCATGACTGTGGAAATGCTGTATTTAGGCGGAATCACCATCACCATATGCAAATGATCTTGATCAAAGCCAATCGTTTCGATGTTCACGCCGGGCATACTTCGCAGCAACTTCGGCATGATCTTCCGCATATAGGCGGTTACACCAGGCTTCAGGATCCGGCGGCGGTATTTACAGATCCACACGACGTGGTACTGAAGGTGGTAAACGCTATGTGACGACTTGATGACTTCCATGTCGACATCATACCGCCGCCGGGCTCATTCATCCACGGGCAAGCCCGTGGTATTTTGTCTGCGACCGCGTAAATATCAAATGAAATTCCGACCCTCCAGGCTCAGTGGCGGCCCGCTTCCTCCATCACGATAGGAAGTCGATCGGCCAGGGAAAGAGTACGAAGATGACATGAGCATGCATGTTCTCACTGCAGAATGATTTTTTGGGAAATCGGCGTCCGGATGGTTCATTCAGCCGGACACGAACGCAACTACTCAAAACCGGTGAACGGCGGATGCCCGGCCACGCTGCAGGAGTTTGACCTCGGGGTCCACCACCACGCGTGATGGCTCGAAATCGCAGAGGATCCGCACCTCCTGCGCCTCGCGCGGGCCAAGGGTGACCAGGGCACGTTGTTCGCGGAAAGGCTCAGCGGGATCGGTATTCTCAACGCCGGGGAAACGCTCTCCCTGCTCGGCCGCAATCTCCACCGGCATCCTCCCGGTGCCCACGTTGCGCACCACCAGTTGCACCAGCCACTGCCCGCTGCCGGCCGCTGTCTCTTCGCAGCGCACCCGCTGCAGCGCATACTCGGGGAGCACGGTTTCGAAGAACCACTGCTCCACAAAAGCGTCATAGGCGTCCGCATCCGAAGCAAAGGGGCGCAGGTGGCTCACAAGATCCTGCAGCACCGGGTGGTCCGGGTCCCGGGTGTAGTGATCGACAAACGAGCGCAGCCCGTCAAAGGTGCTTTCACGACCCAGGTGGTTGTACAGCATCCAGAAGACCCATCCGCCCTTGTCGTAGGTCACGGTGGTGTCGCCGTCACGGGAACCGTCGGTCTTCACCAGGGGTCGCTCCGAGTTGACCACCCGCCGATCAAGGTAGCGATCCTCGATCCCCTTGCAGAACTCGGCGCGTTGTCCGGGCCCGCGCAGCTGGTCAAAGAGCAGCGCGGTGGAAAAGTGCGCCATCCCCTCGGAAACGATGTTGCCCCCCGGGCCCTCGCCGGGCACCACCAGCCCGCCCCACCACTGGTGGGCCGCCTCGTGGGCGGTGACCATGAAGGCGGCATTGGCGCGGGGGTCGGGCCTGGTGAGGAATCCCATGTTCTCGGAGAAAGTGATATTGGTGGAGAAGCCCTGGGCGTAACTGGCCTCGGCCGGGAACTCGGAGAGCTTCAGTTCCTGCCAGGGATAGGGGTGGAACCATTCGGAGTAGTAGCGGCGGGCGCCGTTCAGCGCCTCGATCATCTCGTCGAGGTTGTAGGTGTGCCCGGGGTGGTGGTAGATCGTGGTTCCCTCCCCGTTGCGCACATCCCACAAGCCGCCCACCACGTTCCAGCTCTTCACCGGGTAGTCGCTTTCCCAGGTCACGGTCCGCTTGCCGGCGATGATCTCGTCCCCGGTTTTCACGCCCACCGAGTTCATGGTGTATCGCTCCGGGGCCGTGATCCGCACGCGGGTGCGGAACGGCGTGTCCGGCCCGAACAGCGCCGGGGTCACACCGTCGTGGAAATCGTCCGGATACTCTCGCGCATCGTATTCGTTGTCCTTGTTGATCCCCAGTTCCTCCAGGTAGCCCATCACCGGGACAACGGTGGGCGAGTACGCGGTGAGCACCACACCGGAGGGGAGGATGAACTCACTGCTGTCTTCGCCGTTCTTGCTGAAACCCTCGACAAACACGCCTTCGAAGGAGAACCCCACAGCACACGTCTCACCCGGGGCCAGCGGCTCCGTAGGGGTGAAGAGGTAGAGGCCCTGACGGTCCTCGGGCTCGTACGCCTCACCGTTGAACGTCCAGTTCAGATTCTGCCAGTGCGGTCCGCCGGTGATCGGAATCTGCGCCAGATCCTCCTCTCCGCTGTTGATCAGCTCGAAACTCCCCCGGGTGGCGAACCACCGCCTTTCAGGTTCCAGTTCCAGCTCGATGTCAACGAAGACCAGGTCGGGTGCGGGGGCGTTGAGCCAGGTGGCGTGGTTGCGCTGCCAGTAGTTTTTAGCCCAGCGCTCGATCTTCCGTCCTTCGGGTCCGCGGTTGATCCCCTTTTGCAGGGTTACCCCCAGTACGAAGGGCAGGATGATCAGCGGTGACAGGATCAGTGCAGTGCGGAGCAGCGCCGCCGGGCGAAGCCGCTCACGGATGCGGAACGTGTCAAAGACACGCCGTGGGAAGACCCGCACGATCAGCATCAACAACAGTGCGGCCAGCGATAGTACCAGCAGTCGGTTGAGCAGCAGCGGTGTGCGGTTGAGCTCGAAGGGCGCCAGGTCACTCCACTTGAGCGCGCCGGCCAGCGACCAGTTCCAGACCCAGCTCAGCTTCTTGGTGACCAGCAGTATCGGGGTGATGATCATCACGACGATGGAAAGGGCATAGGTGGTCATGCGGCTCCCGGTGAGCGAGTAGATCAGACCCACCAGGGCGCTCCAGAAGATGATCACCGGGCCCAGCAGCAGGCCGTAGACGATGAAGTACGGCCACGGGTCGAGCGGGACAGTCCCCTGCCGCAGCAGCAGTACCGCGCAGGTGAGGAATACGGCGAGGAGCGTCATCACCCCCACCATGCTGCTGGCCAGGGCCTTGCCCAGGATCAGGGCGCTGGTGCGCAGCGGTGTGGCGTAGATGATCGAGTCGATCCGCGTCCTGCGCTCCCGTCGCAGCGACTCCACGGTGTAAAACATCAGCAGCAGACAAAGGGCGAAGGTCAGTTCCACCAGCGACCCCACCGCGCTGGCGCCGGGAGTGAGCAGCAGCGGAGCATCGAATGGTCCGACATCATAGATCGCGTCAAAGGTGCAGTTGAGCACCACCAGGAACATCAGCAGCCAGATGGCCGGGTGGCGCACCAGGGCGTGCAGTTCCAGGCGGGCAACCTCCAGCAGGCCGGCCAGCAGACCGGGCCGCCGGCTGGTCATGCCCAGATCGCTCAGTTTCGCCTCGGCAACCAGCGGGCGGACGGCTTCAGCGTGGGGTGTGGCCAGTGCCCGTTTCACGTCGGCACGGTTCACTTTCCGTCCGTGCAGAGTGCTCGCCAGATGACGCTGTGAGAAGAACACGGAGCCCAGCCCGATTCCCACCAGGGCCAGCCGGCTGACCAGGAACGCCGGATCGAGCACCACCCGGGCGGTATTGTAGAACTCGGCGCCCATGTCAGCCTTGATCCAGGTCTCGTTGAGCCAGCGAAAACCGGTGGGTTCGATGAGCATCAACAGGCGGTTCCAGCCCGGAGTGAGCCAGCCGGGGGACCAGGTCCAAAGGAAGAAGACACTGCCCAGCAGCAGGGCCAGCGGCACCATGTTCACCATCATCGGGCTGCGCGTCCGTTCACCAACGGCAAAGCTCACACCGGCCACGAAGATGATCAACGGCAGGGTGAAGTAGAGCGCGGGCACCATGTAGTTGGACAGGTTAAAGTCACCGGCCAGTTCCGGGTGCGCTCCCGCCGTCATCGTATGCTTGTAGAGCATGGTCAGCCCCAGCTGCACGGTCAGCACCACCAGCGAGATGGTCATCGCGGCGAGGAACGACCCCCAGACATACTCCGCCGGCCTCAGCGGTGTGGAGTGCAGCAACCCCTCCAGGCGCAGCTCACCGTCCCGCAGCACACCCATGCCGGCCAGTGCGGCCACGAACAGCGGGTAGAGCATGGCCCCCAGCAGAGCCATCTCCCAGGCATTGGCGAACTGTGAGGTGATGTTGGCCTGCAGGCCGCCGGCCATATCCTCGCCGGAGTGGATCTTCATCACCCCGGCCGAGACGATCATCGCCAGCAGCAGAACGAGGAAGATCCAGATCCAGAACAGGGGGCGCTTGAAGGTGGTGATCAACTCGAGACGACAGACGGTCCAAAGGCGTTTGGGGTTCATGACCCGGTCCCACTACTGTTCGCGGCGGCCGCCATCTCTGGCTGGGCCGCAATACCCGTGCGCACAGCCGCGACGTAGGCATCCTCCAGCGTGGCCTCCACGGTGGAGAAGCCGGCTGGTGGTTCACCTTCGGGCAGGTGGATGCGGACCCGGTTGCGGCCCTCGAAGAGCAGGCAGTGGATCACGGAGTGCTGCTGCTGGATCTCTTGCAGTTCCCCGGATTCGACATCGCCCTGGTAGATCGTCCCCTCCACACCGGCGCGGGCCGCAGCCGGAGTGGTCTGGGCCAGCAATCTACCCTGGTGGATGATCGCGAAGCGGGGGCAGAGCACCGAGACGTCCTCAACGATGTGGGTGGAGAGCAGCACCACCCGGTTCTCGGCCAGATCGGCGAGGATGCGGTAGAAGCGCAGCCGTTCCTCGGGGTCGAGACCGGCGGTGGGCTCGTCCACTACCAGGATCTTCGGGTCACCGGCCACGGCCTGGGCGATGCCCAGCCGCTGCATCATCCCGCCGGAGTAACCGCCCACCTTGCGGTCCGCCGCGTGGGCCAGATTGACCCGCTCCAGCAATTCGCTGCAGAGCTTCTTCATCCCGCCCGGGGCGCGCACCCCCTTGAGCTTGAGCAGGTGGGCCAGCATGGCCCGGCCGGTGAGCTGCGGGTAAAAGCCGAAGTCCTGGGGCAGATATCCCAGCCGTTCCCAGACATGCTGCGGTTTGGCTGTGATCTCCACCCCGTCGAGCCAGACTTCGCCGGATGTGGGCTCGAGGATTCCCGCCACGATCTTCATCAGGGTGGATTTGCCTGCCCCGTTGGGACCGAGCAGCCCGAACATGCCGCTGGAGAGATCCAGATCGATCCCTTGCAGGGCGGCCACCGGACCGGGGTATACCTTGACCAGTTGACTGATTTTGAGCATGGGAGATTGCCCTCGTATGGAGTTCGGAATCGGCCGGACGATAATGCTGACGGATCGGCCGGGGTGAAAGTTTCAAGGATTGTTGTCTGCACGGAGTTAACAGGTGATTTTCCCTGCTGCCCCCTTGCCGTCCCTGGCCCTTCATGCTACAAGAACGCTCATGCACAGCACCCTCGTATATCCACCGGTGGCGGAAATCAGACAGCCGTATCCCGCCCTGCCGGCACTGGCGGCGTACCTGCGTCAGCGGTCGGACTGCACCATCTCCATCGTGGACGCGAACATCGAGTCATTCGAGCACTTCACCTCTGCTGAGCGGCTTCAACAAAGCTACGACAGGCTCGGGAAGGAGCTGACCGACCTGGATGCCCGATCCTCACTGCCTCTCCCGTTGCAGAAGAGGTATCTGGATATCCTCAATGTGATTTTCAAGGGCTCGGCGCTGGCCCAGCGGTGCGAGGAAGCAAAGGCACTGATGAGGGACCGGGACCGCTTCATGGATGAAGTTGCCTACTATGAAGCAGTGGTGTTGATCAATCAGGGGCTTCAACTCATCTCGGCGGAGCATCCGCCTTCACGCCTGGATACCTCCAGTTTCGCCATCGACGGGAGAGAGACATTTGTGGAAGGGCTGATCAAGGCCACCGGGGATGAGGGGTGCAATCCCTTCATCGAGTTCTATCGCACCCTCATCCTGCCGCGGATCCTGGCTGAATCCCCTGATGTGGTGGGGATCTCCATCGGCTACATCGATCAGTTGCTGCCAGGGTTGACACTTGCCCGGTTGCTCAAGGAAGAGACGGGCGGGGAACCACCGTACCTGGTGGCGGGCGGTGCCGTGCTGCTCGAGCAGCAGGAGGTCCTCAAGAGCGACCCCGGGCTCTTCACCCACATGGACGGCTACATCCTTCACGATGGAGAGGAGCCGCTGCGACGGCTCATGGAAGCGCTCCCTTCCGGCAGTCTTCGGGAGGTGCCCCGCCTGATCCACATGGTGGACGGTGAGATCGTGGTGAACGACCAGGGCGGCCCCACATCGATTTCCGATTACCCCACCCCGGCATACGAACTGATGCCGCTGGATCGCTATGCCTCACCTGACTCGGTCTTCTATCTGCAGACCTCCCACGGGTGTTACTGGAACCGCTGCGCCTTCTGCACGCGCCCCGTGCTGGTGCCGGACAGGTCGTATCGCAAGCGGGCCACCGACAAGGTCATCGGCGACATCGATCATCTGCGGGACACTGTGGGGGCCAGGTTCTTCGCCTTTTACGACGACTCGGTGCCGCCGGCCACCCTGGGCCGAATCGCCGATCACCTGCGGGACACTTCACCGGAGTGCCACTGGTATGCCGAGGTCAAGTTCGAGGAGATCTATACCCGGGACTTTCTCGCCAGGCTGAAGGAGGGGGGCTGCCGGCTGCTCTTCTTCGGTCTGGAGTCCGCCTCCCAGCCGCTGCTGGACAGGATGGAGAAGGGGGTGGATATCAGGGTCGCCGACCGGATCCTCAGCGACTGCGAAGCGCTCTCCATCCCCACCGCGCTGGGCTGGTTCGTCGGATTCCCCGGGGAGACGCTCGAGGATCACAATGCCACGCTCGAGTTCATCGAGCGCCACCACCAGGTCATACTGAAAGCCGACCCGCTCCAGTTCACCCTCTACCGGCACTCCAAGGTCTACCTGAACCCATCGCGTTACGGGATCACCCGGATCGGAACCGGGGGCCGTGGGCCGCTGGCCCTGGATGCCGAGTATGACGTGGAGCCCGGTCTCATCGATGCCGACCAGGCGGCCGGACTGGTCAAAACGGCCGCCGCGCGGGTGGGATGGCTGGGCATGATGGGACCCCGCACCGAAAGCCACCTGTTGCTGGCTGCCAGCAGATCCGGTGGCGCAAACGTGGCCAATCCCACCCGGGACGTCTACATGGACCTCCGCCCCCGCATGGTGGGCAGACTGGAAAAACGTCACCTCTCCTTTTCCATGATGGAGATCACCCGCAGCGTACGCCATGCGACAAAACGCGTGGATGAGCTGGTGCGGTCCAAGGGCAGAGATTTCCGGCAGGCCTTCGAACAGCAGGTTGAGGCCGTAACACCCGAGGTTGCAAACCAGGAGCAGGAGTATTACCTCCACCTGCCCACGCGCTGCATTCTGGGCGACGAGGAACCGCGGGTGTTCGAACTGTGTGACGGCAGTTGCACCGTTCGAGAGATCATGAACAGGCTGTCTGCCGACCCGGCCCCCATGAAGACGGATCGGGTCTTCCACATCATTCGTGAAGCCATGTTCATCGGGATTCTGGAGACCGATGATCAGGCGGCAGCCTCTGCCACCCCACCTTCACCCTGACATCAAAAGCGCTAGAGGTCGGGGGGCCGTCGTCTGCCTCCAGGTCTAGCCTGGCGGCGGGCCAACGTTTCGCAGCCGTTCGAGCCGCTGAGAGGCCCCGCGGTGTCCGGGGTTCAGAACCAGGGTCTGCCGGTATCGCTCCCGGGCCGTGGCCAGGTCGCCGGCCGTCTCGGCCAGCCGCCCGGCATGGAACCAGGCCTCCGGGTCGCGGGGCTGGAGGCGCAGGCAGTGGTCCATGGCATCCCTCGCCTCCCGCACGGCCCCGGTCTGCTCCAGCGCCAGGGACAGGTAGAACCTGGCCTGGTAGTGCCGGGGGTCGATGGCCAGGACCTGCCGGTATTGCTCCATCGCCTCGACATGGCGGCCGCTCCGGCTGTAGACCACCCCCAGGTCGAACCGGGGGGCGGGCCAGGCGGTATCCAGTTCGGCGGCTCTCCTGAAATACCCCTCGGCCGCTGTCGCATCCCACCCGGCAGAGAAACGACGGCCGTCTGCCCCGTGTTCGGCCAGGATACCGAGCGCATGCAGCGGTTGCGGCCGGAACGGTCGGGCATCGGCCGCTTGCCGGTACCAGGCGGCGGCCTCTCCGAGCCGGCCCTGCCGGTAGACGAAGGCCCCCAGGTTCTCCATGGCCTCAACATAGTCGGGCGCCAGGTCGACAGCCTGCTGGTACGCCTCCTCTACCCGCCGGCCGGCCGGAGCACCGTCCCCTGTGGCCGTGGTCCGTTCCAGGCAGAGCCCGAGGTGGTAGTACCCGAGGGCGTACGTCTGGTCCAGCTCCACCGCGGCCTCGGCCTCGTCGAGCGCCCGCTGGAAGTCACCATTCTTGTAGTGGACGTAACTGAGCAGGAAATGCCCCTCGGCGGGATCGGGCGGCGGGACATCGAACAGGGGGATGTTGACCAGCAGGAAGAGCGCGGCCAGTAAGGGCAGTCCGATGACCAGCGCACGGTGCCGAGCCCGCTCGCCCTCCCTGCCCAGGAGCCGGCGGCCGAGGACGATGGTGCCGAACGCGGCGTAGGGCATGAGCAGCGGCACCGCCGGGAGCCGGTAACGTTCCCCCACCATGGTGGCGACAAGGGTCAGCCCGTAAGCCCCGAGCATCACCGAAGCAGGCGTGGCCAGCCGCCCTTGCCTGGCGGCCACGACCAACCCGGCCAGGGCCAGCGGCAGGATCCAGCCGTAGCGCGGCAGGGGAAAGCGATCCAGCGGGTCCCCGGGCCAACCGGCGGCCCAAACCCCGCCACGCACCTCCGCACCGTGCAACAGGAGGCAGGCCTTGCGCAGGAGCAGCCCCACCCACCGCCCCGGCGACGAGCGGATGAACGCCTTCACGTTGGCGATGTGATAGGCATCCTCCTCGGCCGGGGTTTCCGCCCCGGCATCGATGCGCGGGGCGTGCAACAGCCGGATCCAGTCGGTCCCCTGGCTGATGATCGGCACCCCCGTCGCCATGGCGCTGTTGCCCATGTAGAGGTTGAGACCGCCGTTGGCCTGGAGCATTGTCAGGCTGCCGCTCCCCAGGCGGGCGTTCCACAGCATGGCCGGCAGCACGGCGGCCACGGTTGTCACCACCAGCAGCAGCGCCGGCAGCAGTGAACGGAGCGCACCCGGCACACCCGCGCCGCCACCGGCTGCCCGACCGGCCGACCGTTCGCGCCACGCCGCAAACACGAGCCAGATGACGAGGAAGGGCAGGCAGAGCAGCGCGTTCGGGCGGGTCAGCGCGGCCAGGCCGAGGAACAGACCCGCCGCCAGCGCCGGCCAGGAGCCCGGGGGACCGGCACGCCCCACAGCCCCGGCCGAATTCTCCGTCCGCGGTTTCGCGGTCAGCGCCAGCACGGCCAGGGAGATGAGCAGGCCGCTGGCCGAAGTGGCCAGCAGTTCCACGTCGTAGCGGATGAAGGGGATGCAGGTCGCCGAGAGGGCCGCGGCAACAATGCCGGCCCAGGGCGCGAGCCGCGGGAACATCCGGTTGGTCAGCAGGTGCAGCACCACGCAGAGGCCGGCACCGAGCAACACCCCCTGGAGCAGCCGCAGGCTGAACATCGAGCCGCCGGCAACCAGATTAAACATGGCGAGGAGGGCCGGATAGACCGGGCCGTGGATCGGCACCTCGTCCCAGAGGAACGCCTTCAGGCCCTCACCCGCGCTCAGCCTCTCCACGATCTCCCGCGCCCACTGCAGGTATTCGGAGGCATCGATCACCGGTGTGGCAAAAAACGGGTGATTGGAGATCCAGTGCACTTCGAGCAGCCGCAGCAGGATAGCGACCACGGCCACCGCCGCCAGCCACCACCAGGGTGAGAGCGCACTGCGGCTCGTTCGATCCGCCTTATCTCGGCTTTTGATCTTGCCCTTCGCCACTTTCGTGCCTCTCGCCAAAGGATGAACTGTATATATCCACTTCAAGTCTTCATCACTGGCAAGTCCTTTGCAACCTCACCTGTGATCTGGAGATAGAATCAGGTCAATGGCTTGCCCTGATTTTCCACCACTGTGAACCTCTGGTGTCAGAAAGGAATTAAAAGTTGACGATCATGGGATATGTAACTATATTACACATGTGTAGTATTTATGTGTATGCCTCTTATTGGAGACGAGCCCCATGTCCGTCAGAATCCAGGTCATCCTCGACGAGAAGGATGCGGCCCGCATCAGGTCGCAGGCACGGAAGGAATCAAAGTCGATGAGCGCTTGGCTCCGAGAGGCGGGGATGGATCGCCTTGAACGAAGTCGAGAGAAAACCCAACTCGACACCCCTGAGGACCTGAAGAAGTTCTTCGCCCGGTGCGACGAAAGAAATGAACCAGGAGTGGAACCGGATTGGGAGGAGTATAAGGCACTCATCGAAAACGGTTATAGAAAGGGCAGCGGTAGATGATCTTCGTCGACAGTAATGTCTTCATCTATGCCGTTGGCCGGCCGCACCCTCTCAAGTCCAAGGCCAGAAATTTCTTCCTCGACGCCAGGAGGAAGAACCTGCGACTGGTCACCTCGGCGGAGGTATTGCAGGAACTGCTCCACGTCTACTTGTCGGTTGAGCGGATGGAATTGCTTGATGATGCCATTGCCCTGGCGACGTCCGGTAGCGACCAGGTCATTCCGATCACCGGAGATGACGTAGCTCTGGCCAGAAGCCTGGCGGACACCTATTCCCACCTCAGCGCCCGTGACCTGCTGCACCTCGCGGTCTGCCGTCGGCACGGGATCAAAAAAATGATGACGTTTGACCGGGCGCTGGGATCGGTGTTTCAGGGGAAGTGATCGTTTATCAGCGAGAGTGTAATGGGAGGATAGGCACCTCATCGCCATGTCAAAACGTAGTCCTCATGTTAAAATCCATTGCAAACGACGGCCATAGATTGTATTATGACAACAACTTAGACCACTTCAGAAATCAGCTGAGCAAAATATGTTGAAGCTTGGTTGTGACATTGGTGAGACATGGGACGACCACCCACAAACCCAAAGATTTATCACATCCTCCACGTCGATCGACTGGAATCAGTCATTCGTGACGGTTGCCTGCGGAGTGATGCAATCATGTCCAAACGATGTGATTCAGGCTCAATCATCGGCATAGGCTCGATTAAGGAACGTCGACTTCAGAATGAACTTAATTGCCATCCCGGCCTCCATGTTGGTGAGTGCGTCCCTTTCTATTTTTGCCCACGATCCGTCATGCTCTATTTGATTTATCGCGGGAACCACCCTGATTTAACGTATCGAGGAGGACAGGGCCCCATCGTCCACCTTGAATGTGATTTTCAGGCAGCGCTCCATTGGGCAGAAAAAAATGAGATGCGCTGGGCATTTACTTTGACTAATGCGGGCTCATCCTATTTCGAGGATCGATGTGATACTAGCCAATTGAATGAAATTGATTGGGATGCAGTTCGCGCTGTCGATTGGAAGAAGTCTATTGTCAAGGAGAGAAAGCAGGCCGAATTTCTCATGGAGGAGCAGTTCCCATGGAGTCTGGTCGAGCGGATCGGTGTTCACTCCAGAGGAATCGCCCAAAGGACTTTGGCATTATTGGACGGCATAACACATCGCCCAAGTGTCGCAACCAAGCCCGAATGGTATTATAATTGAGGTCAGGTGATCGTCATGATCGAATACAAAACTGGTGACATTCTGCGAGCAGATGCCGAGGCCCTGGTCAATACGGTCAACTGTGTCGGTGTCATGGGGCGGGGTATTGCCCTGCAGTTCAAGAAGGCCTTCCCTGAAAACTTCAAATCCTACCAAACCGCCTGCAAGAGCAACGAAGTCCAGCCGGGACAAATGTTCATCGTCGAAACGGGCTTTATGGACAACCCCAAGTACATTATCAATTTTCCAACGAAAAGACACTGGAAGGGTAAAAGCAAGATTGAAGATATAGAGGCCGGGCTGGATGCACTAGCCCAAGATATCCAAAATCTGAGCATCCAGTCGATCGCCATCCCCCCGTTGGGTAGCGGTCTTGGCGGACTGCACTGGCCCGATGTGCGCAAGAGGATAGAGAAAGCTCTGTGCAATCTCGATGATGTCGCCGTCATTATTTACGAGCCAATTGGGGCGCCCGACTCGAAAACAATGGCTCGCACAAAAGATGTGCCTAGTATGACTCCAGGTCGAGCCGCGCTTGTCGTTCTGATGCACCGCTACCTCGAAGGACTAATGGACCCATTCGTCACACTTCTTGAAGTTCACAAGCTGATGTATTTCATGCAGGAATCGGGTGAAGATCTCAAGCTTCATTTTAATAAGGCACATTACGGTCCCTACGCTGAAAACCTTCGACATGTGTTGAACGCCATAGAAGGCCATCTCATTTCAGGCTATGTTGATGGCGGGGATGATCCGGAAAAGCAGCTTGAACTGGTTCCCGGCGCTGTTAAAGACGCTACCGATTTTCTGCAAAATCATGATGATACGAACGAACGGTTCATGAAAGTTGCAGACCTCGTGGAAGGATTCGAGTCATCGTTGGGACTTGAGTTGCTCTCCACCGCGCACTGGGTATGCAATCAGGACGGGGCAACGAGTGTGGATGAAGCTGTGACCAAATTCTATAGTTGGGGTGATCGAAAACGGTGGTTCTCCAGCCGCCAAATAAAGATCGCTTTTGAAGTGCTTCAGTCCAAAGGCTGGATGAGTTCTCCCGCGTAAATTCCACCCTCCCCCTTGAAACGCACATTTCACACATATATAATATTTTCACTCGTTTCGAGGCTTTGTTCACCCGTCCTTCCAGATCTTCACAGAGCAGATTTCTCATGACCCCACTTGAAATTGATGCCCGTGAAGTCATTGACGCCCAGCCCTTCTCCTTGACGTTCGTAGAAGTGCTGTCCTGCCCGCAAGTCGTCAATTGCAGACGAGAGAATCTTGATCCTCATCAGGATCGATTCCTCAGCTGACGCTTTGCCTCATCCCAGTCAAGAACCTGCTCTTGGCCAGCTTGAAGCCTCGCCTCGGTTCTTTGCAGGGCTTCCTCGTGCCATGTGGGGGATTCAACATCCTCGGCGTTTCTCGAGAGATCAGCCCATATGGCTTCGAGCGCAAGGAGCTTCTCCTCACGGGACATTTTCTTTATATCGGCTATGCTAATCATAATAAAACAAGATACTCGCTCTGGAGATCGTTTCCAACCTCTGGTTTCCGGGTGAACAACTGGCATCACTCGCTGCAAGCCATCAACGTCTACGATCCTGCCCGCCTGGATGTCGGCCGACGACCAGGTGTCACCGTTTACCCCACCTTGACCCTGACATCCACCGCGGCCAGGGCCTTGCCCTTGGGGTAGGTGACCGGCGTCAATAACTATTCCCGGTCGGGAATTCTAATTGTCGCTGATCAGGTAGGCAAATACCGGGTTGAGGTCCATCTCGGTGATCTCGGGGAAGTCGGCGGCATTTTCGAATACGACTCGTATCTTGCATGAATTCTACTTTTTCTTAGCCACCTTTTTCTTCGCGTTCTTCGATCCAGCCTTTTTGGCCTTTTTCTTCGCCGCTGAGCCTATCTTCTTCGCGATAGCCGGTTCCTGTGCTTCGACCTTCAGCAGGGGGAGCATAAACGGCACTCCCATATCGCAAGTCAGACGGTGAACAGTTGTCCTCATATACGGCCAGCAATTGAACACACCGTTGAACTTCGCAAACGCAGGAAACCCCCCACTAAGGACTTCTTCAGGAATAGGCCCCTTGGGAATAATCCGGTAAGTGGCGACAAAACAGACTTTAGCTTCACCTTTGGGGAGGGTTTTGTCTCCCCTTTCCAACTCAACAGCAGAAGCATCCATCTCAAACGTGGCGGTTAAACCTGCTTTTACGGCCACTTGTTGCTCATTCAGAAGCTCAAAGCCTGCCTCGTGTAACTTAACGTCCAACTTGAACGGGACATCCGGGGGCATCGCTGCCGTATTGAAATTTGAATCGAGATGGACGCTGGAAAGGAAAATATCTTCGAGAGAAAGTGCTTTCGAAACCAACGATGCCATCTGCATTTCTTCTTGAGATGGACGCAAAATGATCATATTGACCCCCGATATTACCAGTTCACGGCTTTTGATTCCGTGTCAGTCGTCTCATAAATGAAATCCGCCGATTCCTTCACCATCGATCCCCAGGTAATTTCCTCGGAAGATTCATCCTGTCCCTGGCACGGTGATATTTTCCGACACTTGTACTGGCCAGACCCGAAGCAGCCAGTAATTGCCCCTACATCAGCCATATCCCTAGGTTTCCTCATCCGATCCCAACAGTTCAGAAAAATCCAGGAACTGACCGGCCCTCTTTCGCCGGCGGTATCCCCGTCGTCATAGGCCAAAATTCCCAGTTTCAGATTGACCGCACGCGCCCATTCGATCATATTGCGCAGCGTCAGATTCCCCGGATTGCTGAAGATCTGGGACACGCGGCTTTTATTGACACCGAGCCTTTTCGCCAGATCTGTTCGGCTCATCTGGCTCTCATCCAGTTTTTCTTCAATCTGATCCAAAAAATCAAAGGCCACAAAGTGCTGAAACGAAGCGGTATCCACCGCGGTCCAATGGGTCATTCTTCGAGATTTTTTCATCGCGTCCCTCGCAGTCATTCAAAGGCAGCATTGATCGCGCCTAATACATCAGGATCTTTCGATATCCGGTGGATTTGTGTAAGCACTGAAGGTTCCGTTTTCCATTGCCGTTTTTCCACCAATCGCACCAGGACACACAGGATATATCGTTGATTGTCCTTGTCCGGATGACAGAGAAATCCATAGTAGCGATTCGATTCGAGTTTGAAAACAAAACAGTTCCTCGCCATCCCATTGTGCTGGCCCTTGTCCCAGCCATGGTAATGCTTCTTACGCCGCAGTTCATCCTGCCAATATTTGATCCTTGACTGCAGATTTCGCTGTTCAACTTCATCCGCCGAATTATAATAGTCGCTGGCGTTCACCCATCTGTCACTATCGCTGGTCAGGAACACCAAACCTCGTTTTGGATGATCAATTCCCTGAATGAACGAGATACCATATGCCATGTATCATCACGGTCCTTTCCAGTTTTCAATGACATGCTATCCATCCTCATCGGCAAAGTTTATATATAACTAAACTCCCTGTCAAGCCCGAACAGATGTTTTTCGCGGTGACCTCCCGCCCCCTTGAAACGCTCATTTCATCCATATGTAATATTTTCACTAGTTTAGATGCAATATTTTCTCATCAACCGGGTCTCCGCAAAGCAGATTTTCCATGTCACCTTCAGAAGTTGAAGCCCGCAAAGTCATTGACGCCCAACTGGTCGAATTACGATGAAATTACCAGCCGGGACAAGGCCAGCCTCGATATCTTCTGGCTTCGGGATGAAAGCCTTGAGGATTCTGCCAATCTGCCCGATCCACACGTTCTGGCTGCCGAGATTGCGGAAGACCTGGAATCGGCGCTGGAGCAGGTGACGGCCATTCTCGTAGATCTCGAGGAAAGGTCCAGGAAGTAGGGCATTGCTTCAGCCACCACGCTCAGGAATTGTTGCGCCTGAGCCTGATGCCGCTTAATATATACATACTGTCATCCAATTGATCGTATCCGGGCCAGTGCCGGCCAGGGGGGGGGAACCACCAATGACGACTTCCCGCATCCAGCTTCCTCAGGATGAGATCACGGCATTCTGCCGTCGTCACGGCATCAGAAAGCTGTCACTCTACGGATCGATCCTGCGTGAGGATTTCAATGCATCCAGCGACATCGACATGCTAGTGGAATTCGGGCCCGAGGCAGAAGTCGGCTTCTTTGACATCACGGCCATGGAGTTTGAGCTATCTCGGTTGCTGGGGAGGAAGGTCGACTTGCGGACGGTGGCCGAGATTAGTCACCACTTTCGCGATCGAGTGGTGAAGGAAGCGGAGACCCAGTATGTTTATTGACGATCGCACACGTCTGAATCACATGATTGATGCCGCCAGAGAGGCACTCTCCTTCGTTCAGGGCATGACTCGTGATCAGCGTCGAAGGTGACGGCATCGTTTCGGGACAATCACCCCGATATTCCGTGGGCCATCATCATTGCGACACGCAATCGCCTTATTCACGGCTATTTCGATCTGGATCCCGATCTCGTTTGGCGCACGGTCACCAAGAACCTGCCGGAACTGGTCGATTCAATTCAGCCGTTGGTGACGGACCAGGAGTAACCCCCTACCCCACCTTGACCCTGACATCCACCGCGGCCGGGGCCTTCCCCTTGGGGTAGGCGAAGACCGGGTTGAGGTCCATCTCGGTGATCTCGGGGAAGTCGGCGGCCAGGCGCGAGACTCGGAGAAGCACTTCCTCCAGGGCCTTGAGGTTCTACAGTCCCAGATACTTCCTGGCGTCCGCTGCATGTGAACCGTATGGATATTTTTGGTAAGCCTTCTCTAATGCCTTCCGCGCTTCATCGTCCAACCCCGCCTCCCGAGCGGCAAATCCATAATGATAAGCAGCCAGGACGAACGGGATGATCGCATCGCTCCGGCGTTTGGAGGCGTGTTCGAGATCCATGCAAACAGCAGCCAGGAGAGGAAGAGCCTGAACCTTACGGCCTCCCAAGTAAAGTCGGTAAGCATTCAAGTGCCTGATCTGCAGGGAGAGCAGGTCAGATTGCTCAGTTGAGGGTGGCTCAAAGTCCTCATCAGGCCAGGAAGAGGGATTGGTGAGACCAGCCTCCAAATCGGCGAGAGCAGTCCATATTTCAGTTTCTTGGGGCCAATAAAAAGCATCAAAAGCCAGATTCTTTCGACTACGTGTCAGTGTCAGGTCAAGTGCTACAGCTATGAAGATCACTAACCGTGACAAGGCCAGTCTCGACATCTTCTGGCTCCGGGACGAGAGTCTTGAGGATTCGGCCAATCTGCCTGATCCGCATGTTATTGCGGTTGAAATCGTTGAGGACCTTGAATCGGCATTAGAACAAATAACATCTATCCTTGGCGAACTGGATGAAAGGCGCTTGAAATAGACCCGCGGCTGGTATAGCATTTTGAATCTTATGGATCAATTCTGTACGTATAGCAGGAGAGTTGAGATGTCCTTTTTGTCCAAACTGATTCGCTACTCACCAACCGTCAACAAAACTCAAACTGAGAACACCTTGACAGAATGGCTTGCAGAAGGCCTAAGACTATCTCCTGTATTTTTCTCCGAATTATTTAGACCATTTTACAGCATGAAGCATATTAGATTTCCTAACCTGGAAGCTGCCCATCCGCAAATTAATACTCAATATTCAATCAAATATTTGGATAATGTTCAGAAGAAGTATGGCCAGGGGTTTATAGATCTACATATTTATGATGGCCATATAACATTTGCGATTGAAATCAAGTGGGATTCCGGTGAATCAGGCACACAACTACGAAATTATCGAAATTACTTGAAGAGCCCTCACGTCGCGGGACCTCACTCAAATCAAGCTTTCCTCCTAACTTTAGCAAAGGGAGAGCTTATCGAAGCCAGTGAAAATCTGGACTATCAAATCACTTGGAAGGAAGTTTCCCGAGCTCTGAAGAGGACCTTCCGTAATCCTGAATATCGAAAGAACCCTAGCTCAAGTGAGCGTTTTATTCTTAGTGAAATTCAGAAATTCTTAGAGGAGACCGAAATGACTGATGCTAAACTGACAACCAATATGATGACAACTTGTTCTAGCGTACCAGACTGGATGGATTTCGCATATAATTCAATTCATAAAGCTAGCGACCAAATTGTGAAAGTAAATAAAATAAATTTCTGGGGCCGACAAATGCATAGCACATTTGGGAGCCAGCTAATCAAACACGGAAGGATTACAACCAATAAATACTTTAACAATCAAACACATACAGCCTATCTTGGCTTTCTGTTGAAACCAAAACTACCCTACGATGAACTTATTATTGAGCCCGATCGCTTCAAGGAGCAATTTCCATGGGCTGCAGTCTGGATTGAATCTTCACCTGGAAATGTTGAGGCAAAGCAAACCATTCTTGATATTATTGAAAGGAACCCTGACGGGTTCGACAGCAGTGATGGTTGGCATCACACGAACGATAGAGAATTATACCAAATTGTATACAGGTACAAACCCATGCTGGATTTCTTCAAGGAAACTGAACCATCAGAAGCTGTGGCCAAATGGTTCAGTGATTCAATCAACCACTTGAACGAAACCGGCATCATATCGGCCATAGACGTCTAGTCTTAGCATTTAACAGAAGCTAGATCGGGTGCGATCGTCGTCTCGCCCCCCTACCCCACCTTGACCCTGACATCCACCGCGGCCGGGGCCTTGCCCCTGGGATAGGCGAAGACCGGGTTAAGGTCCATCTCGGTGATCTCGGGGAAGTCGGCGGCCAGGCGCGAGACTCGGAGAAGCACTTCCTCCAGGGCCTTGAGGTCCACGCCCTTCTTGCCGCGGACGCCCTTCAGGACTTCATAGCCCTTGATCTCCTTCATCATCTCTTTGGCTTCAGGACGGCTGAGCGGGGCCACCGCGGTGGCCACGTCCTTCATCACCTCGACGAAGATGCCGCCGAGGCCGAAGAGCACCAGGCTGCCCAGGCCGGGGGAGGCGGCAGCGCCCATGATCAGCTCCTCGCCGGCCGGCTTCTGCTCCATCAGCAGGTAGGTGGCCTGCTTCGTGCCGAAGCGCTTGCTCATCGAGGCAAACGCCTTGCCCAGGGCGTTGCGGTTGGCGATGTTCAGCACCACCCCGCCCATATCCGACTTGTGGATCACTTTTGACGAATCGACCTTGAGCACGCAGGGGAAGCCGGTCTTCTTCGCCGCTGCGGTGAGATCCTTGACGTCGGCCACCACGGCCGTCTTCGGCACCGGAATACCGTAAGCCTTGAGCAACTCGAACGATTCGAACTGCGGCAGATATTTGCCCTTGCCCTTGTAAGGTTCGATGATCTTCTCCGCCCTGGCCTTGTTCACCGTGAGCGTGGGCGGCCTCTGCTTCTTGCGGTCCCGCATATCAGCGTAGCGGCTCATGGCAGCCAGGGCCCGCACCCCGTCCTCGGAGAACTCGTAGACCGGGATGCCGCCGTCACGGAGGTTGTCCATCAGGCCATACCAGGTGGAGCTGGTCTCGATCACCGTCACCACCGGCTTCTTCGACGTGCCGCAGGCCTCCTTGATCTTGGCCGCAATGGCATCGAGATCGACGAAGGGCGCGGTGACGAAGAAGACCAGCACCATGTCCACGCTCTCTTCCTTGAGCAGTGTCTCGATGGCTGCCTGGTACTGCTCGGGGCCGCCGGTGGCCACCACGTCCACCGGGTTGCCGATGCTGGCCTCGGCATACTGGGTCTCCTTCAGCCGCTTCTTGCCTGCGTCGCTCCAGGTGGCCAGTTCGAGACCCAGGTCGACGGCCTCGTCCACCGCCTGGATCCCCGGGCCGCCGGTGTTGGTGATGAAGCCGATCTTCTTTCCGGTGGGTGCGTCCTGGGTGGACATGGCAATGGCGGTCTTGATCATCTGGTGGGTGTCGGTGAACTGCACCACCCCGGCCTTGCGATACATCGCCTTGGCCAGGGCCGCCTGATCCACCAGCGCGCCGGTGTGCGATGAGACGGCCACCGAGCCCTCGCGGGTCCGGCCGGCCTTGATCGCCAGGATCGGCTTGTGCGGGGTGATCTTCGAGGCCACTTCCAGGAAATGCCTGGGGTCTTTGAAGCTCTCGGTCTGCATCATGATCACCCGGGTGCCCTCGTCCTGACCGTAGTACTCGAGGATCTCGGACATGGAGAGGTCGCACTCGTTGCCGTACGAGGCATACATCCGGTGGCCCAGCCCCACGTTGTGCAGGTGCAGCTTGAGCATCT
>CBESOE010000035.1:0-32154 GCA_965531145.1 uncultured bacterium | reverse complement strand
GACCAACAGTTTCCGGCTGCTGGTGGAAGACACCACCCCTGGCGATCCCAGCCCGCTGGCCGGCGATCAGTCGGAAGACAGCTGTGCGGTGCTCACCACCATCGACTAGCAACGCCTCCCCGTACAAAAAAATCGCCCCTCCGTCGGGAGGGGCGTATGAGTGTACCGGCCCCCGAAGGGGCCGGGTCGGTATCGATTATTAAGCCCATGACTACTTGCCGAAACTGGTCGACTGTCCATCATAGGGGAAGTCCACGACTTATTCGGTCATCAGGTTATACAGGCTCCGCGCCATGTTTCTCGTAACCGGATGCTCGCCCAGATTGCGAGCCACGTCGTGCAGGAACTGGACCGTAATCACGGTGACCTGGTCGCTGTTCAGGCCCACGCGGTAAGAGTAGACCCCCAGGTGGCTCTGGTTCGCGATGGAGGCATCGCCGGTGGCCACCAGCAGGTTGCCGAGCCTGCCCAGAAGCTGGCTGCCGTAGTCGGAAGCGTCGCCGACCATCCAGTTGCTGCCGCTGGCCGCCTGGGTGCTGTTGATCACATACTCCGCAGCGTTCTCGACGGATCTGTCCATGGCGATGGTCCAGTCGCCGGTGTTGATCAGCCGCCTGGCGTTGTCCTGGAACACCGGGCTTCCCACAACAGCCATCTCGCCCACCAGCACGTGCGCCTGGAAGTGGGCGGCGAGAATAACCTCCATTCCGCTAATGATTTGGTCATTGGAACCATAGCTTATGGCGTATTCAATTGAGCTGTCGCTCACCAGCTTGGGCATCACAGCCACTTCCGCAACGGCGGTGCCGTGGTAGGGCGATTCGACACAGAAGAGCAGGGCGTCGCACAGCAGCTCGTTGACCCAGCGCTCGCAGGTGTCGCGACTGGTGGGCTGGAAGAACAGGCGATCTCCGGTCTTCTCGGCCGTCTGGGAGGCACCCCAGGCCAGCACCTGGCAGTAGTCGGTCATACCCTGCAGGTGGTCGCTCATGATGTCGGTGAAGTCGTACGACTCCTTGGCATACGCAAGGTCGGTAAACTCGAACGCCTTGGGCATGGTGGTCTCGATCACGAAGTTCCTGCTCGCCGTTGCGGGCGGAACACCATCCGCATCCTGCACCGCCTGGGCGATCGCGCTCTGGGCCAGGGGGCCCCATGCCTGAACGCTACCGGTGGAGAAGAAGCTGAAAATCGCAACCACGCTCAGAACCACCAACCAATTCAATTTGTTGTTTCTCTTCATCTGGGTACCTTCCTTCCTTTTTGAGTGCTTCGGGAGCCCCTTATTTCTCCCGAAATTCTTTTACCGCCTGTTTAAGGTTTTCAGGTGCCCTTTTCGATCTCTGCCTTAATCCAAAGCCTGAAAACTGAAAATGCCGTTTCCTTTGCACGTTGAGCTGTTCAGGATCAGTATTCGTGCCCCGATCTTTTCCTCACCTCCTCGTCCTCTGATCCCATTCTCGAGTTCATCCATTGCTACCCATCGAATACATATTTCTCATCGGATGTCTCTTGAGATATTTTAGATGGAAAGTGTGTAATTTGAATTATTGATCTTACCGCGTCATTTGTGGGTACCGCCTGACTCTGTATCTTGAACATCTATGTAAGGTATTGATAAACAATATTTTAAATGCACTCTATTCTTTTTTCATTGTCGGCGGAAAGTAGTTATCGGCAAATAATGATATTTTTCATCCACTTCACTGGTATAACTTTTGGATAATTTGATATTATTGGTGAGGCTTTGTACTGCCTATAATCTCTGGAAACACGGGCCCTGTGTTAAAATATCGAGGATTTTTATCGCCATCACCCGCATTCAAAGCAGATGACAGGTGAAATGCTGAAAAGAATGAACATCGGATCGTTTTTTATCGTTTCCACCGCCCTGGTCCTGGTGGCGGCCCTCTTCATTTTTCGTGAACTCTCCGTGGCCGGGAAACTCGGTTTCCCTCTCGACGACGCCTGGATCCACCTCAATTTCGCCAGAAACTTTTCCCGGGGACTGGGTTTCTGTTTCAACCCGGGAGAACCGGTGGCCGGTAGCACCGGACCGCTCTGGACTGCTCTGCTCGGCCTGCTGCTGTCCCTCTTCGGTGCGTCTCCCGGCCCGGTCAAAGTGCTGGGGTTGCTTCTGCTCCTCGGTTCGGCCCTGCTGGCGGCGCGGGTGGCCCGGCAACTGGGGGCCGGGCCGGTTGTCGCCGGTGCCGCGGCCGTCCTGCTGGCGGTCACCCCGAGGATGCAGTGGGCCGCCCTGTCGGGAATGGAACTGATGTTGGCGATTCTGCTCTCGCTTGCGGGAGTTTCCTCTTATCTCCGCTGGCGGTCCGGCGGACACCTGTTCTGGTGTGTCGCGGCCGGAGCCCTTTTCGGTCTGGCCGGGTGGGCACGGCCGGAGGCGCTGGTCCTGGCCGGTGGTCCGGGGATCGACCTTCTCTGGTCCTGGATCGGTGGCCGGCAGAAGGCTGGCCGGGCCGCTCCTCCGCTTCTCCTGCTCTGTGCCGGTTTCGTCGCCGTGGCGGGCCCGTTTTTCCTCTTCAACTACTGGCTCACCGGCGGTCAATCCATGCTTCCCAGCACGTTCACCGCCAAGACCCTCGGCCTCTCTCTTTTCGATCGGGCCGCCGGCGGCGGATCGCTGGCGGGATTGTTTCTCCCGCCGTTCATGACCTTCTGGCCGGTGTTCAAGTACATGCTGCTCCCCGACAACCTGGTGCTCGTCCTGTTTCTGCCGTTCTTCTTCTCCGGCCGAATTTCCGCCACCGGTACCTCGACACGACCGCTCTGGATCGCCCTGCTGCTCCTGCCCTGGCTCCGCGCGCTGCTCACTGGTGAAGCGGCCAACTTCCAGCAATATGGACGCTATCTGGCCGTGATCACACCCCTCTTCCTGATCCTCGGCGTGATCGCGGTTCAGCGGGCGTTCCCGGACCGTGGCCGCGCCGGCGTCGATGACGGACCTCCGGCGGTGACCCTGGGGTCCCTGCTGGCCATCTCCTTTGCCGCCAGCATGGGACTGGGCATGTTCTACCTGTTGAAGAGGAGCGTTTTTGGCATGGGCCACCAGTGGCCCCAGGCCGGCAGCCAGTGGTATCTGCCCTTCCTCTCCCAGGCTCTGCCCCGACATGCGGCTGTCTTTGCCCTGCTGGCGGTGGTGGCGGCCCTGGCTCTCTGGGGGTGCCGTCGTCGGCTGGCGTCCGGTCCGAACCTCAAGGTTGTGCTGGTGCTGGTGCTGGCTGTCCTGGTGAGC
Source organism: uncultured bacterium (assembly GCA_965531145.1). Classification (GTDB taxonomy): domain Bacteria; phylum Acidobacteriota; class JAQAZP01; order JAQAZP01; family JAQAZP01; genus JAQAZP01. The sequence goes on along the minus strand of CBESOE010000035.1, from coordinate 28,901 downwards.
CTGGTGGAGGACTGGCAGGTGGCCACCGAGTATGCCTGGAACGTGCGTAACATCGAGGAGACCCAGGTGAGGATTGGCCGCTGGCTGGCCGATGAGACCCCGGCAGACGCGGTGGTGGCCACCAACGACATCGGGGCCATCGGCTTCTTCAGCAACCGGCGGGTGATCGACATGGTGGGCCTGGTCACCCCCGAGATGCTGGAACGGCTCAGGCGGACCAGGGACCGTGAGGGGGCGGTGCTCGATTATTTCCGGCATGATCGGCCCGACTACCTGGTGATCTTCGATGACTGGTACCCGGGGATCGCCCGCCGCTCCGACCTGCACGAGGAACTGCTGCGGGTGCCCATCGAAAATAACCTGACCTGTGGCAGCCCGGCCACCCGTGAGATGACAGTATACCGCTGGTTGTTCAGGCCGCTCTCCCTGCAATCCGTGTTGCCCTCGAATTCCACAGGGGCGGTATTGCCAGGCGGCTAGGGAATCGGTAGAATTGAAACTGCGTGCGCCCTGAGCGGTTAGCCCGACATCCCTGGAACAGAGCGGGCGTTCGGGGACCCGCCGGCACACTCAAGTCTTCACACCAAACACGTGATTCCGGGCGATGCCCCCCCCCACGGGGCAGGCGCGTCAATGGCAGGAGAAGAGGCGAAGATGGACGAACAACATCCTTCCACAATTGAATCGGGCCAGCACTCCGTCGATGGTCACACCGGGGTAACCCCGCCACCCATCCCGAACACGATCGAGGCACCGGTGATCGACACACCGGTCTGGCCTGTCTCCGGGGGGGGGGGGGGGCCCTGGCTGCTCCTCGGACTGCTGGCACTGCTCATTCTTGGCTTCACCGTGAACAAGGTGGTCGTATTTGATGTCTGGTGGCACCTGGAAGCCGGCAAGTATTTTCTCGACGGTGGCCCGCTGGCCGGTGAGGACCCGTTCTCTTTCACCGCCCAGGGTGAAGAGCACCGCTGGATTGAAGGCCATTGGTTGTTCCAGATTCTATTGGCCCTGCTCTACAAGATCGGTGATTCCATCAAGATCGGTGGTATCAACCTGCTGATCCTGTTCAAGGCCGCACTGGTCTGCTTCGCGTTCTTTCTTGTCTATCGCTTCGCCGAGGGCCGCCGATCACCGATCCTGGTGCCGTTCATCTTCGGGCTGGCCGTGCTGGCCGTCGCCGAGCGCTTCATCGTGCGCCCGGAGACCGCCTCCTACCTCTTCATCGCCGGTTATATCCTGATCCTCGAGGCCTACCGCCGGAAACCACGGATATCCCTGCTTGCCTGGTTGGTGGCCCTACAGCTGCTGTGGGTCAACGTTCAGGGGCTTTTTGCCCTGGGGCTGGTGCTCATCGGCTGTTACCTGGCCGGAGAGCTGGTCCGCTGGCGGATCAATCTTCCGTACCAGTGGGATGCCCGGAACCCGCTCAAGGACCGGGCCTTCATGATGCTGCTCGGCACGGGAGTTGTTTGTCTCCTAGTCTGTTTGGCCAACCCTTCGGGTATTCATGGTGCCCTCTTTCCACTGGAGCAGTTCCAGATGATCCAGGGGGACGACAATATCTTCCGCCAGAACATTGCCGAGTTCCACCGTCCATTCGCCGAAATGTATCAGTGGAATCCGGCCACCAAGGCCCTGATCGTTCTGCTGGTTGTTTCATTGACCTCTTTTATTCTCAATTTCAAGCGTTGGGATCTGACCCGTGTGTTGCTCTTCGGGCTTTTTCTTTTCATCGGGATCTCCGCCCGCCGGAACATCGCCCTCTTCGCCCTGGTGGCTGCCCCACTCACCGTGATCAACTTTCGTCAATGGGCCTCCTCGCTCGGCAAGGAATCTCTATTACGTCGCGCAGGTGAGAAGATCGCTTCCTGGCGACCAGTGATGGCGGTGGCGGTGGCGGTCTTTCTTTGCTTCGGGCTCTGGCAGGCCGTTTCGGACAACTACTTCCTCAAGACGGTGGGGGCCGCTAAGTTTGGCCTAGGCGTCAACAGCGAGTCCTATCCGGTGGCCGCAGCCGATCTGATTATCAAGCGGGACCTCCAGGGAAATCTATACAATCAGCTAGGGTTTGGAGGTTACCTGATCCACCGACTGTACCCGGAACGAAAGATCTTCATTGATGGTCGGAACGAACTCTACGGTGAGGAATTTTTTAAACGATATATTGATTTGACGAAAAAACCAATTTCGGACCCGATGTTGGCTCAACTGGATCCGGACTCATGGGACAAACTTGTCGATGATTACAACCTACAGCTGGCATTGCTCAATGTTCGGGTAGGATACGACAATAAGCTAATTAAAACCCTTTATGACAGCCCAAAATGGGCATTGATTCAACATGACGGGACCTCTGCACTATTCGCCCGCCGGGGTGGAGACAATGCTCAGGCCATCTCCATCCTGGAGCAAGATTTCTCTATCCTCAATTCACCCCCTCCGAACGCATTTACACCGGTTGAACCCAGGCGAGGATTCCTTGGGGGTATCTTCCCCATCGCCGAAATCAAGCTCGGCGAATTTTACAGCAACCTTGGATTCTACGACCTTGCCGGCAAGGCCTTGGAAAGAGCAGTGGAATTGGACAGTGGCAATGTTGACGCCAGACTAGCCCTCGGGAAGGCCTATATGAACGGCAGGGAGTTTGAAAAGGCACTCCAGGTGTTCGGAGCGGCCATTGCTCAGGTGCCAGGGAGAACGGCAGAGATCAGATTATTCCTTGGCCAGGAGTTCTTTGAAGCTGGTGAGATTGATAAATCCATCGAGCAGTTTGAACTCTGTATTGTCGAAGAGCCGAGTAAGACTGCGGAAATCAGGCTGTTCCTAGGTCAGAAATTTATTGAAGAAGGTGAGATGGAAAAAGCCGTCGAGCAATTCGACCTCTATCTTGCAGTAGAGCCCGGGAAAGCATTTGAGATCAGATCAGGCCTAGGTCAGAAGTATCTTGAGGCCGGTGAAATGGAGAAGGCTCTGGCGCAATTTGAGCGATTGGCTCAGGAGGATCCGGAAAAAGCTTCGGATGTCAGATTTTATGTCGGGCAGACCTATCTGCAGTCCGGTGAGACGGAGAAGGCCATTGATCAGATCAAGACCGTGATCGAGACGGATTCGGATAGGGCAACGGACGCTAGGATCTTTCTCGGAGAAATTTATGCCCAGGCCGGTGAGATGGAGAAGGCCCTTGAACAATTCCAGATAGTGATCAGGGTGGAGCCGGCGAAGGCCGTAGCCTATGAACGTATGGGCAGTGTGCTGCACAACACCGGGCGAGTGGAACAGGCCCTGTCCAACTACAAGCGGGCCCTGGACCGCGGCATGGACACCGACCTGTTGCGGACCAACATGGGCGACTGCTACCTGCAGATGAACCTCCCCGAGGAGGCACTGGTGGAGTTCGAGCGGGCGGTGGAGATGAATCCCGGCAATCCCGACATGCGCTACAACGTCGCCTTTGCCCACCAGGTGCTCATCGAACCGGCCATGGCCGCCGGCGATGAAGCGGAAGCCCAGCGGCGGCTGGACCTCTGCCTGGAGGAGTACCTGCGGGTCCTGGAGATCGACCCCCAGCACTTCCGGACGCTGTTCAACCTCGGCCTGATCTATTCCGGCGGCGGACAGCTGGCCGAAGCCCGGCAGTGCTTCCTCTCCTTCCTCGCCATCCCCGGGGTGGACGAGAACTACCGCGGGGAGGCCCAGCAGTATCTGGCCCAGATCGAAGGTCAGATGGGACAGGCTCCGGCAAATGGACCGCTGGCCGGTGCACCGGTGGCCGGTCCACTGGCCGGGGGTGCTGAATAGCGAAGCAGGGGATGGGTGGCAGTTCGGGCTGGCAACGGGCGTGGGGAGAGATCAGGGGTAAATATTGTCCACGCCGGTCAGATCCTTGTAGTAGATCCAGAAGTCGGTGGTCAGGACAAGGGCCAGGGTCCGGTAGAGGTATTGCTGGAGCCAGAGCCGGATTTTCGTGATGTTCTTCTGGGGCACCAGCACCAGGTCACCGGGAGAGAGGTAGAACACCCCATCCTCCCCCAGTATGGCATCCATGTCGGTGACATCCATTTCGAAGAAGGTGGTTTCGGTGGGGCTTTTCTTGCGCATCACCACCACCCGGGTCATGGCACCGTTGGACGTGGGGCCGCCGGCCATCACCAGGGCCTGCCGCACGGTCACCGGCTGGCGCAGTGAAATCATCCCCCCCTTTGCCACCTCCCCGCCGACAAAGGCCCGAGCGGCCACCGAGTGACGGAGGATCACGTTGATTCTCGGATCCCGCAAGACCACCGAGTACTCCTCCCGCAGCACCACCGACAGTTCGTCCAGCCGCCGGCCCGCCGCCCGCACGTCATCCACCAGGGGAAGGGTGATCATCCCGTCGGTGCGCACGGTGACCATTGCCCGGTGCACATTGGTGCGGATGGCGTAGACAACTTCGAGGTAGTCTCCGGCGCAGATGCGGTAGGGTTCGGGAATCACCAGCCTTACGTCCGGCGGCGACACCAGGTCCTGGGCCGCAGACGGCAGGGGGACAATAATCATGAGCAGCAGGATGAGCAGACCACAGCGGAAGCGGAACGATCCACGAGGCCGGGAACTGGTTTGCCTTGTGACGCTGTGCCGAAATCTGTTCACCGGACATTCTCCTGAGTCGACTGTTGAACGACGGCTATCACAATCACATCGTCATATTCTAGCAAACTGTTGAGCCGAGCGAAACAGACTATCTTCCCCGGATGGCTGGAGATGGTAAACTGTGCCCACCGGATATCAGTTCCCCAGGGCTGGGGGGGATGAAAATTTGGACATTGACCCAGGAACAGCAGAGGAGGAATGAACAATGGGCAAGCTGGCCTTTTTATTCCCAGGCCAGGGATCGCAATATGTGGGCATGGGCAAGGAACTGTATGACCAGTTCGATTATGCCAGGGAGATTTTTGAGGCCACCGACGATCTTTCCGGGCGGCCCATCACCAGCATCTGTTTCGAAGGTCCGGAGGACCAGTTGACCCTCACCGTGAACCAGCAGCCGGCGGTCACCGCGGTGAACCTCTGCTGTCACGAGTTTCTGCGGCGGGAAGGCATCGAATCCACCCTGGCCTGCGGGCACAGCCTCGGCGAATTTTCCGCACTGCACAGTGCCGGGGTTCTGGGGCGGGATGACACCATCAACCTGGTGGCGCTGCGGGCCCGGTTGATGCACCGGGAGGCCGAGGCCAACCCCGGGGCAATGAGCGCGGTAATCGGTCTCGAATTCGGCACGGTGGAAGGAATTCTTGCCGGACAGCTCGGGGCCGTCATAGCCAACCACAATTCGGCCGAGCAGATCGTCATTTCCGGTGACGCGGATGCGGTGGCCGCGGCCGGCCACGCCTGTGCCGCCATGGAAGCCAAGGTGGTGCCCCTGCCGGTGAGTGGCGCCTGGCACAGTGAGTTGATGCGCGGGGCCGTTGGCGATTTCGCCGAGGCGGTGAACAGTGCCGACATCAAGACGCCGACCACTTCGGTGGTCTTCAATGTCACCGCTGCAACCGAAGCCGATCCGGCCGCCATCCGCGAACTGATGGTCCGCCAACTGGTGAGCCCGGTGCGCTGGTTCGACTCGATGCATTTCCTGGTGGACCAGGGCGTGGACACCTTTGTGGAAGTGGGGCCCAAGAGTGTGCTCAAGGGGCTGCTGCGGCGCATCCACCCCGATCGCAAATCGGTCACCATGGCCAACGTGGAGAGCGTGAAAAGCCTCACCTCTTTCGTGGAGAAATGGAAATCCTGAGCCGCAAACACTGGGCCGCCGGATTGGCGGTGGTGCTGCTGGCGGGTTGCGGTATCACCATTGCCGGCGAGGGGCTTCCCCATTGGCTGACCGTGATCACCGCGGACCAGCTTCGCGGTGACGTGACCTTTCTCGCCTCGGAAGAGCTGGCCGGACGGGCCGTGCTTTCACCCGGCTCGCGCACCGCGGCCGCCTTCATTGCCTCCCGTTTCGATTCCCTGGGGCTCAAACCGGCCGGGGAAGGGGACCGCGATTGGTACCAGCGGGTGCCGCTGCTCCGGGCCCGGGTCCATTCCGGATCCTGCCGGGTGGAGCGGCGGGACGGGGAGCCGGTGACCCTGGAACTGGTCTGGGGTGACGATTTCCGCTGCCGGCCGGGCGGCTTCTCCGGGTTCGACCTGTCGGGGGAGGCGGTCTTTGCCGGTTACGGCATCCATGCACCGGATCGCGGGCACGACGACTTTGCCGGCATCGAAGCGAAGGGCCGGATACTGGTGGTGCTGGCCGGTTCTCCCGATACTGTCCGGTCCGCGCCGGGCCACTGCTCGATGACAGCCAAACGGGCCGCGGCTCGGTCTCACGGGGCCAGGGCCCTGTTGGTGCTTCCGGAGCCCGGCAGCAGCGAGGGAGCGGCCCGGCTCCGTGCCGACTTCCGACCCGACCATCTGGCCCTCTCCGGGGAGGAGGACGAGGGTCTCACCTGCCCGGCGATCCTGCTGCAGGAGGAAGCCGCCGCCAGGCTGGTCTCCCTGGCCGGGATTGAACTGGTGCCGGGGGGGCCGGAACCCCATTCACTGCCCGGAATCCACATCTCCTGCACCCTCCAGATGGAAGATACTGAATCGGTTTCCACACGCAACGTCCTCGGGCTGATTCCCGGCAGCGACGAGCTGCGGTTCCGCGAGTTCATCATCGTTTCCGCCCACTACGACCACCTCGGGTCACGCAGCGATGGCCGGATCTTTCCCGGGGCCGACGACAACGCTTCGGGGGTGGCGGCGATGATCGCGGCCGCCCGGGCCCTGGCCGCCCTGCCGGTGCACCGCCGGCCGGCGCGGAGCATCCTCTTCATCGCCTGGGCCGGTGAGGAACGGGGGTTTCTCGGATCGGAGCATTTCGGCGGCCGGCCCACGGTGCCCCGGGGCCAGATCAAGACGATAATCAACCTCGACATGGTGGGCCGGAACAACCGCGGGGATGCCGCCAACAGCAATACCCTTCTGGCCATATACTCCGCCCAGGTCCCCGGCCTCGAGACCCTGCTTGACGAGGTGGTCACAACCACCGGGCTCGAACTGCGGCTGCGGCCCCGTCTGCATATGGGACCGTCCAGCGACCATGTGGTATTCCACCGGCTGGGCATCCCCGCCCTCCATTTCTTCTCCGGGGTGCACCAGGATTACAACGGGCCGGGGGACACGGCGGACCGGATCAACTTCGGCAAACTGCTCAAAGTTTCCCAAACCACCGCCCTGCTGGCCTTCCAGCTGGCCGACGAACCCGACCCGCCACTCTTCGACGAAACCATCACCACGGTCCAGGGCCGGACGGATTCGTTGCCATAGCCTGTCATAGCGAAGGGCCCCTGCCTGTCATTGAGAGGAGCCCAGGTAATGGGCGACGAAGCTATCTCTCTGGTGACACTTCCGTAGTTCAGGTGAGTTCCAGTTCCCAGAAGCGGGCGTCGGGCAGGGGGTTGTGGCGGTAGGCGTCGATGGGGCGGAATCCCAGTTCACGGTAGAGGGTGTTGGCCGCGGTCATCCGGGCGGTGGTGTCCAGACGCATCTTCCGGTACCCGGCCTGGCGGGCAGCGGCGATTATGGCCACGGACAGTTTCCGGCCCACGCCCAGACCGCGACACGCTTCGGTGACGAAGAGGCGTTTCATCTCGCCGATACCGGGGCCAAAGGGCCGCAGGGCCACGCAACCGGCGGGGGTACCGTCCCGGCGGGCCAGCAGCAGCCGGCCGTCCGGGGGTGCATACTCGCCGGGCAGGCAGGCCACTTCATTGTCAAAATCCTGAAAGTCGAGATCGAATTCCAGCGAGGCCGCATAGTCCCGGAAGAGCCTGGCCGCTTCGTCCAGGCCGGGGCCCTGGTGGGCCTCGAGGATGTCGATGGGGGATTCACTTAGCCTGGTCATTGGTGACGCTCGGCCAGTCGCTCCAGGGCGTCCCGTGCCGCTTCCTCCACTTCCGGGTGGAGGCCGGTTTTCACCAGCGCTTCGATGTCCGCGGCCAGTTCCTCTGGCCCGGCTTCGCCGAGGATGTAGAGGATGTCGCCCTGGGCCGGTTCCGTCGCGCCGGCCAGGTTATCCTGAAGGTCGGGAACCAGCAGTTCCACCAGTTCGGGAGAGCTCTCCAGCAGTTCTTCCACCACCATCATCGCACCCAGACGAACAGACAAGGTTTCGGCGGCCAGCAGCTGGCAGAGGGCCGGGCTGGCCTCTTCCGCTTCAACCATCATCCGGGTCAACGGACCGGCGTTGCCCCCCTCCAGCAGCCGCTCCAGGACATCGGCCTCGATGTTCACGCGGTCTCCCGGGGCCAGCATGGCCTCCAGGTCCCCGGGGCGGATGCTGCCGGTCCAGCGAAAGGTCCGGTCAAGGATCAGCGTGGGCACCGACTTGATCCGGTCGGCCTCGGCCAGGTCGCTGCAGGCCTCGCTGTCGATGACCTCGAGCCTGAGTTTACCCCCGGGAACGATGAGCGGGAGGATGGCGCGGACCGCGGCGGGGCAGTGGGGGCAGGCGGCCGCGACATAGATCTGCAGGGTCGCGGTGCGGAATGGTCCGTGTACCGCGCCGCTCCCGTGGTCGTCTCCGGCAAGGGCGTCAAGGAACGGCTCCAGTTCGGAGCCTGACGGCACCGATCGATAGAGCAGTGCACCCTGCCGCAGACGCAGTGCGGGCAACTCCTCACCGGCGGCCACTTCGCGCACCTGAACCGCACTGCAGGCTTCGGCCATGGTCTGGCAGAACGTCCGGAGCGGTTCCATGCGCGGGTGGTCCGCAGTGGCCAGCTCCAGGGTCAGCGGCCGGCTCTGCCCGGCGGCCCACTGCTCGATGGTTTCCCGTTCCCGGTCGCTGCTACTCATTGGGCGGCCAACCGGAGGATCTCCACCACCATGGCCAGTGCTTTTTCCATGTCGGCCACGTGGATGTGCTCCTCGGTTGAGTGTTCCATCTGCGCGCCGATGCCCACCACCGCCATCTCGATGCCGCGGTTGTTGTAGATCGACGCGTCGGTGAACCCGGTGATAAAGGTGGTCTCGGCTTCGATGCCCACGCTGCGCAGCGCCTGCTTGGACAGTTCCACCGTCCAGGAGTCTTTGGGGATGTCCACCGCTTCGCAAAGGCACTCCATGGTCACGGTGGCTTCGGCGCCGGCCTCTTCGATCTCGCGGGTGATGGTGCTCACCATCTGTTCCGCCAGCGCCAGCGCCTTGCCGTGGTCGAGGCTGCGGCACTCGGCGAGGAAACTGGCCGAATCGGGCACGCCGTTGCGGATGATGCCGCCGCTGATCACCCCCACGTTGGCGGTTGATTCTTCGTCCAACCGGCCCAGGCGGAGGGCGGTGATCGCCTTCGAGGCGGCGAATATGGCATTGATGCCCTTCTCCGGTTCCATGCCGGCATGGGCCGCACGGCCCTTCACCTCGGCGTCGATGGCGAAATAGGACGGTCCGCCGATGACGATGGTTTCCAGGGTGTCGTTGTCCAGCAGAAAACCCTTGCGCGCCGTGATCAGGTTGAAGTCCAGCTCCTTGACCCCCAGCAGCCCCACTTCCTCCTGGCGGCTGATTGCCACTTCCACCGGGGGCCGGACCGCGGCGGTGCGCAGCGCTTCCAGCATTTCGGCGATACCGGCCTTGTCGTCGGCGCCGAGAATGGTCTTGCCCTTCGACCTGATCACACCGTCTTCGAGCACCGGTTCGATGCCGGTGCCCGGTCGCACCGTGTCGGCGTGGCAGGAGAGCAGCACCGGGTCCTTGCCCGTGCAGCCCAGGGCCGGAAGTTTGGCCACCAGGTTACCGTAGCCGTCCACCGTCGCTTCAGCGCCGAGGGCGCTGAACTCCCGCTCCAGGTAGGCGATCATCTCCGCCTCGTTGCCCGATTCGCTGGGAATCCGAACCATCTCCAGGAACTGATTGACCATTCTCTCCGACATGGGGGGCACCTCGTTTAGCGGTTCTCCGCTTTCCGCAATTCTTCCTTGATCCAGTTTTCCATTCCGCCCGCGGCCACCAGTTCCTGGGGGACCGTGGAGAGGGGCTGGAAGCGGAAACGCCGGCCGTCGAACTCAACTTCGGAAGCCGCGATGTCCACCGTGATCTCCTGGCCGGTGTTCACCGTGGCGGTATCGGGTTCAGGATGGGCCTGGCGCAGGTGCTCCAGCAGCCCGGGGCATTCGATGCAGATGAAACCATTGTTGATCGCATTCCGCTTGTAGGTCTGGGAAAAGGAACCGGCAATCACCAGGCTGATTCCGGCAAACTTGAGGCAGGTGGCGGCCTGCTCCCGGGAACTGCCGCAGCCGAAGTTCATCCCGCCGGCAATGATGTCCCCCGGGGCGGCAACGGACCGGAAGTCCGGGTCGTAGTTTTCAAATGCCTTCTCCGCCATCTGCTCGGGGGTCAGGTCATCGGTGTAGGTCCATTTCCCGGCGTAGATCCCGTCGGTGTTCAGGTTGTTCGCCGGCAGGTAGAGCAGCCGTCCATTCATCCGCTCGGGGAAGCCGCTGATGGTCTCCACCTTATCCGGCGGGCCGGCCTCTCCGTCTTCCCGGCTCTCGAAAGTGGCGGTCAGGGCAGCAGGTGTTTCCACGGCACCCGGCCCGGTGATCAGGCCGGCAACGGCCGATGCGGCAACCACTGCCGGGGAGGCGAGGTAGGCCCGGGCTGACCGGTGGCCCATGCGGCCCTTGAAGTTGCGGTTGGTGGCTGAAATGCCGTTTTCACCTTCAGCCAGCGTCCCCACCCCGAGGCCGATGCAGGTGCCGCATCCCGGAGGCAGGGTGATCGCGCCGGCATCGATAAACGTCTGCCAGATGCCCTGCTCCTCCGCGGTGGACTGGACCGAGGCCGACGCGGCGGCCACGTAGAACTCCACGCCCTCGGCCACCTTTTTCCCGGCCACCACTTCCGCGGCGGAGCGGAGATCCTCCAGCCGGGCGTTGACGCAGGAGAGCAGGTAGGCCTTCTGGATCGGAATTTTCTGCTTGATCATGTCGGCCAGTGGAAATGCTTCCCGGACCCCATCCGGACCGGTGACCCTCACCGAGACGGTGGCGAGGTCGAGGGTGATCTCCGCCGCATAGCGGGCCTCCGGATCGGGACGGAACCAGTCGGTTTCGAAGCAGCGAATCTCCTCCTCCCGCAACCTCGGGTTGGGGGATTTGGCCATCCGTTGTGCCTGCAGCAGAAGGTAGTCCCGCGTCTTTTCGTCAAAGGGGAAGAAGGCGGCCAGGGCCCCCCATTCGGTGGACATGTTGGCGATGGTCATCCGTTCGGCAATGGAGAGGGATGAGACGCCCTCACCGCAAAATTCGAGAGCGCAGTTGAGCACTTCGTCGTTGTTGAAGGTGCCGCAGAGGGTGATGATCACATCCTTGCCGCTGGCCTCCGGGGGGAGTTTCCCGGTCAGGCGCACCCGCACCACCTGGGGCACCTGCCACCAGGTTTCACTGCTGGCCCAGATGGCGGCGGCATCGGTGCGCACCACCGGGGTCCCCACCGCGGACAGGGCCCCGTAAATGTTGGAGTGGGAATCGGAAGCCACCACCAGCGAGCCCGGGGTGACGAAGCCCTCCTCGAGCATCAACTGGTGGCCGATGCCGGCGCCGGCGGGATAGGCGGTGATCCCCTGGGCCAGGGCGAACTCGGCGATGGTTCGGTACTTGGCCAGGTTCTTGTCGGAGCGGTCCTGCACGTTGTGGTCAAGAGTGAATACCGGCTGCTCCGGCAGGGCGACGTGATCAGCGCCGATGGAACGGAATTTCGGGATCACCGCCCCGGTGTTGTCGTGGGTCATCACGTGCTTCGGCCGGACGAAGATGTAGTCACCTGAGCGTACCTGGGTATCGGGTGCCAGCCGCACGGCATGGTGTTGGGCAATCTTTTCAACGGAGTTCTGAGCCATCGGACCCTCCAGCTGTGAGGCGGGTCCGCAACGGTGGCCGCACCGTCACCGGAACCTGCCGGTCACAGAGTTTCTGTAAAAGAACATTATCTTATCCTGCTGTGCCGGAATCTTCCAGTGGATCAGCCGGCCACCGGCTTCTGGTTCAAAACACGGTGGATGGTCTGCAGGAGGGTCAGCCGGTTGAACGGCTTGAGGATCAGGTCCCGTCCTGATTTGCGGATTTCCTCGAATATTTTTTCGTCGGTGGCATGGCCTGAATTGAAGACCACCCGCACGTCTGGATCGATGTCCTTCATCGCGACGTAGGCGTCCCAGCCACCCATCTTCGGCATGGTGAGGTCCATCAACACCAGGTCGATGGCCTTGGGGGCCTGGCGGAAGAGTTCCACCGCTTCCAGGCCGTTCTCCGCGGAGACGGTCCGGAAGCCGTGGGCCTGGAGCATCTCCTCGTTGATCGCGCGCACGTCTTCCTGGTCTTCCACCACCAGGATGGTGCCCTCGCCGGGGGGGAGATCTTCGGCGGATGTTTTTGTTTCCTCCGGGATGTGTTCCGTGGTCACCGGCAGGCAGATGGTAAACGTGGTCCCCTTGCCCGGTTGACTGCGCACGTCGATCAGGCCCTTGTGCTGGTTGATGATGCCGAAAACTGTGGAGAGACCGAGACCGGTTCCCTCGCCCTGGGGTTTGGTGCTGAAGAACGGCTCGAAGATCCGCACCACGGTATCCGGGCTCATCCCGATGCCGGTGTCGCTGATTTCGATGCAGACGAATTCGCCTTCGGCGGCCCAGTGGTGGCAGCTGGCAAAATCCTCGCTGATGTCGAGGTTGAAAGTGCTGATGGTGATCCGCCCGCCGTCCGGCATGGCGTCCCTGGCGTTGATGCAGAGGTTCATCAGCACCTGCTCCAGCTGGCCCGGGTCGGCTATGGCAGTTCGAATATCCTCGCCCGGCTGCACTTTGAACGAGATGGTTTCCTCCATCAGCTGCCTGAGCATGGTGGTGAAATCCTCCACCACCTGGTTGGGATCCACCGGCTGGAGGTTGATCACCTGCTGGCGGCTGAAGGCGAGCAGGGCCCGGGTCAGTTTGCGTGCCCGTTTCGTGGTGCCGGTGATCATCGAGAGGTGCCGTTTCATCTTCTCGGTGATCTCCGGGTTGACCAGGCTCAGCTCGGTGTAGCCCATGATCACGGTGAGCAGGTTGTTGAAGTCGTGGGCGATGCTTCCGGCCAGCCGTCCCACCGCCTCCATCCGCTGAACACGGAGGAACTGCGCCTCGAGACTCTTCTGGTCAGTGATATCGAGAAACTGGGTCATCACTGCCGGTTCTCCCTCGAAGGTGATCCCGCGGGAAAAGACCTGCACCGTTCGCCGTGAGCCGTCACGGTTGAGCAGATCGATATCATAGGTGTTGGCCGCTTCATCGCCGGATTCCTGCTTGCGCGACTCCTCCAGCAGTTTCCCCTCCAGGTTCCGCGGGACAATGACCTGGATCGGCTGGTTTGACAGCTCCCGGCTGTCCCAGCCGGTGAGCAATTCCATCTGGTGGTTGGTCAACAGGAAACGCTGCTTGCGGTGGATGGCGATGGCCAGGGGGCTCATCTCCACCAGACTGCGGTATTTCTTTTCCGACTCCACGAACTGCCTGGTCCGGTCTTTCACCTGGCTTTCCAGCCGGGCTCTTTCGAGGACGAAGCGCCGCTGCCGCTGGTGGAAGAACAATCCAACCAGTGCTCCCAGCGCCAGCACCAGCGCCACCCGGAAAGCCCAGGTCATGTGGAATGGGCGGGGCACCACCAGGCTGAAGGTGCCGGGGCAGGTGGCGTGTTCGCCGTAACCCGAGATTCCTTCCAGCTCGAACTGGTAGCGGCCGGGGGGCAGGCGGTAGAGGCTGAGGCTGCGATGGGCAAACCAGGAGGACCAGTCGCCAGATTCCAGTCCGGTCAGCCGGTAGCGGTAGCGGGCCTGAGCCGGATTTCGGAAGCTGAAGAACTGGAAGTCGATCTCCAGGGTGTCCTTGTGGGAACCGAGTTCGATTTCCCTGGACGGGGGTATGTCCTGTCCGTTGATCCGGATGCCGGTGATGTGCAGTCGGGGGTGCCGGGTTGCAGATTCCTGGACCAGGGCTGCGGGATCGAGGCGTATGGCACCCCGGTCGCAGCCAAACCAGATGTTTCCCTTCTTGTCGGTGTGGATCGACAGCGGTGAAGATATTTCCGCGGCCGGCAGTCCGAGCTCGACAAAGACGTTGCGGAACTGGCCGTCTTGATGGAGCCAGGGACCCCGGTTGGTCCCGATCCAGAGCCGGCCCTCGGGGTCCTCGTACAGCGCCCAGACGATGGCCGATCTGAGTTCAGGAGGAAATCCCTCCGGACTGCTGATCCGGCCATCCTCCAGTTCCACCACCCCCATGCCGTTGGTGCCCATCAGCTGGCGGCCCGAGGAGGTGAACAGCAGACAGAGCGGGTCCATGAAATTCAGCTGTTTGGTAGTGACGGCACAGGTGAATGACCTTCCGTCATGAACAAGGAGCCCCTGGTCGGTGGCGGCCCAGATCTGCCCGTCCGGGCTCTCCGCCAGATGGCTGACATACACATCGCCAAGCCCTTCTTCCGCCAGGTTGGTCACCTGGTCGCCATCGATCCGTGCGCCGCCGAACACCATACCGGCCCAGATCCGACCCTGGCGGTCCTCGCAGAGGGCGGTGACCGAATCGCTGGGGAGCCCGTCCGCCGCGCTGAACAGGCGGTCACCGCCGGGCCCCGTGCGCAGCAGACCGAGGCTGCTCATTCCCAGCCAGATGGCCCCGTTCCGGGCGACCAGGGCGGGGTTTACCCCGGCATCGGACGGTACAAGGGGCAGCGATTTCAGGTGAAACTGGCCATCGTCGTGCACCATCACTCCCCGCTCGGTGGTGACCCAGATACTTCCGTCTCCCGATTCCATGATGGCCCAGGCCCAGGGGGAGGGCAGGCCATCCTGGTCGTCATAGATCACCGCCTTGTGGCTGCCCAGCCGCGCAGCGCCGATCTCGGTACCCAACCAGAGGTTTCCCTCGTAGTCGGTGACCAGATCGTGGATGAAATCATCTTCCAGCCCGTTGTCGCGGTTCACCAGATGGTGGCCGCCGTGCTTGTCGATGATTAACAGTCCCCGGGTGGTTCCGATGTTCAGGTTGCCGCTGTCATCCTTGGCCAGAGCGTTTATCACCAGGCCGTTGGTTTCCAGCGGACCCAGATCGACGGGCTCCCATTTCCCTGACCGGTCACGTCTGGAAACCCCCTCAAATCCGCCGGCGATGATCTCGCCCGAGGAGAGGGCGATGATGTCGTAGAATTCATCACCACCCATGCCGTCTTTCCTGGTAAACCAGCGGCATTCTCCATTGCGGATGGTGAAGACACCGCCGGCCGTGCCGCCCCAGAGAGCGCCGTCGGCACCACGGGTCAGACAGAAGACGGTGTTTCCCAGATACTCATGGAGGTCCGTGCCCTGCTCCACGGTTCCGTCGTTGTGCAGGTGGAGCAGCCCGAGGTAGTGGGCCAGCCAAACCCCGCCCTCACCGTCGTCCAGCAGATCGTTGATCCAGCGGGTGGGCAGGCCGTCCTCGGCGGTGTAGTCGCGCCACCGCCCGTCACGCAGGCGACTGAGCCCCACACCGGTGGCCACCCAGAGTGTTCCGTCACGTGCGGCCATGATCCGGTTGATTTCCCGGCCCCGGGGGCCGTCGGGCCAGGTCAGGGTGTGAAATTCCACCCCGTCGAAGTAACAGAGGCCGCTGTAGGTGCCGAACCAGATGGCCCCCTGCCGGTCCTGGCAGATGGAGATCACCTGGGCCTGGGGCAGCCCGCTGTCGCTACGGTAGATCTCGATGGGGTAGTGACGGGCATGGGCCGGGGGCGTACAGAGAGCGAGGCCGATCAGCAGAGCCATCAGCGCCGCGGCCCATGGTCTTGCCGTTATGGATACACCTCTTCTGTCTGCTGCGGTTCTGTCCATCCCGCGCACTGTGCTCCTCTCAAGTAATTCATTCACCCGATCTACCTATCGGTGAAAATTGACGTGGATATAACAGATGAAGTGAGAAAAGCGGACAGCGGGAGGAGCCTTTATCGCCTTCAGTGAAGAAGCCGGGCGGCCCCGGGGTTCTTCAGTATCTGCCCGAGGAGGCTGATCAGTTCCGGGGCGAGGCTGCAGCGAATCGAGAGTTCGAGCCGCACCTCTTCGCCGTAGTCGCTCTTCAGTTTGATCGCCCCGAACCGGCTGAGCAACGGTTCAACCAGCCCGGTCTGCGGGAATCCGAAGGTTACTTCCAGGACGGACATCCGGTGACGGACTTCCCGGGGTGCGTGCTCCAGCGCCAGGCCGGCGGCCTCCCGGTAGGCCCGGGCCAGCCCCCCGGTGCCGAGTTTGATCCCGCCGAAGTAGCGGGTCACCACCACCTGGGTGTCAGTGAGCCCGGCGGAGGTGATGGCGGCGAGTATCGGCCGGCCGGCCGTGCCGGAGGGCTCTCCGGCGTCGCTGGACGCCTCGGCGCCGCTGGAGAGGCGGAAGGCCCAGCAATGGTGGGTGGCATCGTGCATCTTGCGGGAAATTGCCGTCAGGGCATGCCGGGCCTCGTCGGGCGTCAGAGCCGGCCGGGCCTCGGCGACGAAACGGGAGGAGCGAATCCTCACCTCCTCCCGGTGCGGGGCGGAGAGGGTGAGATAGCGGTCAGGATCCTGGTCCGCCGCGCTCATTGGATCAGCAGCCTGCGGTAGAGCTGTTCGTAGAGGCCCACCACACTGTCCGGTGAAAACTGCTCCCGGGCCACACTGCGGCCGGCCCCACCCATGGCAAGGCGCAGGTCCTCGTCACCCAGCAGGAGCAGGGCGTTGGCCGCCATGGAGTTTACGTCGCCAATGGGGGAGAGGAAACCGGTCTCTCCGTGCCGCACCACTTCGGGCAATCCGCCGGCGCTGGTGCCGATCACCGGCACACCGCAGCCCAGGGCTTCCAGGGCCACCAGGCCAAAACTCTCCGAGGCGCTGGGCAGCAGCAGCAGGTGGGCGTTGTTGAGAATTTCGGCGACATTGGCCTGCTTGCCGAGAAAAAGCACGTCACAGCAGGCATCCTGCTCCCGGCAGATCTCCTCGGCCTTCGACCGTTCCGGTCCATCACCGATAAAAACCATTTTTGCCGGCATCTTTTCCCTGACCTTGAAGAAGACGGCCAGCACGTCTTCGATCCGTTTTACCGGACGAAAATTCGAGATGTGCACCAGCACTTTTGCCGAGGCGTCGATGGGGAACCACGGTTCGCCGTTCTCCGTGGTGTTGTCCAGGATGTCCCGGGGCAGGAAGTTGCCGATCACCTCGATGGGGGTGGCGATGGCGAAGGTGTCCAGGGTGACCTGGCGCAGATACTGCGAGACCGCGGTCACCGCATCGCTCAATTCGATACCGTAGCGGGTGACCTCGAGATAGCTGCGGTCATTGCCCACCAGGGTGATGTCGGTGCCGTGGAGGGTGGTGATCACCTTGAGGCTGATCCCCTTCCGCCGCAGCATGTCCTTTGCCAGCAGGGCGCTGATGGCGTGGGGAATGGCATAGTGCACGTGGACCAGGTCGAGTTTTTCATGTTCCGACACCTCGGCGATCTTGGTGGCCAGGGCCAGGGAATAGGGCGGATACTGGAACAGGGGGTAGGCGAAGACTTTCACCTCGTGGAAGAAAATACGCTTGCCCGGGGGAAAGATCCTGGCCGGCACGTCATAGCTCATGAAGTGGATGTTGTGCCCCCGGCGGGAAAGCTCCTTGCCCAGTTCGGCGGCCACGATGCCGCTGCCGCCAAAGGTGGGGTAACAGACCATGCCGATATTCATCGTCCCTCCCCCTCAGGCTCTCCCGGACCGGGGAAGAGGCCCATCGGGTCATTCACCAGTGGCGGGAGGCGGGTCAGAAATGGTTCACCGTGACGGACACCGGCCTGGGAACCGAACCACCTGGAGCGGGCCAGCAACTGTTCCATGAACTGCGGCGTGCTGATGGGGGTGGGCGGGCCTGCGGCTTCCTGGCCGGGGGATTCCCCTCCCGACAGCATGGCGGTGGCGAACTGGGTGCGGTAGCAGGCGATGGCCTGCTCCTTCACCGGCTGGTCCTCGCTCACGTCCACCACCAGGGACGGGGCAAAGGGGTGGTGGCACATGTAGTGCATCAATCCATCAACCCGGTGGAGCGGCTGACCGGTGTCCACTTTCTCCAACCCGGCCTGGAAGGCGGCGGCGCGGATCAGCACCGCCGCCTGCTCGTGGTCCGGGTGCCGGTCCTCGCTGTGGGGCAGCAGCAACAGCTGGGGACGCAAATCCCTGATCGCCTCGATCACCGCCCGCCGGCAGGCGGGATTGTTCTCCAGGCCGCCATCAGGGAGCCCGAGGTTGACCCGGCGCTGGACGCCCAGCACCTCGGCCGCGGCCCGGGCTTCGGCCTGTCTGGTTTCCCGTGTCCCGCGGCTGGAGAGTTCGCCCGCGGTGAGATCGACGATGGCGGTGCGGTATCCCAGCCGGACCAGCCTGGCCACCGTCCCGCCGCAAAACAGCTCCACGTCGTCGGGGTGCGGGCCAAAGGCCACCGCATGGAAGGGTGCACTATTCGGGGGGGAGGTCATTGCCTGGTCACTCCTTTCTCCTGGCCTGTCCGCCATTGACCGGTCAGCGGCAGACCACCAGCTGGTGGGCTGCGGAACAGGGCTCCGTTGCCTCCAGCAGGTCGTCCAGCAGTCCCACGCCCCAGCGCAGGACAAAGGGCAGTCCGGCC
Source organism: uncultured bacterium (assembly GCA_965531145.1). Lineage (GTDB taxonomy): Bacteria > Acidobacteriota > JAQAZP01 > JAQAZP01 > JAQAZP01 > JAQAZP01. Next base: position 10,197 of record CBESOE010000035.1, on the reverse strand, counting down.
AGTGCCCGCTCCTGCGGCTTGCCTCGCGGTCGCAGATTGTTCAGCGTTCGCTCCAGGGCGTCGAAGGTGGCGCGTTCCTTGCGTTGCAGGGCGGCCTGTACCTTCTTCTCAACCTTGTCCAGTCCTTTGAGGCCGCCGCCCCGGACCCGGCCCACCGGGCCGGACAGGGTGGGGTCCAGCGGGGTGAGGGCGTTCTCCAGGTCGTCCAGCAGCAGGCCCAGGCGGTGCCGGGCCGTTGTCACGGACTCCAGCAGACCCGGGTCCGCGGTCTGGAGCAGCAGGGGCCGCAGTTCCTCCGGGCGAAGCAGGGCCGCCGCCGGGTCCACCCCGTGTTTCTCCAGGAATCTCTCGGCTGCCGGTTCGAGAATGGTGAACGATGGCCGGTGGACCACCGCCGGAGCGGTCATCCCCAGGACCTGGTGGAGGGCCGATGACTGGGCCAGGTAGGCCACCTCACCGGGACCGCCCACATAGGCCGCCGTGGGGAAGAGATAGTCCTGGAAGAGACAGCGGGTCAGCGCACTGCCGCTGAAGCGCCAGGGTTCCTCTCCGGCCAGTTCCTCCAACCGTTTAATGTCAATGGTCGGCCCCTGGAGGCCGCCCAGCACGAAGGAGGTCGTCTCACCCTGTCCCTGGTGCAGAACGGCCTTCCGCCGTCCCTGGTCATCGAGGAGAAAGAGTCCGGTGCGGCCCTGGCGTGGTGGTACCTGGAGAGGGTATCCCCTGGATTCCAGCGTTTCTTCCCGTTCTCTCAGGGCCTTCTCCAGCGGGTGCAACCGCTGGAGAAAACGGCCCAGCAATGGCCTGGTCAGTGCCTTGATCTCCCGCTGAGAGGGATCGGCGAGGATCAGACCATGCCGGCTGAAGAGCCGGGACATCACCCGGCCGAATCCTTCCGCCAGGCTGCCCGATTGCTCGTAGTCCTCGAGGAACGGTTCCAGCGGCTCTTTGGCGACCTGGAATCTATCTCGCAGGATCCCGGCGGCTTCCGCCCAGTCGCCGGCTCCCCTGGCCGAAACCGGCTGTCCCGCTTCGGCCTCGTCTCCGGGGATCCGGACCGTTGCGATCTCACTGCCGCCCCCGTCGAGGTAAGTGAAGGGCCTGACCTCCTCGAAATCGTGGTCGTCGGCGGCGATCCAGAACACCGGCACGGCCTCCACACCGTCTTCGCACAACTGCCGGGCCGCCCGGATGGCGCCCAGAGCTTTGTAGAACGTGTAGAGCGGTCCGCCCAGCAGGCCGGCCTGCTGTCCGGTGACCACGGCCATGGTGCCCGGGCGGGCCAGCCGGTCCAGGGCGTCGGCGGTTTCGTTTCCGGCCCCGAACCGCCGGTTCTGCTCACCCAGAATACGGGCCAGCTCCTCCCGGGGGGCCGTGATCTGGCCGGCCTCCAGGGCTCGGCGCCGCGCCGTTGCCGCGTCCCGCAGTTCAACCGGAGTCCCGGCGGGATAGGGGTAGAGCGCGGGGAAGAGGTCCGGCCGGCCTTCGAGAAAATGGCGGGCCAGGTCTGCCGTTTCAGGGAATCGACCGGGGGCCAGGCTGGCAATGGTGGTGATCATGCGGATTCCCTTCGGCCGGTGAGTATCATTCTCGGTGAGGCGGAACCAAAAGAGGCGCCGGCCCTGAAATCGCCATGTACGCCTTCCAGGGTGAGGCCGGATCCGGCAATCATGCCGGCCATCTCATCCCGGGTGTAGAGCCGCACCGACTCGCGGTAGGTTCGCTCTTCGCCGCCGGGGCTCCCGATCAGTATATCCTTCTCCACCCGCCCGGTCTTCTCGTCCACATGGCGGTTCTGCCGAACCTCGCTGCCGTCGGGGAGGGTGGTGCGGCTCTCCGGCACCAGGCCGGCCCTCACCTGGTCCGGATTGAGATAGTCGATGAGGAATTGCCCGCCGGGTGTCAATACCGAGGCGATGGCTTCGAGGATCTGCCGGTTTTCCGCGTCGGTGGAGAAGTAGCCGAAACTGGTGAAGAAGTTGGTCACCAGGCTGAAAACCGGCCCGAAGGGCAGCCGGCGCATATCGCACCGGGCCAGGTGGTGGCCGGTGTCGGCAGCCTGGGCCAGCAGAGCCGCCGACAAATCCACGCCCACCACCCGGAAGCCCCGCCCGGCCAGCAGCCGGGTGTGGCGGCCGGCGCCGCAGCAGAGGTCGAGCACCCGAGTGTCCCGTTCCAGTCCGGGCAGGGCCTGCAGCAGGAAGTCCACCTGCCGTTTCGCCTCCGCCGTGTCGCGGTGCGGGTAGAGCCGAATGTAGTCCAGTCCGAACCAGTTGGCATACCAGTCTTCCACGAGCAGGTTCTCCGGATCAGGTGTGATTCCCCAAGGTGCAACACCCATTTATAGCACACAGATGCTTACCTTGACTCCCCCCCGGCCGGCCACTAGACTCACTTTACCTGCGGCTCTTTTCTCATCTACTCTTGTCACCAGGCATGTGAAATTCGTCAGGAGAGGATCATGACCCATCGTTTTTCGCCAGTGGAACTGTTCGCCGGGACCGCACTGGTCCTCCTTCTGGTCACCACCGGCGGCTGCGGGGAACCGGGGGGGGGCGGGGATCATACAGACCGGTCGTCGGGGATGACCACTGCACTGCTGGCCGAAATCAGCCAGTTGGAGGATCGCCGGACGCCGGTGGCGGATCGTTTTGACCACTTCTCCGCGCACCCTGACCCGGCGGTGAGAACCCGGGCGGCCCTGGCCCTGGGGCGGATCGGTGATCCGCGGTCAGCTCCGCTGATCCAGCGGCTGCTGGAGGACGGGGACCCCGTGGTGCGGGGCGAGGCGGCTTTTGCCGCCGGACTGGCTGCCGACCCGGCCCTGGGGCCGGCGCTCCGGCTACGGCTGACCGATGAAGATGCGCAGGTCCGAGGGTTGGCCGTCCAGGCTCTGCTGCGCCTCGGGCCGGGGGATGAGGGGCCGGGGCCGTTGGCCGCCCTGCTGCTGGAGGGTATCGGTTCGCACACCGGCGATGACCTGGTCATGCTGCTGGGCAATGCCTGGCGCCTTGAAGGGGAGCACGGGCTGACCGGTCTGTTGCAGGAGTGGGCGGCAAAACCGGCGGAATCCGGGGGGGCGGAGCGGTTGTCCGCCATCTACAGCCTTGCTCGCAGCGGGGAGCCTGCCGCCGCTCCCCTGTTCATCCGCCTGTTGTCCGACGGCGATCCGGTGGTGCGGGCCATGGCGGCCCGGGGGCTGGGGGTGGCCGGGGCCCGGGGTATCGACCCGGCGGTGGCCGGTGCGGCGGTGGCCGGGCTGCTCTCCGCCGAGGAACACTGGCTGGTCATGGTTGAGGGGTGGGGCGCCCTGGCCCGCCTCGGGTTCACGCCAAAATCGGACGTGCTCTGCCGGGCCATGGTTGACCAGCACCCCCAGGTCCAGACCGCGGCCATCCGGGCCGCCGGCCGGTTTCCCGATGCGGGTGAAGACGTCCGGACGTGGTTGGCGACCCTGCTGGGTGCGGACGAGCCGGGGGTGGCTCCGGACGCCGCCGAGGCACTGGCTCGTCTGGGTGATCCCCGGGGCCTGAGCTGGGGCCTGGATGCCTCCCGCTCACCGGAACCGGTGAGACGCGGTGATGCGGCGGCGGTGCTTGCCCACCTCTCCACGGATGACGGGGCCCGCGCCGCCCTGCGCTCGCTGCTGGGTGACGAGAGCGGCAGCGTGGTGCGCGGTGCGCTCACCGCGGTGGCCGGCGCCGGTCGGTCGGTGGAGTTCCAGGAAGACATCACCAGGATCCTGATCGAGGGCCGCGACCCCCTGACCCGGGCCGCCGCAGCCGAAGCGTTAGGTGCTGCCGGGGATCCGGTCTCCTCCCTGCTCCTCTTGCTCGCGGCGGACCAGCGGGAATCGAAGCAGAAGGCGACCGACTGCCGCCTCTCCGTTTTGGGGCTTCTGGCTCGTCACCCGGACAATCAGGACGCGGTGCAGGCGGTTCAGCGCGGCCTCCAGAGCCGGGAACGGCTGATCCGGCAGCGGGCCGCTGAAATTCTTGCCGGCTGGGGCCGCCGGTCGGAGGTCCCCGACGGGGTCTGCGAGGCGCGGGGAAAACCACAGCTGGACCGCTACCTCCGGGCGGCTGAGCTGTATCACCGCAGGGTAAGGGCCATCATCGACACCGCCCACGGGCCGATTCACCTGGAGCTCTTTCCGAAGGAGGCGCCGCTCACCGTACTCAATTTTCTCGATTTGACCGAGGACGGCTATTTTGACAACATCCGGTTCCACCGGGTGGTACCCGGATTCGTGGTCCAGGGTGGTGATCCCGAGGGTGACGGGTGGGGCGGTCCGGGCTATGCCATCCGCTGTGAGAACAATGACCTGCACTACGGTCGCGGCATGGTGGGCATGGCCCTCTCGGGCAAGGACACCGGGGGCAGCCAGTTCTTCATCACCCTCGCCCCCCAGCCGCACCTCGACGGGCGTTACACCATCTTCGGACGGGTGGTTGAGGGGATGGATCTGGTGGACCGGATCCGCCGCGGGGAGCGGATTTCCACGGTGCGGATGATGGTTGACCCGGCCTGAGGCCTGCCCTATGATGAGCGCTCTCGATAGGGCAGTGCTGCAGGGGTTTATTCCATGATGTCAGCAGGGGAGTGGAAAGCGATGAAACAGTGGGTCTACATCAGCGACATCGCCGCTCACGTGGGCGAGGAAATCACGCTCAAGGGGTGGCTGGCCGGCCGCCGTTCCAGCGGCAAGATCCATTTCCTGCAGTTTCGTGACGGCACCGGCTTCATACAGGGGGTTCTGGGCAAGGGGGATGCCTCCACCGAGGTGTTTGATCTGGCCGGTACCCTGACCCAGGAATCATCGCTGGAACTGGACGGGGTGGTCAAGGAAGACCCCCGCAGCCCCAGCGGATTCGAACTTGGCGTGACCGACGTCCGGCTGATTCATCTCACCGAGGAGTATCCCATCACCCGCAAGGAGCACGGTGTGGATTTCCTGATGGACCACCGCCACCTCTGGCTCCGTTCCAACCGGCAGCACGCCATCATCCGGGTGCGCAGCGAGATCGAGCAGGCCTTCCGCGATTATTACTACGAGCGGGGCTTCGTGCTCATCGACAGCCCGATCCTCACCCCGGCGGCCTGCGAGGGGACCAGCACCCTCTTCGAGACAGACTACTTCGGCGAGCCGGCCTTTCTCAGCCAGAGCGGCCAGCTCTACCTTGAGCCGGCCTGTGCGGCCCACGCCAGGGTTTACTGCTTCGGCCCCACCTTCCGGGCCGAGAAATCGAAGACCCGCCGGCACCTCACCGAGTTCTGGATGCTCGAGCCGGAGGTCGCTTTTGCCAAACTGGGCGACGTCTGCGACCTGGCCGAGGATTTCCTCGTCACGGTGGTGGCCCGGGTGCTCGACCGCTGCGGCGAGGAGTTGAAACGCCTGGAGCGCGACACCGACAAGCTGGCCAACGTTACCGGACCGCTGCCCCGGATCACCTACACCGAGGCGGTGGACATCCTGCAACAGGCGGGAAACGACTTCCAGTGGGGCGGCGATTTCGGCGCCCCCGACGAAACGGTGCTGGGTGAGAAATTCGACCGGCCGGTGATGGTGACCCACTGGCCGGCCGAGGTCAAAGCCTTCTACATGGAACGCGATCCCGAGAACCCGAACCTGGCTCTCGGCGTGGACGTGATCGCCCCCGACGGGTATGGCGAGATCATTGGCGGCGGCGAGCGGATGTCCAACCACGACCAGTTGATCAGCCAGATCCGGGAGCACAAGCTCCCCGAAGCGGCGTTCCAGTGGTATCTCGATGTTCGCAAATACGGTTCGGTGCCCCACGGTGGTTTCGGTATCGGCCTGGAGCGGACCGTGTCCTGGATCTGCGGCCTGAAGCACGTCCGGGAGACCATCCCCTTTCCGCGGATGCTCAACCGGCTCTACCCCTGACGGGTCAAACCGGCAATGCAAAACCTCTGTCTGATCAATCTCGGCTGCCCCAAGAATCTGGTGGACGGCGAGGTCATGCTCGGCCGTCTGGCCCAGGCCGGATTCCGCCCGGTGGCCGATCCCGCCGAGGCCGAGGTGATCGTGGTCAACACCTGCGGCTTCATCGAAGCCGCACGGGAAGAGGCGGTGGACGTGATCCTCGATGCCGCCGGCTACAAGGAGCGCGGTTCCTGCCGCACCCTGGTGGCGGCGGGGTGCCTGGTCCAGGATCAGCGGGAGAACCTGGCCGACGCGATCCCCGAACTGGATGCGCTGGTGGGTGTCAACGAGATCGATCGCATCGTCGAGATCTGCGGCGGCACGGCCGGGGACACCGCTCCGCAGAGGATCCTCGGAACGCCGTCCCACCTGGCCTACCTCAAGATCGCCGAGGGATGCGACAACAACTGCACCTTTTGTACCGTTCCCCGTATCCGCGGGCCGTTGATCAGCCGGCCGCAGGACGAACTGGTGGCCGAGGCAACCGGGCTGGTTGACCGCGGTGTGCGGGAGCTGATCCTGGTGGCCCAGGACACCACTGCTTACGGCCACGACCTTGACTGCCCCGGTACCGGCGGCACGGCTCGGCTGGTCTCACTGCTCCACGGCCTTTCAGGGATTGACGGGCTGCTCAGGATGCGCCTGATGTATGCCTACCCCGAGCGTCTGGACCAGGAACTGGTCCGGGCTCTGGCCGAACTGCCCGCGGTCTGCCCCTATCTCGACATCCCGTTGCAGCACGTTTCAGCCCGGGTGCTGCGCCGTATGGGACGAGGGGCGGGGGCCCCGGGCGGTGTTGCCGGGTCCGGTGCGTACCAGGACCTGGTGGACAGCTTGCGCGAGGCCATTCCCGGGTTGGCCATCCGCACCTCGCTGATTGCCGGTTTTCCCGGGGAGAGTGAGGCCGAGTTTGAGGAACTGGAGCAGTTCCTCATCCACAACCGCCTGGACCATGTTGGGGTGTTCGCCTACTCACCGGAGCCGGGCACCCCGGCGGCCCGGTTGCCCGACCTGCTGCCGCAGCAGGAATCCGAAGCCCGTCGCAACCACCTGATGGAAGTGCAGCAGTCGATCTCCCTGGAACTGAATCGGAAAAAGGTGGGCCGGCGGGTGCCGGTACTGGTGGACGGTCCATCGGTGGAGACCGACCTTCTGCTGGAGGGGCGAATGGAGACCCAGGCTTTCGAGGTGGACGGTGTGGTGCTGATCAACGATGGGGACTGCCACGCCGGTGAGCTGGTGGAGGTGGAACTGACCGAGGCGCACCCCTACGACCTGGTGGGCCGGGTTGTCAGGCGGGAGGTGGACGGCGATGAAATCTGAAACCCCGACCTTCATTGACCGGCTGGCCCTGCTCTGGGGCACCGGGTTCGGCACCGGGTACTCGCCGGTGGTCTCCGGGACCGTGGGCACCCTGGTGGGGATCCCGCTCTACCTGCTGCTCCACCGGTATACCTTTGTCCTCTGCGGGGAGGTGGCCGGACTCGCCCTCTACCTCGCGGTGACCGCACTGCTTTTCTTCGCCGGGGTGGCCGCGGCCAACCGCCTCGAAAAACGGTTTCGCCGCAAGGACCCCTCCCAGGTGGTGGCTGACGAGGTGGTGGGCTACCTGGTGGCCGCTTGTGCCATCACCCCCTCCCTGGCCTCGGTGGCGATCACGTTTGTCCTCTTCCGGATCTTTGATATAGTGAAACCGTTCCCCGCGCGCCGGTCGGAACGACTGCCCGGCGGGTGGGGGATAATGATCGATGACCTCTGGGCCGGTCTTTATGCCAACCTGGCGGCCCGGTTCTGTTTGTACGTATGGGGCCTCGTCTTCTAGGGGCTCCGATGCTGGTCCGGCCCGGCGCGGTGAGAATACCGACGTGGATGTCCTCAGAGATTTCGATATGGATGACCTGCCCCGCCTGGTTCGGCAGCGGGGGGACGACCGCCCGGCGGTGGTCACCATCGGAAATTTTGACGGCCTGCACCAGGGCCACCGGCTGATCCTCGACGGCGTTCTCCGCCGCAGCCTCGAAATCGGTGGCCAGAGCGTCCTGATCACCTTCGACCCACACCCGCAGAAGGTCATCCGCCCCCAGTCGGCCCCGCCGCTGCTGATGACCATCGATCAGAAAGCCCGGCTGCTGGAACTTCTGGGCTTCGATCTGCTGCTGGTCATCCCCTTCAGCCCGGAAATGGCCAAGCGGACCGCCGGCCAGTTCGTCGAGCGCGTCCTCTTCAGGTCTCTGCGCTCGGTGGAGGTGCACGTGGGTTCGAACTTCCACTTCGGGCACCGCAAGGAGGGCAATCTCGAATTTCTCCAGACCATGGGCGAGGTGCACGGGTTCCGGGCCCACGGGGTGCGGGAAGTGGAGGCCGGAGGTGCGGTGGTCAGCAGTTCCCGGATCCGCAGCGCTCTCCAGGAAGGGGACGTGGAACTGGCCGGCGAGCTGCTCGGTTATCCCTTCCACGTCACCGGCCGCATCGTCCACGGCGCCGGCCGTGGCCGGAAACTGAAATTTCCCACCGCCAACCTGGCCAGTGACGGCGAGATCCTGCCTCGGCACGGGGTTTACCTCACCCGGTTCGAAATCAAGGGCAGCACCCTGTGCGGCATGACCAACGTCGGCGTCAACCCCACCTTTGGCGAAAAGAAGCTCAGCGTGGAGACCTTTCTCCTCGATTTCGACGGCAACATTTACGACGAAACCGCCCGCCTGTTTTTCCTCAAGAGAATCCGAGACGAAATTCGCTTTCCCGATGCGGCGGCGCTGGTGGCCCGGATCGAGGACGACCTGGAAGTGGCCCGGGAGTTCTTCGGACTCCCCGAGCCGCTGGGCGCGGGCCTGACCTCGGGCGAGGCCGGCAACTGATTCTGCATCTGTCATCGCGAGGAGCCGCAGGCGACGAAGCGATCTCCTGAGAGACCGCACTGTTTCCGGGGAGATTGCTTCGTAGACGACAAGGCCGTCTCCTCGCAATGACATGCGGCCGGCAACTGATCAATGGCGAATAGATCGTGGCGCTGTGGCGTAAGATGCCTGAAGTGAAACCCCGGTTCCGGGGCAGTGGTTCTATTTGAACAGGTCGTCGAAAGTGTTGCGTGCCCGGCCCTGGCGGTCGCCGCCGCCGGCAGCGGAGGAGCTGTTCATCTCGAAGAACTCGCAGAAGTTGCTCCGGTCGCGGACACCGACAAACTCCGATATCGGTTCATCGCACTTGTTATGCGCGCTCTCGTTGTAGAACCGGCAATTCAGGCAGCACCTGACATCGCTCCGGCAGTGGGGGCAGACATCGTCGCGGCTGATCTTGCCATCGACCGGTATTTCCCTGTGACAGTGGTGACAAACGGACACGGTGGTCGCCTCCCCTGGATGAAATGGAATCGAGACAATCGTAGCCCCCGCTCTCCGGGCTGTCAACGGAGCGCGGGGCCGCGAACCCGGGCGGGATTTCTCCGCCGGTACCAATGAAACGAAACAGATCCAGGAAAGCCGCCGAAACCTTTCCCTCACCAACCCGTATACACGAGGTGGAGGCGGAACCCGGCGGCCCGGAGCGGGCCACGGACGAGGAAATCGTCGGCCGGGTGCTGGCCGGAGAGCGGGAACTCTTCGAAGAGCTGGTGGTGCGCTACCAGCGCCGGATCATGCACTACCTGACCAGGATGGTGAAGGATCCGGACCTGGCCGAGGACCTGGCCCAGGTGACCTTTGTCAAGGCGTTCACCGCTCTGGCCTCATTCGATTCGCGATACCGGTTCACCACCTGGCTCTACCGCATCGCGTCGAACGCGGCCATCGACCATATCCGCCGGAACCGGGTGCGGCCGATCTCTCTGGACCAGCCGCTGGAAACCGAAGATGGGACGCTGGAGCAGCAGATCCGCTCCCCCGGGCCGGCGCCGGACGAACTGGCCGGCCGTGGTGAAATTCGGCTGCTGCTGCGCCAGGCGGTGGACCAGCTGCCGTCGGAATACCGGCAATTGATCGCCCTGCGGCACGGTTCGGACTGCAGCTACGAGGAGATCTGCTCGATCACCGGCCTGCCTATGGGAACGGTGAAGAACCGGCTCTTCCGGGCGCGTAACCTGCTGCGGGACATGCTTGCCGGCAGCGAACTTCAGCGCGGGCCGGAGCGGGAGGAGGATCAGGAGTGACCAGGGAACCCCGTCATCCACAGGCGAACGAACTCCAGGCCTGGCTGGACGGTGACCTGTCCGGGACGGAGCGGCAGGGACTCTCCGGCCATCTGGAGGGGTGTGC
>CBESOE010000034.1:0-32633 GCA_965531145.1 uncultured bacterium | reverse complement strand
AGGTGTGGCGAAGCCGGCGCATGGTCAACCGTTCCAGGGTGGAGTTGTACAGGGCAGTATCCATGCCGGCGGCTGTTTCCTTCATTTCGGCATCACACGCTTCCCTGAGCCTGTGAAGCATCTCCGGGCCGGCCGTGCGCAGAAGTTCTTCGGTGACCTCACGGTCCAGTTGCTCCAGTTCAGCTTCGAGGGACTGCACGGTGAGGTTTTCGTCGGTGCGCCCACACAACACGGCCAGCGCGCCGCGTGCCTGATCCAGCGCCAGTGCCAGATCGCCATGTTCAGGATCCAGCGCAGCCCGTGACCGTTCAAGGCCCTGGATCAGACGCTGCAGGGTCTGGTCCGCCTCTCCCCTGCCCCGCTCTTCCCCAGGCGTGGTTCCCTGATTGCCGCCAACAGCGAGGTCCAGGCTCTCCTGCCAGGCCTGTCGAACGAAATCCTCGCAATATTCCAGTGAGACCGCTCGTTGACGGGCAGCGGGCCGATCGAACCGTTTGGCGAAATAGCGGTCTATTCCGCGGCAGACTATACGCAGGGGTATCCCCTCACGATGCCAGCCGGCGGTACGTTCCAATTCGCGGGGTGAGAGTATCAGGGGCCGGCCGCGCAGACGGATGAAGTGCGCTTCCACCGCCTCGAAATACGCCCGTTCCTCCGCCGTCAGCCGTACTGGAGGGTGCTGGTCAGGAGGAGGCGTTCTTTTCATCGAGAACCTTCAGGCCATAGAGCGTCAGGTGCGCGTCCTCCACCTGGATCAGTTTGGAATGCGGAACGATTTCACCGGCCAGCCCCCCGGTGGCCACCACATGGACGGAGGTTTTACCTTCACCCTCCGCGGGGTGCTCCATCTCACCGAGCAGGCGGTGGAGGATGCCGTCCACCAATCCGAGATAGCCGTAGAAGATGCCCGATCGCATGCTGTCGATGGTGTTTCGGCCCACCAGGGTTTCCGGCCGGGAAAGTTCTATGCGCGGAAGTCTGGCCGCGCGGGAAAATAGCGCGTCGGCGGAAATGCGCAACCCGGGGGCGATGAGACCACCGGCGTATTCTCCACGTCCGGTGATCACGTCAAAGGTGGTGGCCGTGCCGAAATCCACAACAATGGCCGGCGAGCCGAAGCGGTGACAGACCCCGACACTGTTGGCGATACGGTCGGCCCCGATCTCCTGCGGATTTTCAACCAGTAACGGCAGGCCGGTCCGGATACCGGGCCGGACCACCAGCGGCCGGGTTCCCAGCAGTTCGCGGCAGGCCTCATCCAGCGGTCCGAGCAGCGAAGGGACAACGCAGGCGACGCTGGCCCGGCTGATTTCCCCCCGTTCAATCCCGCCCTTCTCCAGCAGGCTGAGCAGCAGAATGCCAAGCTCGTCGGCGGTTCGATCGGTAAGGGTTGAAAGACGCCAGTGGGCGATAAGGTCGTCCTGGTCAAAAACTCCCAGAACCGTGTTTGTATTCCCCACGTCGATGGCCAGCAGCATGGATCCGTCCCCGGTGTTCATCGTGATACATCAAGTCCCGCCGCGTTCGCCAAAAAGGAGGCTGATGTCTGACGCCGGAGCGGAGTGGGTCAGGCGACCGATGGAAATGAAGTCCGGTCCGGCCTCGGCAAAGGCCCGGATATTGTCGATCTGGATGCCCCCGGAAACCTCCAGGGGTATGCGTCCGTCCACCAGGCTCACCGCGCGGCTGACGGCCACCGGCTGGAAATTGTCCAGCAGCAGCATATCCGCGCCGGCCTCCAGGGCTTCCTGCACTTCGTTGATGTCGGTCACTTCAACTTCGATTTTCAGCAGGTGCCCCGACCTCCGCTCCAGCGCGGCGGCCACGGACTTGCGGATGCCGCCGGCGGCGGCGATGTGGTTCTCCTTGATCAGGATGCCGTCGGAAAGGGAAAAGCGGTGATTGTGACCGCCCCCCGCGGCCACCGCGTATTTCTCCAGCGACCGGAGACCGGGGGTTGTTTTGCGGGTGTCGAGGATTTTCACCCCGGTGCCGTCAACCGCGTCCACAAAGGAGCGCGTCTCGGTGGCGATGCCGCAGGTTCGCTGCAACAGGTTGAGGGCCACCCGCTCCCCGGCCAGCAGGGACCGGGCAGGGCCGTGGACTTCGAACAGCAGGTCTCCCGGATTGGCCAGTTGGCCGTCAGCAGCCCGGGAAACGAATTCCACCGACGGGTCGAGCAATTGAAAAACGAGACCAGCCACATCAACGCCCGCCGCCACCAGTGGCAGATCTCCCTTGACCACTGCCCTGGCTGAATTTTCCCGGGATTGGTCGGCGAGCAAAAGCTCGGAAGTCACGTCGCCAAAAGGCAGGTCCTCGTGAAGCGCACGCAGGATCAGGTCCCTGAGATCGTCATGCCGCAGGTTCATCGGAGCCTCCATGAGGCGAATATCTCAGTTGGATGACTCGGCTTCTTCCTCGATCTCCCTGATCCGTTCGTGGATAAGACGTTCTGCTATTTCAGGTACCGCCTCCCAGGCGATTTCCCGCACCACCGTCTCTGAAAGCAGCTCCACCACGCGGCGGGCCACCTGTTCAAGCTGCTGTTCATCCAGAACAGCCGGTGCCGCGGCCAAGGTGGATTCACCCACGGGCTCCAGAACCGGTTCGGCATCCAGAACCGGTTCGGCATCCATCACCGGTTCAATTGACGGGTCGCCTTCCGCCGATGGTTCCTCCGGAGCGTCAGGTTCAGTGCTGTCATCGGCAGATATTTCAACTTCATCAGGAACGGAAATGACGGTCTCCGTGGCTGAGGGGTCCGATTCCGGCTCCTCCTCTGCAACCTTCATCTTTTCCTCGTATTTGCGGAGGAACCAGGAGAGGTCGCTGTCTTCGGAGAGTTCAGCTTTTTCACCGTCACCCTCCTCCACAACCGCCGGTGAATCGGGTTCCGGCTCGGGCTGGTCGGCCACGGCGGTATCGGCAGTCCGTCCCCAGATGCCGAAGTCCGGAGATTTTCTGTCTTCCGTGGTGTCGGCTTCCTGCTCGTCATCAGGTTCTTCACTCTCCGGCTCTTCGATCTCCGAATCGATGATGGCAAAGATATCACCGTCTCCGTTGCCGCCGATGCTGATGGTCTCCTCATCCTCAACCGACGCCTCCAGAGGCTCTTCCTCGGGGAAGATCCGGTCCAGCATGGCGTCGGACTTGGTGATGGCATCGGGAAGCGGGGTTTCCACCGGGAAATCAGAAACCGCGGTGGTATCGGGAGCCGGCTCAGTTTCCTCGGGTTCGGATTCAACCACCGGGGCAACCGCGGGATAGACAGCGCTGTCAATTGAACGGCTGACCAGGCTCAGCAGTTCCGGTCCATCCAGCGGCGTGGTGACAAAACCGTCATAGCGCGATTCCTTGGCCCGGGTGATGTCGAAGGGCTCGAACGTGCCGGTGAGCAGGAGCACGGGAATGTGGGAAGTGGCCGGATTGTCCTTGACCTGACGGCAGACTTCGTAACCGTCCACCTCGGGGAGCATGGCGTGGGCCAGTACAAGGTGCGGGTGAACGGCGTTGACCTGTTCAATGGCGACCCGGCCGTCCTCGGCAATGATCAGCTGGTAGTCATCGCTACCGAGGGCATTTTCAACACTTTTCTTTGTTGCGGCACTGTCATCCGCAAGGAGGATTTGTTTCGGCATGAGGGTCTCCACATTTACCAGCGGTGCCCCACGAGAGGGTCACCGGCATTGTCAGGCGTTGTTCACTATTCTGCCTTGGCTCTCTTAGCACCTTCCCCGGGGAAAGTCAAGAAGTCGCACACCCCACCTGAACTTATAACCATTTCAGTTCAAAGGACATAAGACGTTTCAGTCGGTTTCTTCAACCTCCAGTTTGATCAACGGTTGCCCCAGGGCCGCCGCGTCTCCCACCTTGAGCGGCAGGCTGGATACCGATCCGTTCACCGGGCTGAGCACCGGGTTCTCCATCTTCATCGACTCGAGGATGACCAGCAGATCTCCGGCAGCCACCTTGTCCCCCACCGCCACCGGGATGCCCACCACCTTGCCCGGCATGGGTGAAAGGATCTCACCGTGCTCGTTGATATCTCCACCGGCACTTCCCCCGCTGGAACCGCCGGAACCCTGGTCCTCGGAGCTGGGGTCGGTCAATCGGTATATTCGGCCCTGGTGCTGAAGGTGGAGCTGGCCGGCATCATCCCGGGCAAGGTGGATCAGGTGAGAACACCCGTCATCGTCCAGCAGGGAGATGGTGTTCGGGCCGGCACGCAACCATCCTCCCGAGAGGTTCAGGTCATCAACGGTTAACGAAAAAACCTGCCCCCGGCCGGAGTCCAGACTGAAATTGTGCAGTGTGCCGTCCTGGTCTCGAAATTCAAGATCCATCTGATCCTCCGTTGTCCTCTTCCGTCTTTTCCAGCTGAATGGCATCACCGATCTGCCAGGCCCCGCAGAGGCCCCAGGGTGATGGTGGAGCTGCCGCTCCCCCCGGTCCCGTTGCCGAGGACACGGGATTCAGTTGATCCAGCGCGGCGGCGGCCAGCACGATGGCCGGAACCCCACCCTCGGTACCGCCAGCGGTCCAGTCGCTCATCCTGGTGGGGATGAAGTCGGTGTAGGTATCACCACTGGCGAATGCCGGGTGCTCGATAACATCGGCGAGGTAGCCGCAGGTTGTTTCGATGCCCAGCACCACCATGTCGCGCAGGGCCCTGATCATCCTTCTCCGCGCCTGATCGCGATCCTCGGCCCAGACGATGAGTTTGGACAATATCGGGTCGTAGTCCATGGTGACCTCGAACCCGCTGAAGATAGCGCTGTCGTTGCGGATACCGGGGCCCATGGGCTCCAGGGCATAGAGGATTTTACCCGGTGACGGCATGAAGTTGTTTCCGGGATCCTCGGCATAGATCCGGCATTCGATGGCATGGCCGGTCTGCCTGACCTCTTCCTGGGTGATGGTCAGCGGTTCACCGGCAGCGATGCGAATCTGCCATTGCACCAGGTCCACGCCGGTGACCAGTTCGGTGATCGGGTGCTCCACCTGGATCCGGGTGTTCATCTCAAGAAAAAAGAAACTGCCGTCGGTGTCCAGCAGAAACTCAACCGTACCGGCATTGGTGTACCCCACGGCTTCGGCCGCCTGAACAGCCGCATGGCCCATGGCCTCGCGGACTTCCGGGGTGATCGCCGTGCACGGCGTCTCCTCGACGATCTTCTGATGACGTCGCTGGATCGAGCACTCGCGTTCGCAGAGATGGATGGTGTGTCCCTGCTGATCGGCCAGCAGCTGGATTTCCACGTGACGGGGTTTCTCGATGAATTTCTCGAGAAAGACGGTGCTGTCCCCAAAGGCGCTGCCCGCTTCGCGCTGGGCCGATTCCAAGGACATGCGCAGGTCGTCCTCGGAGGCCGCCACCCGCATCCCTTTGCCCCCGCCGCCGGCGGCCGCCTTTACCAGCACCGGGTAGCCAATCTTCCGCGCCTCTTCGAAAAATGCGTCAACATCTCCTGCGGGGGGATTGGCCCCGGGGATCACGGGCACACCGGAGGTCATCATCAGCTGCCGGGATTCGACCTTGTTGCCCATCAGCCGGATCGCCTCCGCCGGTGGGCCGATGAAGGCCAGCCCCGCCTCCACTACCTGACGGGCGAACTGGTGGTTCTCGGCCAGAAAGCCGTATCCCGGGTGAATGGCGTCGGCTCCGCACCTGCGGGCGGCTTCGATGATGGCGTCGATCTTCAGGTAGGACTCCAGCGGCGAGGCCGGCCCGAGGCAGACAGCCTCGTCGGCCAGCTGCACCGGCAGCCCCAGGCGGTCGACTTCCGAGAAAACCGCCACGGACGGCACGGACAGTTCGCGGCAGGCCCGGATGATACGGACGGCGATCTCACCACGATTGGCAACCAGAATTTTTGTGAACATCAACTCTCCGGACTTGTGCCGACGCTGGCGGTATTGCCGGCCGGCGGTCTCTTGATCAGTCTTCCTCGTTCCCGGCTGTGGACCACGAGGGTTTTCGGCGCTCGAGAAATGAACCGACCCCCTCCCGGCCCTCTTCACCGGCACGCAATCCCGCGATCACACCTGCGGTATATGGTCCGGCCTCATCCAGGGACATCCCGGGCACCCGATGCAGCAATTCCTTGCAGGAGGCCATGGCCCGCGGCCCGTTGGCCAGCAGGCGACCCACCAGCTCGGCCACCGCCTGGTCCAGATCCTCCGGTTCCGCCAGGCGGTGCACCAGGCCGAGACGGTGAGCGGTGTCGGCGGTAAAACGATCCCCGGTGAGGAACAATTCCCGGCAGGCGCTGTCACCAAGACGGCGGATGACGTAGGGAGCAATACAGGCCGGAGACAGCCCCAGTCGCACCTCGCTGAACCCGAAGACGGCGGCGGGAACGGCGATGACGATATCGCACACCGCCACCAGGCCCATACCGCCACCGATCACCGGGCCGTGCACGCGGCCCACCAGCGGTTGCGGCAGCCGGTACAGCGCCCGCAGACAACCGGCAAGCCCCAGGGCATCCTCGAAGTTCTGCTCCTCGGTAAAACCGGCCAATCTCCTCATCCAGTCCAGGTCGGCTCCAGCGCAAAACGACTTACCGGCGCCGGCCAGCACCACCACTTTCACCTCGCGGTCAAGGGCCAGACGATCCGCCGCCGCGGTGAGCTCGGCCAGCAACCGCTCGTCAAAGGCGTTGTGGATCTCCGGACGGGAAAGGGTCAGGGTGGCCACCCGGGCACTGGTGGATACGGTGACCCTCGGCTCTACCGTGCTGGACATGGTTCCTCCCGGTGTCTGGTTCCGGCACTACATCCGGAAGACGCCGAAATTGTGATCAGGAATCGGGGCGTTCAGCGACATGGCAATGGCCAGGGCAAAAGCGGTCCTGGTGTCCAGCGGATCGATGATGCCGTCATCCCACAACCTGGCGCTGGCGTAATAAGCGCTGCCCTCCCGGTTGTAGCGTTCGAGGATCGGAGCCTTGAAATCGTTTTCCGTCTGCTGGTCCATCAACGCTTCGCCGGCGGCACGCATCTGCTCCTGCTTGATGGTGAACAGCACATCGGCCGCCTGTTCTCCGCCCATCACCGATATCTTTGCCGTGGGCCACATCCAGAGCAGCCGGGGGAAATACCCGCGCCCGCACATGGCGTAATTGCCGGCTCCGTGTGAGCCGCCGACGATGAGCGTGAACCGCGGCACCTGGGCCGTGGCCACGGCGTGAACCATTTTGGCCCCGTCCTTGGCAATGCCTCCGTGCTCGTAATCCTTGCCGACGATAAACCCGGTGATGTTCTGCAGAAAGATCAACGGTATCTTGCGCACCGAACAGAGACTGACAAAGTGGGCGCCCTTTTGCGCGCTCTCCGAGAAGAGTACGCCATTGTTGGCCAGAATACCCACCGGGAAGCCCATGATGTGGGCAAAGCCGGTGACCAGGGTGGTGCCGTAGTTCTCCTTGAACTCGTGGAAGCGGCTGCCATCCACCAGCCGGGCGATCACCTCGCGCATCTCGAAGGGTTTGCGCAGATCCCGGGGGATGATCCCTAACAGATCCTCGGCATCGTAGTACGGGTCTTCCGGCTCGACGATGTCCTGGAAGGTTTTGGGCTTCCTCGGGATATTTTCCATGATGTTGCGGGCCAGCTGCAGGGCGTGCTCCTCATCCTGGGCATAGTGGTCGGAGACGCCGGAGATCCGGGTGTGCACATCGGCCCCACCCAGTTCCTCGGGGGTGACGTCCATACCGGTGGCCGCCTTGACCAGCGGTGGTCCGCCGATAAAGATGGTGCCCTGTTTCTTGACGATGATGGTTTCGTCGCTCATCGCCGGGACGTAGGCCCCGCCGGCGGTGCAGGATCCCATGACGATGGAGATCTGTGGGATGGCCAGGGCCGACATCCGTGCCTGGTTGTAAAAGATCCGTCCGAAATGGTCCTTGTCCGGAAACACCTCTTCCTGCAGCGGTAGGAACACTCCCCCGGAATCCACCAGGTAGACGCAGGGCAGGTGGTTGTTCAGCGCGATCTCCTGGGCCCGGGCATGCTTCTTGATGGAAATGGGATAGTAGGAGCCGCCCTTCACCGTCGGATCGTTGGCCACCACCAGCACTTCCTGTCCGTGGATCGTGCCCACGCCGGTAATCACGCCGGCAGCGGAGGCCTCCTTGTCGTAGAGGTCATAGGCCGCGAACTGGCTGAACTCGAGGAAGGGGCTGTTGCGGTCGAGCAGCTTCTCGATCCGTTCACGGGTGGAGAGCTTGCCCCGGGCCTTTTGCCTTTCCCGCGCTTTGGGCGGGCCACCGGCCTTGATCACCTCCTGGCGTTTCTTGAATTCGCCAAGCTGCTCCTGGTAGTAGGCCTTGTTTTCCTGAAATTCGCTGGAACTGGTGTCGATCTTCGATTCGATTCGATACATGGTTCACTTTCCCCGCGACCGCCGGTGCTGCGGTCGCGGGTGCGCTGAAGGAGTCAGGCAGGGACCCCCTTGTGACCGTAACAGATGATTCCCGCTTCGCCGTCGGACGAGATCTTGCGGAACTCAAGCTTCACTGACTGGCCGATGGCCAGGCTGTCCGGATCGCAGTCCACGATCTGGGCCATCAGCCGTCCGCCACCTTCGGTTTCCACCAGGCCGATGGCGTAGGGCGCCTGGTCCACAAAGCGGCTGGGGGCCACACGGATCACCGTGTAGGTCAGCAGTTTCCCTTCCAGCGGAAGGTTGATTTTCTCGAAGGTACGGGCCTGACAGACCGGGCAGATCAGCCGCGGCGGGTAACAGACCTTTCCGCAGGCGGTACACTTGCCAGCTTCGAGACGGTAGAACTGCGGTCTCTCTCTCCAGTAGGCCGGCTGACTCTTCATCTTACTCACCCTCCAGAATGTGAACCACCGTGCTGCCGCCGCTGCCGCCCATGTTCTGGGCCAGCGCCAGCCGGGCACCGGTGACCTGTCGGTCATCGCATTCGCCGCGCAGCTGTTTCACCAGTTCGACGATCTGGGCCACCCCGGTGGCACCCACCGGATGCCCCTTGGACTTCAGCCCGCCGCTGGGGTTTATCGGCACCGGGCCACCGATGGCAGTCTGGCCGGACGCCACGGCTTCAGCGCCCTTGCCCCGCTCGAAGTAGCCCAACGCTTCGGTGACGCAGATCTCGGCGATGGTGAAGCAGTCGTGCACCTCGGTGACCTGGATGTCGGCCGGTTTTCTGCCGGCCATCTTGAAGGCCGCGGCCGCGGCCCGCTCGGTGGCGCCCAACCAGGTAAGATCGTCACGCGCGTGGAGCGCGATGGTGTCGGTGGAGTGCCCGCTGCCGGTGACCTTGACCGTGGGGTACTTACCCTTGGTCAGGTCGGCCACCATGGACATGGGGCAGAGCACCACGGCCGCCGCCCCGTCGGTGATCGGCGAACAGTCGAGGATGTGCAGCGGGTCGGCCACCATCACCGAATTGATCACCTGTTCCACCGAGATCTTGTGCGGGTACTGGGCGTACGGGTTGTTTGAGCCATTGAGGTGGTTCTTCACCGCCACCGCGGCCAGTTGCTCGCTGGTGGCGCCATACTGTTCCATGTAGGCCCGGGCGATCATGGCGTAGAGCCCGGGGAAGGTAATGCCATGGTAGCCTTCGTGGGTCTGATCGGCCGCGGTGGACAGCGCGTAGGTCGCTTCGTCACCACTGATATCGGTCATCTTTTCCACGCCGCCAACCAGCACCACATCGCTGATTCCGGAGGCCACTTCCATCCAGCCCTGGCGGAAAGCCAGGCCGCCGGAGGCACAGGCCGATTCCACGCGCACGGCGGGAAGCGGCCCCAGGCCCAGGTAGTCAGCCATCAACGAGCCAAGGTGTTCCTGGCCGTTGAACAGGCCGCCGGACATGCAGCCGATATACAGGGAGTCAACATGGTCCACACCTGCATCGTCGATGGCGTTCAAAGCAGCCTCGACGTAGATGTCACGCAGGGACTTTTCCCACAGCTCTCCCCATTTCGTCATTCCAACACCGATGACGGCAACATCCCTCATCGTATGAGTACCTCCCTGATTATTCGGCCATCCGGATCTTGCCCCGGCACTTGGCGTAGGCTCCGTATTCCAGGTAGCGTTTGTCGTTGTCCAGCATGGGCCGGGTTTTTTCAGTGAGGTCGCGGACCTCTTCGATGCGGTCGGTCACGGTCCAGACAAAGGCGTCGCTTCCCGAGCCCGAACCGTAGGAGACCATCAGGATCCGGTCGCCCGGTTTGGCCACATCGAGGGTGGCGGTGAGCCCGATGGGGGACGCGCCGGAATAGGTGTTGCCCAACCAGGGTGAGAGCCAGCCGGGCTCCATCTGCTCCTTGGTGAAGCCGAGCATCTTGCCCACCCGCTGGGGGAACTTGCCGTTGGGCTGGTGGAACACGGCCCAGGTGAAATCGGCCGGTTTCATCCCCGATTTTTCCAGCACCGCCTTGGCCGCACCGATGGTGTGGCTGAAGTAGGCTGGTTCTCCGGTGAACCGGCCGGCGTGGCGCGGGTAGTGCATATACTCGCGGCGCCAGAAGTCGGGGGTGTCGGTCATGAAGGAGTGGGTGTGGTCGCAGACCGCCACCAGGTTCGAGTTGCCCATGAGGAAGGCGGCGGAACCGGCGGCAGCCGAATATTCAAGCGCGTCGCCGGGAGCTCCCTGGGAAGTGTCGGCGCCGATACCCATGGCGTATTTCATTTCGCCGGCACGGACCAGGCTCATGGCCACAAACATCCCCTCGGAGCCGGCTTTGCAGGCGAACTCCATGTCGGCGCAGTGGATGTCGGGGGTGGCTCCCAGGGCCTCGGCCACCACCGTTCCGCTGGGCTTGACAGCATAGGGGTGGGATTCCGAGCCGATATAGATCGCGCCGATATCCCTGGGGTCCACACCACCGGAGCGTTTCAGCGCCCGGCGGCCGGCCTCCACCGACATGGAGATCACGTCCTCGTCGGGCGCCGGGACGGATTTCTCGTAGAGCATCAACCCTTTCTTGTAGCTCGGGGCGTCCGCCCCCCAGACCTTGGCGATTTCCTCGACCTTGATGCGTTGCCGGGGGATCGACGATCCGTATCCCACAATTCCAACTTCCATCGGATCTCCTCCTTGGGCCGCGGTGGCGGCCGGAAAACATCAGGCGGCCCGGGCCGCCGGCGGAATTCGATCAGTCGCTCATCAGTGCGCGCGAGATAACGATACGCTGGATCTCTGAAGTACCCTCATAGATAGTGGTGACCCGGGCATCGCGGAAAAACCTCTCCACCGGGTATTCGCGGGAATAACCGTAGGCCCCGAAGATCTGCAGGGCGTTGGAGGCGACGCGGTTGGCCATCTCGGAACAGAAAAGCTTGGCCATGGATGCTTCCTTGCCGTGGTTCTTACCGCGGTCCTTGAGCAGGGCGGCGCGGAGCATCAGCAGGTTGCCGGCTTCGATTTCGGTGGCCGCGTCGGCGAGCATGAACTGCACCGCCTGGTGCTGGGCCAGCCGCCGGCCAAAGGTTTCCCGCTCCTGGGAGTAGGCCAGAGCTTCCCTGAAAGCCCCCTGGGCCATGCCGATACACTGGGCGGCGACACCGATCCGGGCGCCGTCGAGAGTGGAGAGGGCTATCTTCAGGCCATCCCCTTCGGCCCCCAGCAGATTTTCCTCGGGCACGAAACAGTCTTCGAGGATGATCTCGGTGGTCATGGAACTCTTCAGGCCCATTTTTTCTTCGGCCTTGCCGAAACGGAAGCCCTTCATCGACGGGTCGAGGATGAATGCGGAAAGCCGTTTGGAACCCGAATCGGGGGCGGTGACCAGCAGCACCACGAACGCTTTGCCCACCAACCCGTTGGTCACCCAGGATTTGACCCCGTTGCAGAGATAGCCGCCCTCGCTCTTCTCCGCCTTGGCCTGCAGCGCCGAGGCGTCAGAACCGGTTCCTGGTTCGGTGAGCGCAAAACCGCCGACGAAGTTCCCGGCAGCCGCCGGCTCGAGATATTTTCGCTTCTGCTCTTCAGTGCCGAAGTTGATCAGCGGGCCGCAGTACACCGAGTTGGTGACGCTGAGGGTGATCGCCGTGGAGGGGCAGGCGGCGGCCAGTTCCCGGATGGCCAGGCACGAACTGACGGTGTCCAGGCCGGCGCCGCTGAACTCCTCCGGCACCATCATGCCCAACATGCCAAGTTCACCGAGCTTGTCGATGATCGGCTGGGGATACTCGCCCTTGGGCTCGTAATCCTTGACCACCGGCGCGATCTCGGTCTGGCCGAAATTGCGCACCATTTCCATCACCATTCGCTGCTCTTCGGTCAACTCGAATTCCACAACCAGTTCCTCCTTGGCTCCGGTGAGGGCAGGGTCGTCACCGGCAGCGGGATCGTGGACTGATATCGCCGGACCCCTGAATCGGATCCGGTGCACCGATTGAAAGACCGCGGAAGGGGCACGGAGCGCGTCGGGTTTTACCGTCAACTCCGCACCGAATGTCCGAAGGGTCTCGGCGGGTCGCTGGGCCGCGGGTGACGGTCTCAGCTGTTGATCAGCTCCTTGAGTTCCTTACCCGGCTTGAAGTACGGAATCTTCTTCGCCGGTACATCCACCTGCTCGCCGGTTTTCGGGTTGCGACCCTTGCGCGAACCGCGCTGGCGGATGCGGAAACTGCCAAATCCCCGGAGCTCAATCTTCTCCCCCTGCTTGAGTGCGTCGATGATGCTGTGGAAAACCGTGTTGACGATGACTTCGGAATGCTTCTTTGTAAGCTCCGAGGCCTTGGACACTTCTTCCACGAGTTCGGCCTTGGTCATGAGTCTTCTCCTTCCCTTTCGGAGGCAATGACCCGTTAGTAATACAAGGAATAAAACAGATTACTGATGCTCTGTTCCCCCTCAGGCCCACGGCCCGGGTTGCGCCACCTAGGGCGCTGCCGGTAGCCGGGGGGCCTGCCACATATAGTGATACCCTTCGCCGCTTCCGGCCTGTCGCGTGCCTCCGGTGAGGCCCTCGGCCAGACGGCTGAGTGCATACCCTTCCAACAGATCAAAAATATTCAGCGGGCGGTCGCGTCTTTTCCTCAGCAGCTGGGTGTCTTCGTCCAGTCCCGCCAGCTGGGCCGCTCGCTCCACTGCATCGGACAGGTTGCCGATCTCGTCGACCAGCTCCAGCTCCAGCGCCTGATGGCCGGTGACCACACGCCCGTCGCTGAATTGCAGGACGTCCTCCACCGTCAGCCCCCGGGATTCGGCCACCGCGTCGACGAATTGCCCGTGGAGCTCATTCACCAGCGCCTGGTGGTAGGCCCGCTCCCCGGCGGTCAGCTCCCGGGCGGGGTTACCGGCGTCCTTCAGCTCGCCGCTCTTGATAACCACGTTCTTCAGCATGGCCCAGCGCAGCAGTTCGTCATACTGGGTCCAGGAGGCGATCACGCCGATGCTGCCGGTGATCGTCCCGGGACTGGCCATGATCACGTCGGAAGCACAGGCGATGTAATAGGCCCCCGAAGCGGCCACGTTGCCCATGGAGGTGAGAATCACCAGTCCGTCCCGCTCCCGGATTTTCTGCAGTTCGCGATAGACTTCCTGGGCGGCCACCACCGAGCCGCCCGGGCTGTCGATGCGCAGCACCAGGGCCTGGACGTCAGAACGCCCGCCCAGGTCTTCCAGTTGCTGAATCACCGGAGCCGAGGAGTAGATCGGCCCGGTGATCTCCACCAGTCCAATCTTGTCCTGCCCGGGAATGCTGAAGCCGTCGGCACTGTAGCCGCTCACCGCAAACCAGACAAGAATGAGGCAGAAAGCGAAAAAGGACGTAAAGATTCCTCCGGCGATGAGCCAGAGAATCCAGACGCCCTTTTTCCGTTCCTTCTTTTCCTCAGGCATACCGTCCCTGGTGAGCCGCCGCCCGCATTGCTACGGACGGCGGGCAGCGGTATCAGTCCTCTTTCTCTGCAGCTTCCTCCGTCTCTTCCACGGCTTCCGGCTCGACCACCTCTTCGGCTGCCGCTTCCGGCTCCACGGTTTCCTCGACAACAGGTTCCGCTTCAACCGTTTCCGTGGCTTCCGCTGCAGTCTCTTCGGCTTCCGCCTGGGATTCGGAGATGTGCGAACGAAGCTTGGACAGCTCCTTGCCCACCACGTCGCCCAGAGCGATGGCGCCCTCGCTGGAGTCATGCATGTAGCTGCTGACCACGTCATCCTCGGATTCCATCTGGACCGCCTTGACGCTGAGCCCGATCTTCTTTTCCGCCGGCTCCATCTTGACGATTTTCATGTCCAGCGAGTCGCCCACGGAGAACTTGTCCTCGGGCCGCTCCACGCGGTCCTTGTCCAGCTCGGAGACGTGCACCAGGCCCTCGACACCTTCCCGTAGTTCGACGAACACCCCGAAATCGGTGGTCCGCACGATCTTGCCCTGAATCCGGTCGCCCACCTGGAACTCGTTGAAGAAGCCGTCCCAGGCGTTGGGCTGCAACTGCTTGATGCCCAGGCTCAGCCGCTGGTTATCGGTGTCGATGTTGAGGATCACGGCGTCGGCCATGTCACCCTTTTTGAGGATTTCCGAAGGATGCTTGATCCGCCGGGTCCAGGACATATCAGAGATATGCACCAGGCCGTCGATCCCCTCCTCCACCTCGATGAAAGCGCCGAAGTCGGTGAGGTTGCGCACCCGGCCGGTGATCACCGAACCGATGGCGTACTTGTCCTGGATCATCTCCCAGGGGTTGGGTTCGGTCTGCTTGAGACCGAGGGAAATCCGCCGCGCACGGGGATCGATATCCAGAACCATGGTTTCGACGATGTCGCCGATAGCCACCACCTTGGACGGGTGCTTGACCCGCTTGGTCCACGACATCTCCGACACGTGGATCAGGCCCTCGATGCCGACTTCCAGCTCCACGAAGGCGCCGTAATCGGTGAGGCTCACCACCTTGCCACGAACCCGGGAACCCACGGGATACTTCTCTTCGGCACTCTCCCAGGGGTCGGGGGTCTTCTGTTTGTAGCCGAGGGATACCCGCTCGCGTTCACGGTCGAACTTGAGCACCACCACTTCCACCTCGTCGCCGACGATGAACAGCTCAGACGGGTGACTGACCCGGCCCCAGGACATGTCGGTGATGTGCAGCAGTCCGTCGAGGCCGCCGAGGTCGATGAAGGCACCATACTCGGTGATGTTCTTCACCATGCCCTTGATCATCTTGCCTTCTTCGAGCGAGGCCAGAGTGTCGGTCTTCTTGATCGCGTTCTCTTCCTCCAGCACGATCTTGCGCGAGAGGACGATGTTGCCGCGGCGTTTGTTGAGCTTGATGATCTTCATCCGGAATTCCTGGCCACGGAGGCTCTCCAGGTTGCGCACGGGGCGCACATCCACCTGGGAACCGGGGAGGAAAGCGCGGATGCCGATGTCCACGGCCAGGCCGCCCTTGATCCGCTCGATCACCCGGCCGGTGATCACCCGATCTTCCTTGTAGGCCACTTCGATGGTCTTCCAGACCTTCATCCGCTCGGCCTTCTCCTTGGAGAGGACCACATAGCCATCCTGATTCTCGGTGCGCTCAAGGAGCACTTCCACTTCATCACCGACGTTGACCATGACCTTTCCGGATTCGTCGACGAATTCGAAGATGTCAATGACGCCTTCGGACTTGTAACCGATGTCGACCATCACTTCCTGGTCGGTGATCTTGAGCACCTTTCCGGGAACCACCTCGCCCTCGGCGAGATTTTTGAAACTCTGGTCGTAGAAGGCCAGCAGTGTCTCGTAGTCCTCGGTGGTCTCCAGGTCGGTGTCGCCGATCTGATCGTTGATGAAGTCTTCCAGCTTCTCCTTGGTTTCTTTCTTGGGTTTTTCCGGGGTGGCATTTTCCACCACCGCAGTGTCCTCACCGTTGGTGTCCGGCGTGGACAGGTTTTCGGCATCCTGTGCCTGGTTGGGTTGATGGTTAAGAGTTTCCATTTGTGGGCATAAGCCTCCTTCACACAGTTAATAATCGCGAAAACGGTCGCCGTGACCGTTTTCATGACGGAACCGAGCCGTGAACAGCCCGTCCGTCACCGCAGGTCGTATATCTGCTGCAGCACCTCTCGGGTAAACTGCAGGTAGACCTCTTTTCGTCCCCCGGCTTCCGATCCGCGGACATCCGGCGGATCGAGGGGGGTACCAAAAATAACCGTCACCCGTCCCGGCCGGGGAAAGGATTTACCCGGGGGCAGCACCCGGTCGCTACCGATGATTCTCGCCGGGACCACCAGCGCTCCGGCCCGCGACGCCACCATCGCCATCCCCGATTTTGCCTTAGCCGTATCGCCAGGCCCGTGATACCGCGATCCCTCGGGAAAAAACAACAATCCCAGGCCGCTCTCCAGACAGTGGAGAGAGTGCTGGATGGCATCGCGATCGTTGCGACCCCGGCGAACCGGGAAGGCGTTCACGTTTCGCAGCAGAAAAGCCCCGAACCTGTAGCGAAACAGTTCGGCTTTGGCAAAATAGGCCAATTTTCTCCTGGTGGCAGCCCCCAGGAGAAAGGGGTCGAGGTTGCTCTGGTGGTTGGAGGCAAAGACGAAAGCCCCTTTCCCAGGGACATTTCCGGCCCCTTTCACCTCAAGCCTCACAAAGAGCTTGAACACCAGAACGACGAGCAGTTTGCAGATGCTGTAAAACAACCGTCGACCACCCGAAACCTTTCCTAGCAAAACGCGGCGAATTATATAGGAGGGCCTGACCCATGTCAAGTCAAACCCATACTATTTCAATAAATAGCCAGTATCCGGGCCTGGTGGCGGAGTGCCGAAATCGGGGTGCTCAGCAGTGCCGCCGGTGCATTTTTCTTATCATGTAACAAACCATCTCTTCGGGGGTCATATCCCCGGAATCCACCAGGTACGCATCCGGCGTGCGCACCAGCGGCGAATCCTCCCTGGTGCTGTCATCATGGTCCCGGCTGGCCAGTTGCCGGCCGATCTCTTCCAGTTCCAGGTTTTCGCCACGTTCCCGCAGTTCCTGCCACCGGCGCCGGGCTCGGATTTCCAGCCCGGCATCGAGATAAAATTTTGTATCGGCCCCGGGAAAAACCGTGCTGCCGATGTCACGGCCATCCATCACCACCCGGCCCCGGGTCCCGGTCTGCTGCTGGATGGCCACCAGCCGCCGGCGAACGGCAGGAATGGCCGACACCGCTGATGCCAGACGGCCAATGTCAGCTGTTCCGATCAGATCGCTCACATCGGTGCCGTCGACGATGAGCCTGGCATCGCTCTCCCCTTCGGGCGGCAGGTAGAGGATTTCCATGGCCTCCACGGCGGGGACCACACGATCGGGCTGCTCAACCGGTATACCCTGTTGCTCCAGGCACCAGGCGGCGGCGCGATACATCGACCCGGAGTTTATATAGAGATACCCCAGGCGATCGGCCAGCCCCTGCCCGGCCGTACTCTTCCCCGAAGCGGCCGGCCCGTCTATGGCCACAACCAGGTCGAGGGCGCCCAGCTCGCGGGCCATCTTTTCGGTCTGGTCCATTGGCGCTACCCCTCACCGCCTCCGGTCACTTTCTCCAAAGCCCTGACAAAGCGCCGGTTCTCCTCCATCATACCGGTGGAGACCCTGAAGGAATTTGGATAACCATACCCGGCCATGGGCCGGACGATGACCCCTTCCTGGAGGAACGCGTCAAAGGCGACCTTGCTGGCCAGTGCGGTGGTCACCAGGATGAAATTGCCGTAGGAGGGCGTGTATTCCACGCCCAGGCGGTCCAGCTCACTCTGGATGTAGGCAACGCCCTCGCGGTTGAGGGCCACACTTTCCGCCAGGTGTTTCCGGTCGTCCAGGGCGTGCAGGGCTGCCAGCTGGCACAGGGAGTTGGTGTTGAAGGGCGAGCGGATCTTGTTCAGACCGGACACGATCTCCTCTTCGGCCACCCCGTATCCCACCCGCAGCCCGGCCAGTCCATAGGCCTTGGAAAAGGTGCGCAGGATGATGATCTTCCGCCCCTGGTTGAGATAGCGGAAGGAGTCGGGATAGTCGGGGTGGTCCATGTATTCGAAGTAGGCCTCGTCCATCAGGACGATCACGTGGTCGGGCAGGCTCTGGAAAAAGCGGTCCACCGCCTCCCGTCCCACCATGGTGCCGGTGGGATTGTTGGGGTTGGCCAGGTAGACCAGCCGCGTTTTGTCGTCAACCGCTGCGGCCATGGCTTCCAGGTCGTGGGTCATTCCGTCGGCCATGGGGACCATCACTGCATTGCCGTTCACCGCCTGGGTGGCCAGGTAACACATGATAAATGCGCCGGCGGACATCACCGCGTTGCCCTGGGGCCCGAGGAATGTCCGGCAGGCCATCTCGATCACGTCCACCGACCCGTTGCCCAGCACGATCTGCTCCTCACCCACCCCGTGGGTGGCGGCCAGTTTCCGGCGCAGGTAGAATCCGCTGCCATCGGGGTAGAGATTGAGGTTCTTGAGCGCATCCCCCAGGGCGGACAGTGCCAGGGGGGACGGGCCCAGGGGATTTTCGTTGGACGCCAGCTTGCAGACGTTGCTGATGCCCAGCTCCCGCTGAACCTCCTCGATGGGCTTGCCCGGGACGTAGGGTTTCAGGGCGCGGATATTTTCTGGCAGAAGATCCTTCACGGCGTCCTCCAGTGAGATGGGGGTAAGGCAACAAAAGCCTATTTTCGTTTAGATTTTTTACGGTCTCCGGTGGGCCGGTATCGTTTCTTAATTCCGCTCCGCTCCTGCTCCCCCGGGTGGCGCAGGGCCTTCAATTCGGGACTGGTCAGGCGGCGGAATTCGCCCGGGGTGATGCCCCGGGCCTTGACCGTGCCAATGGTTTCCCTGGTCAGCTTGACCACGGGGTGTCCGATGCGCTCGAACATCCGGCGGATCTGGTTTCGCCGCCCTTCGCCGATCACCACCTGCAGCTGGCAGTTGCGCACCTTGCCCGGGAGAACGATGATCCGCGCCGCCTTGGTGCGACGGCCGTCCAGCACCATGCCGGCACGCAACCGGTCCAGTTCGCCCGTACTGGGCATGCCCCGAACCTTCACCCGGTAGGTCTTGCGGCAACCGTGACGCGGGTGGGTGATCTTCTGGGCGAATTCGCCGTCGGTGGTCAGAACGATCAGACCGTCGGTGTTGAAATCGAGGCGGCCGGCGGGGAAAAGCCGTCCCCCGGGCAAACCGGTCACGTCCCCGAGACAGGGCCGGCCCTCCGGGTCGCTCATGGTTGAGACCATGCCCCGCGGTTTGTAGAAGAGGATGTACTGCGCTTCAGTACGGGCCGCATCGAAGCGCAGCCGGGTTCCGTCAAGGGTTACCTGGTCGCGGTGCGGATCGACCCGCTTGCCCGGAGAGTTTTCCGTGGTGCCGTTGACCGCCACCCGCCCTTCGAGGATCAGTTCGCCGGCCTTGCGGCGGGAAACACCGCCGCCCACAACCACCACCCGCTGGAGCCGCTCGCCCTCAGCGGGCTTCTCCTTCGTCGGTCCGGTCCCCGGTATTTTCGCTGCTGTCTTCTTCAACTTCTGCACCAAGCTCCAGTTCCGGCTGTTCGTCGCCAACCACGGCAGGTCCAGCTTCCTCGGTGGCGATGAACTGCTCGAACTCTTCCATGTCCGGCAGGTCCTTGAGATCCCGCAGGCCGAACTGCAGCAGGAACTCCCTGGTGGTCCCGTAGAGCATCGGGCGTCCCACCACGTTCTTCCGCCCCTGGATGCGCAACAGTTTCCGGCCCAGCAGGGTCTTCAGCGGAGCGTCGGATTTGATGCCCCGCACATCGGCGATCTCGGGCTGGGTCACCGGCTGGCGGTAGGCGACGATGGCCAGCACCTCCAGGGCTGCCCGGCTGAGACGGGCCGCCTTGCGGTCCTGGTTGATCGTCCGGATCCAGTGCGCGAAATCGGGTTTGGAGATCATCTGGTGGCCGCCGGCCACTTCCCGGATGTAGATCCCGCGGTCTTCTTCCAGACAGGCCGTGGCCAGACCCTCCAGCAGGGCCTGCGCCTCGGTCTTGCTGATCTCCTCCACCGCGTCGGCGATCTGCTTGGCCGAGACCGGCTCGGCCGCGGCAAAGACCAGTGCTTCAACCAGTGCTTTCTTCTCTGATTCCTTCATTGCTGATTCTTTCCAACTCCTCGTCGGAGACGGTCTTGAACACCCGCAGCGTCTCGAACCGCTTGCGCTGCAATACGCGGATCACCTGTAACCGCATCAGTTCCAGGACGGCCAGGAAAGTGGCCACCAGCATCGAGCGCTCCATCATCGTGCCGTCCCGGCGCTCGAAGATTTCGTGAAAGTCGAGTGACCGGGTGCCGCGCAGCCGCCCAGCAAGGCGGCGGATCATTTCGCCCACCGAGGTCCTTTTCCGTTCGATGTGCAACCCCTCGGGCTGGGCGTCCATCCGTTCCCGGATCTCGCGGAAAGCCTCCACCAGGTCGAAAAGGGTCACCTCGAGGTAGGGTTCACCATCATCGTCCAGATCGGCGGGGGGGCCGCCCCGGGGCCAGAGCGAATCCTGGTGCAGCCGTTTCTCGGCCAGGCGCTGGGCCGCCTCCCGGAAACGCTGGTATTCTTCCAGCTCGCGGTAGAACAGTTCCTCCGGGTCCTCCTCGTCGCTCTCCCCGTCCTCCACGTGCTGCAGCAGTTCACGGGGGATCAGCACCCGTGACTTAAGGTAGACCAGGCTGGCCGCCATCAACAGGAATTCCCCGGCCACGTTGAGATCCAGTTCCTTGAGCAGGTCGAGATATTTCAGATACTCGTCGGCGATGGTGGCAATGGGTACGTCGCGGATGTCCATCTCCTCCTTGCGCACCAGGTGCAGCAGGAGGTCCAGCGGCCCCTCGAAGATCTCGAGCTTGACCTGCCAGCGTTCATCGTTGGAGGTAGAGGTGTCCACTTCTGTTCCCTGGTTTCCGAGAGTGTGTCGGGCCATCAAAACCGGCCCCGGAGTTATACCCCCTGCAGCACCTTCGGGGCAAGTGCCGGGGGCCCACCTTCAGTTCAGACCGAGCAGGAAGAAGGACAGTTGCTGGATCACGCCGATATACCCGTCGATGAGATTGGACATCAGCAGGCCGATGAGTATCAGGAAACCGTAAGGCCTGATTCTGTCCAGCAAGGGCAGCGCCCGGTCCGGCAGGATTCCGGCAAGAATCCCTCCGCCGTCCAGCGGCGGTATGGGGATCAGGTTGAATGCGGCAAGTATGAGGTTAATCATGGCGCAGAAAATGAGGAACAGATACGCCCCCTCGGCGAACGCCCCGCTGCCGGGATTGGGGCTCAGCACCCGGAAGAGGATCGCCGCCACCAGGGCCAGGGCGATATTGCTTGCCGGTCCGGCCGCCGAAACCAGCGCGCTGTCCCGCCGCGGATGCCGGAGGTTGAGCGGGTTCACCGGCACCGGCTTGGCCCAGCCGAAAATCGGCAGCCCGGAGAGGGCAAGCAGGATGGGAAACAGGACCGTCCCGAAGATGTCAAGGTGGGCGAGGGGATTGAGACTGATCCGGCCCAGCATCCGTGCCGTGGGGTCGCCCAGACGGTCGGCGGACCAGGCGTGGGCCGATTCGTGCACCGTGATGGCCAGGGCGAAGACCACGAATTGCAGGATGTAAATGCCGATGGTTCCGGTGTCCAAAATAGCCTCCAAATGACTGTAATACTTGAATTAACAAGATTAGCACAGGGTTTGCGAACTGTCAACGCTGCTGAAACCCGCACCCGGGTTCTTTCGTATGGATAAGAGGACCAGGGGCCGGGGTTCACCATCCAGCGGCTGCAGGGGGAGCACTGATCATGAGATTTCTTCGCAAGGAGGACGGGGAGCAACGGCCGGCCGTACAACAGAAAGCCAGGATCTGGATCCCCTCAGCCCTCCTCTACCCCCTGACCATCACCGTGGACTTCCTCCTGGTGCTGGACCTGCTGAGGTTCGACCCCCTGCCCTTTGTCGACGAGCTGGTGCTGATCCTGATCGGCTTCTTCCTCAACCGGGCGGCGCTGCGCCGCCTGGGCTGGTGGCCTGCGCCGTCCAAGAACAAGAAGCAGCAGCACGACGAGCAGTGATTGCGTGGTGACGGTCATGCCCGCGCGCAGACCGGCCGGTCGGTAGAACAGACGGACCCGCTTTCGCCCGGGTGCATTCACGTTCACCGGGACCGCCACAAGCATGCCGTCTGCCCGGTGGAGCGGCAGGGATTCACCGGTTTCCGCGTCCTCTGCCCTCCAGCCACCGGACCAGGCCTGGGAGATCACCAGCAGTCCAGAATTTTGAAAATCGCCCTCCACCAGGATCTGGTTCGGTTCCCGTGAGATGATGGTTGCCGGGAGTATCGGATGGCTGGACGTATCAGGCAGTGTCAGGTCCTGGTTCGATACATCGTCGGGTTCCGGAGGGGTGAATCCTGGAACGATCCAGGCCCTGGGCAGGGCATGGTGGTTCAGGTAGATCCGTACCGCGGGAAAGCGGGTGATACCATAGTTCTGCAACGTCACCGGAAATGGTGCGAAGTCTTTCACCAGTTCCAGGCCATCCTGATTCAACGGCAGCCTGGTGATCAGGTAGCGGACATTGAGCTGGTCCAGCAGTTCCCGCCGGAAATTCATCTCCACACGCAGGGTCCAGGCCACGCTCGACTGGTCCTCCCGGCGGTTGATCAGGTCGAACCGGCGCTGGGTGGCCCTGAGGTTGATCGGATCATAACCGCCAACCTTGTCGATGCCGAAGGCGCAAGCCTGGTTGTCGCTCAACGCCCCGCTGAGGTCGGCCACTCTGAAAGGCGGCTCCTGCCTTTTCAGCTGCAGGAGATACTCCACCAGGGGGTTCTCTTTCAAAAAAAGCTCGCGGCTGTCCGCGGTCTGGAGATACCCCCGGCCGAAAAAGAGCAGGTCGATCAGCAGGATCCCCATGGCGATGCCCTTCAGGCTGTCGCTGTTCAGACGAGACCGGCCCAGAACGGCGGCCAGCAGCAACGCCAGCGACCCGGTGAAGAGGGCCGCGCTGACCATGGTGGTTCGCGGCAGAAGCTGATTCAGATTTTCGGCGTAGTCCCCGGCCAGTCCCTCACCGCCTTTGAAGAAAATTGAGCTGACCTTGAAGGAGCGGGTCATGGTTTCTTCTGCTCCCTCATGGTAGACGGCGTAACCGACGGACAGCAGACCCACCAGCACTGCAGCTCCGCCGAGCAGCGCCAGCGCTTTCCGGCCCTCCCCGGTCCTTTCCCGTTTCATCAGGTGTCGCAGACCGTTCCAGCCGAAGCCGGCCAGCACGGCCATGGCCAGGGGATAAAAAAAGAGGATTCGTGCCGGTTCCCGAAAGAGCTTCACCCCGGGGATGAAACGGTGACAGAAATCGTAGATCGGACCGTAGGTCCCCATGGCAAAAAGAAAAAGAAAGGGGATCAGGACCAGGAAGAAATTTCGGTGCCGGCGACCGCCTGGAGTGCAGAAGGAGAGAAAGGCCAGCGGCAGCAGCAGTATCGGGGTGTAGAAGGCCAGGGTCCAAAAATAGGCGCTGCCGAAATAGCTCCATTCGGGGCCGATGCGGCCAAAGAGTTCCGGGTTGAGCAGGGTGAAAAAATGCCGCAGGGGCAGGGAACCCAGCCGGTAGAGTTCCGGGGCCAGTCTGCCCAAACGCGAGAGCTCGGGCAGCAACTGGATGGCCGGCAGCAAGTGGACCGCAGCCAGGCCGCAGGCCAGCACCACGGCCGCGGAGAACTGCCCGGCCGACTTGAGCCAGCGGTGCCGATTTTCTCCTGACCAGACCAGCCAGGCACAGTAGAACGGCAGAATGAACATCAGGTAGAGAAAGATCTGGGCAAAGGACGAGAAGAGGATCATGGCCAGCGACACCGCCAGCGCGGCGACATAGCACCACGTTCGCCGATCGGCCAGCCTGACGGTGAAGGCAAAGGACAGCGGCAGGAAGGGCAGTGTTTCCAGGTGGCCAACAAACCCGTTGGTCAGGTGGCCAAGGTTGCGCACCCCGAACCCGTAAGCCAGGCCGCCGATAATCGCTCCCCAGTTCCGCACGCCGATGACCCTGAGAAAATACCAGGCGGCCATGGCGGCGAAGAAATGGGTCAGCAGATAGGTCCAGCTGGCAGCCGGCCCGGCGGGCAGCAGCAGGTAGAGCAGGTGCATGGGAAAGAGCAGGGCGTAGTTCAGGTTGCCCAGCACCGGGTTGCCGCACATCAGGTGCGGGTTCCAGAGTGGCAGCCCACCACCGTTCCACAGGGTGTCGCGGATCAGCACTTTCCAGCCAAAGGTCTGCCCCACCAGGTCGGAGAGCGGGGAGTAGATCATGCCGGCCGGATCGAGAACCACCGAGCGGAAAAAGACGAGGGTGAAGAGGGCGATGATCAGAACGGCGGCCAGGGGGCCACTCCCCTTCTTCTCATCATCTGTGCTGCTGTTCGCGAATGTGACCATCGGGCCGAGTGTAGCCACGGCAACAGCCCCCTGTCAACGATGGTCCGGCTGGTCTATAATTTGCCGGTTATGAGACCAACGATGGAACCGCACAGCGTAATACTTTCCCGAAACCGCTTCTTCCTCGCGGCCGCGCTGCTGCTGGCTCTGCACGCCCTGCTACTGGTCACCAGCTCCTGGAACAAGAGTCCTACCTACGACGAGCCGGAGCACCTGAAATTCGGCCTGGTCTACCTCGAGGGTCTGGACCTCAGCCGCTACATCTCCACCCACCCCCAGGTAATCCGGGGGCACAAATACCTCCTCGGACGACTGAACGATGATGGCTGGTGGTACTACTATGTAGTGGTGGCCCTGCTGGTCTTCTTCAGCCTCTTCTCCTCGGTGCAGCTGGGCATCCGCTACCTGCCGCCGGCCCTGCCGCTGCTCTTCATCTGGATCGATGGTCTGCTGGAAAGCAGCAGCCGCTGCCCGGCTCCCCCGGCACGGCCGCTGAAGGTGGCGGTGGCCATTCTGCTGGCCGCCCTGGCCATCTCCTCCCTGGCCGCCTTCCCCGACTACATCTCCTACACCGGGGAACTGGCCGGGCCACGGATCCATGCCTGTCGGCTGATGGCCGATTCCAACCTGGAGTGGGGCCAGGACCGCTGGTATCTCCAGCAGTATCTGCGGCAGCACCCCGGCGTCTCCCCCTTATCAGTGGATTGCGTACAGCAAAACGGGCAGGCCCGTTGAGGACCTGCCCGAGGTTGTTTCGCTACGCTCGCAATGACAATTCGATCAGTCGTTCAGTGTGGCTATGGCCGCAGCCAGCCGGGCCACCGGCACACGGTAGGGCGAACAGCTGACATAGTCCAGGCCGGTCTTGTGACAGAAGTAGACCGAGCGGGGGTCGCCGCCGTGCTCACCGCAGATACCCACCTTGAGGTCCGGGCGTGTGGCCCGTCCCTTCTTCACACCCATCTCCACCAGCTGGCCCACGCCGTCGATGTCGAGGGTCTGGAACGGGTCGTCGGGCAGCACCTTCTTCTCCACGTATTCCGGCAGGAAGACACCGGCGTCGTCCCGGCTGTAACCAAAGGCCATCTGGGTCAGGTCATTGGTGCCGAAGGAGAAGAACTCGGCCTCGATCGCCACCTGGTCGGCGGTGAGGCAGGCCCGGGGAATCTCGATCATGGTGCCGATGAGGTAGGGCGACTCAACACCGGTCTCCTTGAAAACCTGCTGCACCACTTCCTCGGCCTGCGCCTTGAGGATGTTGAACTCGGTGGCAGCACCGGTGAGCGGGATCATGATCTCGGGGAAGACGTCGATCTTCTCCTCCTTGACCAGGTAGCAGGCCGCTTCCATGATGGCCCGCACCTGCATCTGGTAGATCTCGGGGTAGGTAATGCCCAGACGGCAGCCGCGGTGGCCCAGCATGGGGTTCGATTCGCTGAGCTTGCTTACCCGCTCAGCAATCTTCGACGGGGAGACGCCCAGTTCGGCGGCGATCTCTTCCTGGGCTTTCTTCTCGTGGGGCAGGAACTCGTGCAGCGGCGGATCGAGGAGCCGGATGGTCACCGGCAGGTCGTGCATCGCCCGCAGGATGCCGACAAAATCCTCCCGCTGGATCGGCAGCAGTTTGTCCAGGGCCCGCAGACGATCGTCGATGGTGTCGGCCACGATCATTTCGCGCATGGCACGGATGCGGTCCTCACCAAAGAACATGTGCTCGGTGCGGGTGAGGCCGATACCCTGGGCGCCGAAGGCCCGGGCCACCTCGGAGTCGTGGGGCGTGTCGGCGTTGGTCCGCACCTTCATCCGCCGCACCTCGTCGGCCCAGGACATCAGCTTGTCAAAGCGCTGGAAGACCTGGGAATCTGCTGCGTCAAGGCTCTTCTCGGCCAGCACCTGGATCACCTCGGAGGGCCGGGTGGGCAGTTCGCCCAGCAGCACTTCACCGGTGGTGCCGTCGATGGAGATATAGTCACCCTCGCGGACCACGTTGTCGCCCACGGTGAAGGATTTCGATTTGTGGTCCACGGCCAGGGCGCCACAGCCGGCCACGCAGCTCTTGCCCATGCCCCGGGCCACCACCGCGGCGTGGGAGGTCATTCCGCCCTTGGCGGTGAGAATCCCCTCGGCAGCGCTCATCCCGGCGATGTCCTCCGGCGAGGTCTCCATCCGGACCAGAATCACCTTCTTCCCTTCCTTTTCCACCATCTCCACCGCCCGCTCGGCGGTGAAGGCCGCCTGGCCGCAAGCCGCGCCGGGACCGGCGTTGAGGCCCCGGGCCAGCAACCGGCCCTGCTCCACCGCCTCGATCTTGGCCGTGGGCTCGAACACCGGTGCCAGGAACTGCACCAGCTGCTCGGGATCCATGCGCAGCAGCGCCTCCCGCTGGTCGATCAGCCCCTCCTCCACCATGTCCACGGCGATACGCACCGCGGCAAAGCCGGTGCGTTTACCGGTGCGGGTCTGCAACAGGTAGAGCTTCTCGTTTTGGATGGTGAACTCCAGATCCTGCATCTCCTTGTAGTGGTTCTCCAACTGATGATAGGTGTCGCAGAGCTCATTGTAGACCTCGGGCATCTCCTCTTCCAGCGAGCGCAGAGAGTCGTCCCTTTTCTGGGCGTTGTTGATCGGCTGGGGTGTGCGGATACCGGCCACCACGTCCTCGCCCTGGGCATTGACCAGGAACTCGCCGAAAAAGACCTTTTCGCCGGTGGCCGGGTCACGGGTGAAGGCCACGCCGGTGGCGCAGTCGTCGCCCATGTTGCCAAAGACCATGGTCTGCACGTTCACCGCGGTGCCCCAGTCGTCGGGCAGGCGGTTCAGCCTGCGGTAGGTCACCGCCCGCGGCACGTTCCAGGAGGAGAAGACCGCCCGGATGGATCCCCAGAGCTGCTCCTTGGGATCATCGGGGAACGGCTGGTTGGCCTGCTTGTTGACGCAGGCCTTGTAGCGGGAGATCAGCTCGATGAGGTGCTCCTCGTTCAGCTCGTTGTCCACCTCGACGCCCACCCGCTCCTTGAGCTTGGTCAGGATCTCCTCGAAGTGCTCCCCGTCCACACCCATCACCACATTGCCGTACATGTGGATCAGGCGGCGGTAGCAATCGAGCACGAAACGGCGGTTGCCGGTCTTCTCGGCCATGCCCACCAGGGTGCGCTCGGTGAGGCCGATGTTGAGCACCGTGTCCATCATCCCCGGCATGGAGGCCCGGGCGCCGGAACGGCAGGAGACAAGCAGCGGGTCGTTCTCGTCGCCAAATGTCTTGCCCATGGAACGTTCCACCCGGGCCAGGTTGTCCATCACCTGCTGCTTAACACCCTCGGGGAACTCCTCGTCGTTGGCCAGAAAGTGAATGCAGGTTTCGGTGGTGATGGTGAACCCCGGGGGCACCGGGATGCCGAGATTTGTCATCTCGGCCAGGTTGGCGCCCTTGCCACCGAGCAGATTTTTCATCTCGGCCTTGCCCTCGGCCTGGCCGTCACCAAAGTAATAGACGTATTTTGAACTTGTCATGATCCTTGAGGCTCCTCGAGTCTTCTCCGATGGACACATCGTTCCGTGTTAAGCCGGTGTAAACTGGCGTGTTGCCGATCGCTAACTTGAATTGAGCGAACGGTGATTTTACTTACACTGGGCCGATAGTGCAACGACTAATTCAGGATTGGGATTGGTCCAGCGCGTTGAGGGCGGAAAATGCGGCCAGGGAGCGGATATCCCTCCCCAGGTGGTGCCGCAGGCAACCCACAAGGGGCTTTTCGAGGCGCACATCAAGCTTCAGGGTATCGGGAGAATGGGCGGCCAGCACTTTTTCCAGCCCCTGCCCGGCATAGCGGCGTAAACGGTCCACCATCCCGCTGTCCAGCCGGTAGCCCCTGGGACTGTCCGAACGGCATTTCCGGCAGCGGAAACCCTCCTCGGGGTGCAGCCAGACATCGCTGCCCTGCTCCAGTTCCGAGCCACACCCGGCACAGCTGTCGTGCTCGGGAAAGAGACCGGACAGGCGCAGCAGCCAGAACTCGAAGTAACGACGCACGGTGACCAGCGCCACGCCCTCCACGCAGGCCTGCTCCAGGCAGAGCCGCAGCAACCGGTAGAGGTCGTCATTGGGGTCCTGGGCTTCGGTGAAGCCGTCGGTCAGCTCGAGAAAGTAGGAATGGAGCAGCGATATGTCGAGGCTGGCCGAAATGTCGCTGAAATAGGAGCGGACGATGGTGCATTCGTCGATACGCACCAGCTCCCCCCGGCGGTTGTCAAACCAGTCAAGTTGAACCACGCCGGCCGGGAGGAAGACCCCGCCGAATCGCCGCAACCGGCCGCCCCGGGCGCCGCGGGCCACACCGCGTATCTTGCCGGCGCCGCGGGTGAGCAGGACCACGATCAGATCCCGTTCCCGCAGGTCGAAGGTCCTGAGGACCACCGCCTCGCTTTTTCCGCTGAATGGGGCCATGGCATCGGGACCAGTGGTCAGTTGCCCAGGGGAACCACCAGGGGCAGCAGGTAGCGGGCCATCCCGAGGTAGCAGAGCACGCCGAGGATGTCCACCGCGGTGGCCACGAAGGGGGTGGCCGCCACCGCCGGGTCGACACCGACCCGCTGCAGGGTCATGGGAACGAACGAGCCGATGGTTCCGGCAATGATCATCGAAAACGACAGGGCGATGCCCACCATCCCGCCGAAGAGTATTGGGCTGGCCACCATCGGGTCCCGCAAGCCGATGACAAAGGTGATGATGCCCAGCAAAAGGCCGTAGGCCATGCCGAGGACCACGGCGATGCGGATCTCCTTGAGCACCACCCGGCCGAGCATCGAAATCTCGATCCTGCCGGTGGCCAGACCGCGGACGATGATCGTCGACGACTGGTTGCCGATGTTGCCGCCCATGCCCATGATGATCGGAATGAAGTAGGTCAGCATGACAAAAGAACTCAGGGTTCCTTCAAAACGGGAGAGGATCAGCGTGGCCACGATACCGCCGAAGAAACTGGCCAGCAGCCAGGGCAGCCTGATCCGGGCGCTCTTG
Organism: uncultured bacterium; assembly: GCA_965531145.1. Lineage (GTDB taxonomy): Bacteria > Acidobacteriota > JAQAZP01 > JAQAZP01 > JAQAZP01 > JAQAZP01. The sequence goes on along the minus strand of CBESOE010000034.1, from coordinate 3,239 downwards.
AAAACCGACTTGGTCAGGATCTCCTCGTCGCTGGTCCCGGCCATCTTGTAGAAATCCTCGGTGGCCTCTTCCTTGATCACGTCCACCACGTCGTCGATGGTGATCACACCCATCAGGCGGTTGTTCTCGTCGGTCACCGGCAGGGCCAGCAGGTTGTAGCGGGAGACGATGCGGGCGACCTCCTCCTGGTCGGTGTCGGTGGTGGCGCTGATCACGTCGGTCTGCATGAACTGCTTCAGCGGCAGCTCGGGGTTGGAAAGCAGCAGCTGCCGCAGGGAGCAGACACCGATGAGGTGGTTGCGGTCGTCCACCACGTAGAGGTAGAAGACCAGCTCGGTCTCCGCCGCATCGCGCAGCGAGGAGATGGCGTCCTTGACCAGGGTGTCTTCGTCCAGGGCGAGGAACTCGAAGGTCATGATCCGGCCGGCTGTTTCCTCGTCGTACTGCAGCAGGTCCTGGACGTCCCGGGCCTCCTCGTCCCGCATCAGCTCCAGGATGCGGGCCGCGGTCTCCTCCTCCATGGCCGCAATGTATTCGGTGGCATCGTCCGGTTCCAGTTCCTGGAGCAAGTGGGCGATCTGCTCGTCCTTGAAGGTGGACAGCATTTCCACGCCCACGGGGGGCGGCATCTCGGCCAGTACCTCGGCGGCCAGTTCCTTTTCACGCTCAACGAGGATGGTGAAGACGTAGAGTCGCTCCGACCCGTTCAACTGGTTGAACAGGTCGAAGATATCCACAGCGCGCAGTTGCCCCTTGACCAGCATGTTGTGGATGTGGCCCCGGGCCGTGCGGCGGATCAGCCGCCGGAGCGAGTCGATCATCACCTGCTGTTTGCGTCCCTGCATCAGCGCACCTTAATTCTGACTGCGGCGGAAGTAGTTCAGAATGCAGATAATAGCAAAAACAGACGTGGCAAAGCAAAATAGGGCAGGCAGGAATCCAGTCAGTCGCGGCTGATGCCCAGCTCGCTGAGCAACCGGCCATCTTCGCGCCAGCCCGGTCTGACTTTGACCAGCAACTCAAGGAAGACCCGGGCGCCAAGAAGCTGCTCAATTTCGTATCGGGCCGCGGTACCGATCTTCTTCAGCAGCGATCCGCCTTTGCCGATGATGATCCCGCGCTGGGACTTGCGCTCCACCAGGATCACAGCGCCGATGCGGATCACGCCGCCCTCGCGCTCCGGCTCCTCGAAGGTTTCCACAACCACCGCGGTGACGTAGGGCATCTCCTCACGGGTCAGGGTAATCACCTTTTCCCGGATGATCTCGCCCACCAGGCGCCGTTCCGGCTGGTCGGTGTACATGTCGCCGTCAGGATAAAGGGGTTCGCCAGGAGGCAGGGCCTCCACCGCGGTGTCCAGCAACAGCTGCTCGTTCTCACCGGTGAGGGCCGACAGCGGGATCACCTCACTGAAGGGGTAGAGACCACGGTAGGTGTCGATCAGCGGCAGCAGACGTTCCTTGGGCAGCAGGTCGATCTTGTTCAGCACCAGCACCACCGGAGCCTTGCAGCGTTTCTCCAGGGTCTCGATGACAAATTGATCGCCCTTGCCGAATGTGGTGGACGCGTCCACCAGCAGCAGCACCAGGTCCACGTGTTCCAGGGCATCGAGGGCCAGGGCCATCATCTGCCGGTTCATGCGGTAGAGCGGTTTGTGCACACCGGGGGTGTCGAGGAAGATGATCTGGTGCGCACCCACATTGCGGATGCCGCGAATCCGGTTTCTGGTGGTCTGGGGCACGGCGGTGACGATGGCCACCTTCTCCCCCACCAGCCGGTTGATCAGGGTCGACTTGCCGGCGTTGGGCCGGCCCACCAGGCTGACCACTCCGCAGCGCGGTTCCTGTCCCGCCGCCATCAGCTCTCCTCCACGGTGGGCCCGTTGAGCCTCAGACGGTGGATCCTCCGGTCATCGGCCTCGACGATCTCGATGGAGACGCCCTGGAACTCGAAGGTCTCTCCGGCCTCCGGGAAATGGCCCAGCTCGGCGATGGCCAGGCCACCCAGGGTTTCGTAATCGCCAACGGCTGGGGGAAGCCCGAACAGCGCCACGAACTCATCCACGTGGAGCATGGCCCCGGCCAACCAGGAGCCGTCATCCTGGCGCACCAGCAGCGGGTCATCCTCTTCGTACTCGTCCTGGATCTCGCCGACGATCTCCTCCAGCAGGTCCTCAAGGGTCACCAGCCCGGCGGTGCCGCCATACTCGTCCACCACCACCGCCAGCTGCACCCGGTTCTCCTGAAACTCCTTCATCAGCTCGTCGATCTTCTTCGTTTCCGGGACGAAGAGGGGTGGCCGCAGCAGGTCGCCAACCAGGTCGCCTTCCCGTCCGTCGCGCCAGGCTTCCAGCAGGTCGCGGGTGTAGGCCACACCGATGATGCGGTCCATGGTCTCCCGGTACACCGGAATACGCGAGTGTTTCTCCAGGGTCACCAGGTCACGCAGGTCGGCGATGGTGGTCTCTTCCTGGGTGCAGATCATGTCGGTGCGCGGTGTCATCACTTCGCTGACGTTGGTTTCGCCGAAGTCGACAATACTGCGCAGCAGTTTGCTCTCGTCCTCCTCGAGGATGCCCTCTTCCTCGCCCACGTCGATGAAAGCCTCAACCTCGGCCTCGGAAGGCTGATCGTCTTCGCCACTGTCCGCCGCGAACAGCTTCTGCAACCAGAGCGGCACCAGGGTCAGGGGCATCAGCAACAGGTAGACCGGCCGGACCAGGAACAGCGAGCGGCGAAACAGCTGGTCGGCCAGGGCCGAGGCGATGGCCCGGGCCAGCAGGAACTCCACCAGAAAGATCATCGCCGCCGCACCGGCCAGCAGGCCGGCCACCCGGCCGGCGGTGATCTGGCCCCCGGGACAGCCGACAAAAACCTGGGCCAGCAGCAGCAGGAAAAGCAGCTGCCGGGTCAGGCGGAGGGAGAGCTGGATGCGGTAGCCGTCGGCCACCATGGCCGCCTGCCGCGGTCTTGTGGAAGCCAGAGCTTCCTGCAGCCGCCGCTGCCTGATGCGCCAGCCGGAACCGGTCCAGGCGGCACAGACCGTGCTGAAGGTGAGGTAGGCCAGCAGTGTGGCGGCCAGGCCGAACCACTGCAGCGGGCTGAACTGGATGATCATACCGTTCATTGCTTGTCGCTGATGAGCATCTGCCGCAGACGCCCCTCCTCCTGTTCCATCTCCGATTCCTCCCCCCCGTCCACCAGCTCCGGGTGGTCCCTGCCCAGCAGGTGGAGGAACCC
>CBESOE010000033.1:0-32760 GCA_965531145.1 uncultured bacterium | reverse complement strand
GCCTTCTTCTTGGTGGCCTTCTTCTTCGTCGCCTTCTTCACAACCTTCTTCTTGGTAGCCTTCTTCTTGGTAGCCTTCTTCTTGGTAGCCTTCTTCTTTGTGGCCATGGTAACCCTCCTTGGATGTTAAAGAGCCCGCGAACTATTCTTGTTTCAATTACACTAATTAAAATTTAATGTCAACTGCAAAACCAAGAGCTGGCCTGCGTTTGAGCGGAATGAACTATCGTCTTCGCGTGGTGGCAGGAAATCATGAACGCTTGAAACCCGCGTCAGTAAAGGGTTACAGGCGGGCAGTGAAATGACGCGAGTGTGTGGTGACGTTGTTGCGTCAAAAAAATAAAACAAAGTGAGTGTTCAATATATGCAACGTCGTTACTCGTTCAGCGGTGTCAGCATGAGGAACAAAACGTACCCTTCAATGCCATGTGCGGCCTTTGGTGTGCGCCGTGCGATAACGTTGCCCGGTTAAGGACGGAGTGTCGGTACGCTTTGAAAACGGTTGGGACGAAAGGAAGTGGACGCCGCAAACCCATGCCAGTGGGGGGTTACAGGCGGATGAATGTTGTGACACGCCGTGGCGATGACCAGGATGTACGGTTTTCTTTGTATGATATTCGACGTCAACCTCCACCGTGTCGTTCGATGAAACGATCTACTGTTGGATCATTGACGACATGGAAACAGCAGGTTGAAAAACAGGAAAGAAAAAATGTGCTCGCGGTTGCGGCTGAGGTGCCCGGTGCTTGTTTGAGCTCTGCTGTGGATGCAGTGGGTGACGCTTCCACGGTTGGTTTCATGCGATGGCCGCTGGTGGCCACCGTAGGGGAAAGAAACTGCTGTTCGCCGCAAACCCGCTCCGGTAGCTGGTTTGCGGCGAATGGTCCTTCACCATTCTTCAACCGTTAGCTGTTAATTGACTGCGGAGATGTAACTGATCCAGCAGATGTCGGCGGTGCCGCGCATCGTCTTGCGGTAGACGTCGTTGCCTTCACCATCCTCGTCGATGCCTTCCCAGTAGACATCAACTTTGGTGAAGCCGGCTTCGAGCAGTGCTTCCCGCAGTTCGGGAATGGTCCACAACCGCCAGTCGTAGGTGTAGGCCGTGCGCAGTTCACTGCCGTCGCGAAAACGGAAGTGGATATGGCAGAGGATTTCCGCGGTGATCGGGTTGTAACGGTCCTGGTCCCAGACATAGGTGAATCCGTCTTCCCTGCGTTCCTCCTCCAGTTCCTGGATCGCTTCCGGTCCACCGTAGAGGTCGAGAATGAAGCAGCCCTCGTCCTTCAGGCCGCGGTGCACCTTGCGGAAGTATTCGGTGAGCAGGCGGCGGTCCTTGAACACGCAATAGGAAAAGTTGAACGCTGCGGCCACGTCGACCCTGGGGGGTCTGACTTTCAGCACGTCCCCCTGGATCAACTTTACCTGTTGCGGGTCGCGCAGGCCGGTGAGATTGTTGCGCCGACCCCACTCCAGTGTTTGGCGGTCCATGTCGATCCCCACCGCCGTATTACGACGGTGGAGGCCGGCCCAGCGGCAGGAGAGCAGGGCGGTGCCGCAAAAATCCTCACGCAGGGATGAAGGCAGGCGGCCGTAATTGGAGCGGAAGACACGGCGGATAAAAACGATCTCGGTGTCAACGTCCTGCACCGACTCCTGGTAGAGGATAAATGGGTCGGCGGTTCTGGCGGTCAGTCTCTTTTTCTTCATTGTTCTGTTGCTGGTCCTCACTGTTCGCAATGGACCACCGTCACGGTGGCCACGGCCGGGCGGGTGAGCGCCCGGGATATCGGGTAGTCCCCCACACCAGGGGTGGGATAGGGAGTTCGTTCCCAGAAGAAGTTGAGCCGGGCGCTGCGGTCTTCGAGGAACGCCGGATCCTCTGCGGCTCGCCGGCGAAACGCTTCGGCCACTTCCGGGTCGTCCATCATCTCCCGGGACCGGTTGGCCAGCACCCAGCTCTCGCGCACCTTGCCGTCGGTGGTGATGCCGTTCATCCGGTTCCAGGCCAGCAGGCTGTCGCCGCTCTCCGGTTCGAGCAGCAGGGCGATGATCTCACTGCAGGGCTGGGCCAGCGGAACGATGTATGTGCCGGCGGGAAAGCGGCTCAGCTCCCGCCGCACCGGGCCCACCGACGGTGTGGCTCGCAGGTGCCCCTGGTACGGTGTCTGGTCGAAGGTCAGTTCGTCAATGTGGTAGACCTCGACCTCCGCCTCGAAGGGCTCAACCGCCCGTTCAACAAGTGCACCGTGCAGCAGCAGGTGGTCCACCACCAGCCGGCGGTACTCTGCGGGAATGATGTACGCCGCGGGGCGGATGACCGACCGGGTGACTTCCATACTGGCGTTGAGCGGCACGGTATGGTCGCGGGGTGTGTCGGTGTAGCTGATGCAGTGCAGGCCGGTGCGGGGGTCCGTCTCCACTTCCAGTTCGAAGGTTTCGAGGGTGATGCTTTTTCTGGTGGGCCGTGATTCAATGGCCAGGGCCACCAGGTCGGCGGTGTCGACGGTGGCGCCGCGGCGGATGAGCTGTGCCTCCGCCTCCTCCACCGCCGACACCACTTCAGCGCCACGGGCCGCCACGTCCTGCAATACGGCGCGCAGGTAGTGGTAGGCCGCGTGAACCCTGGTCCTGAAGTCTTTGTGGGCGTGGGCCTCGGCCAGCAGGGCCAGTCGGCCGCGGGTGGCGACATAGGACGTGCAGAGGCGGGGGTACGGAGGCCAGACGGTGTAACCTGCTTCCGGGTTCAGCTTGTCCACCGAGCCGTAGACCTGTATCGGGTAGCCGGCCTCGCGCATCGCTGGCGTGATCCGTTCGATGATCCCGGACACGGTCTGTTCCAGCATCGCAGGCATCAGCGGGTGGCGGTCGTAGAGGTAGGTCAGCGCGTAGCGGTGGTCCCAGCCGTCGGTGGTGTGCATGTCCACGGTCAGGTGGGGCTGCCAGCGGTTGAAGAGGCGGCTCACCCAGGCCTGGGCCTCCACTGTATCCAGCTTCATGAAGTCCCGGTTGAGGTCGAAACCCAGTGCGGTGGCCCGGTGGCCCATACCACCCTCAGGACCGTCCTGGTTCAGCCGGTTCCAGACACTGGTCCGCTCGTGGCCGTCGGCGTTGAAGATCGGAACCACCAGCAGGGTGATCTTGTCCAGCACTCCCTTGAGGCTGCCGTCCGTCAGGTCGCGCATCAGCATCAGCGAGGCTTCCTTGCCGCAGGCCTCGCCGGAGTGAATGCAGTTGGAGATCAGCACCACCGGTTTGTTGCCGCTGTGGGCCTGGCCGGGTGTGAATCGCCCCTCACCGCTCAGGACCACGACATAGAGCGCGCGGCCCTGGGCGGATTCACCAAACTGCTCCAGGCGGATCAGCGGTGACCGCCGCTGCAACCGGCGGATGTACTCGAATGTCTGCTCGTAGGAAGACGTTTCCCGAAAGCCCGTTTTCTCGGCATGGGTCTCGGGTAACGGTTCACCGGCTGTCAGCGGTATGGCAGCGGTCAGCAGCAGAACCAGGAACAGGGAGGCGAGTGCAGTATGGTGCGCTCTGACGACGGCCGGTGGGGTGGACATGTGGATTTCCTTTTCTGCTGTTCAGCACCTGTCACAGTGCGGCCCTGATAATGCCAACAACTTCAGCCTCAGTCAACGACACCGGGTTGGCCTTCATGCTGCTGGCCCGCCGGGCCGCTGCGGCCAGCGGGACCAGGTCGTCCTCGCCGAGACCGAACGAGGAAAGCGTGGGGATTTCCATCCGGCGGCAGAAGTCCCGTACCCAGGCGGCGGCCGCGGTCACCGCCTCCCGCGGGGCGGCCGGTTGTTGGCCGAGGAGCCGGGAGCAGGCTTCGGCCAGCCGGGTCAGGGACGGGCTTGCCGGATCACGGTCCTCCAGGACGCGGAGGTTGGTTTCCATGGCCGGGGGCAGCAGCCGGGCGCAGGCCACACCGTGGGGTACCGGAATCCGGCCACCCAGCGGACCGGCGATGCCGTGGGCGGCGCCCAGACCGGCGTGGGCCAGGGTGATTCCGCTGAGCAACGCGGCCAGGGACATTCCCTCCCGCGCTTCCATGTCTTCTTCAGCGGCACAGGCCCGGTGCAGGCAGCGGCCCACCAGCTCGATACCTTCGAGGGCCAGCGCGGTGGTCAGCCTGGTGCCGCGCCGCGAGATGCAGGATTCCATCAACTGGGTCAGGGCATCGAGGCCGGTACTGGCCCTGATGGCGGGAGGGAGGCTTGCGGCGAGTACAGGATCCACCAGCACCGCCCGCGGCAGCAGGTGGATGCTGCGCATGCTGGCCTTGATCTTTCGTTGAGGACAGGCCAGCACGGCGTTGCGGGTCACCTCCGCGCCGGTGCCCGCCGTGGTTGGCAGGGCGATCATCGGTGCCGCCGGCCGGGGCAGTGGCTCGCCGTCACCCACCAGCTCCATGTAGCGGCGGGCCCGGCCGGTGTTGCCCAATACTCCGGCCACCGCCTTTGCCGCGTCGATGACGCTGCCGCCACCGGCGCCAACCACCAGGTCACAGCCAGCGGCACGGGCCTGATCGGCCAGCCGGTCCACCGTGTCGATATCCGGTTCGCCGCCCAGCCGCCGGACTTCGCTCTCCACGCCGGAGGCGGTGAGGCTGTGCACCAGCCTCTGCAGCGCACCACTGCGTTCCAGTGCCTGCCGCCCGCAGAGCAGCAAGGCCTTGCCGCCGCATTCGGCGGCGACCTCACCCAGCTGATCCGCTGTCCCGGCGCCGATGATGATCCGGGCCGGGATGGTGAACTCGAACGACGGGCGGATCATTACCACTCACCATCCCCGGGGAAGATGCTGAAGTGCTTCACCCCCTGCCGGGGGGTGGCCATCATGTTGACCACCGTCTCGCGCCAGCGCTGGTAGTGTTCCGTCTGCTGGTGGGCCGCGAAATCCTCCTTCTGCCGGTAGACTTCGTAGAGGAAGAACCTGTTGGTGTCCTCTTCGGCCCGCAGGACGTCAAAACGGAGGTTCCCCGGTTCCTGGCGGGTGCCGGCCGCGTTCTCCAGGGTGGCCCGGGTGAACTGGTCGGTCATACCGGCTTTGACCTGAATGGTGACACAGACCACATACATCTCTATTCCTCCTCAATCCGCGGTGTTCGTGGAGCGGATCATACGTTTATATATGAGCGGCGAAGGGGGATCAACCTCGGGGGCCGGGGGATGGTGTGGTATCATTGCCGGACTCGATTCCGGAGCCCCCTGATGAAGATCCCGAAACTCCAACCAGCGCTGGTCACCGGCTCCTTCTTTTTCATGATGGGCTCGGCGGCCTTTTTCAAGCTGACCAATTACGACATCTGGTGGCACCTGGCCGCGGGCCGGCTGATCGCCGGCGGAGGCGGCGTCCCACGCACCGACCCCTTCTCCTTCACCGCCGCGGGTGTGGAGTGGATCGACCACGAGTGGCTCTTTCAGCTGCTGATGTTCGGTGTTCACTCCCTGGGCGGGCCCACCGGCCTGGTGCTGGTCAAGACGGCGGTGATTCTGGCCGTGGCGGCCGTTGTCTACCGCTTCGTCCGTCGCGAGACAGGCCTGCCGCCCGCGGTTGCCGGTTTGCTGATGGGCCCCTTTTTCCTTGCCGGGCGGGACCGCTTCATCGTTCGCCCCGAACTGTTCACACTGCTCTTCTCCGCCATTTTACTCGATGCCCTTTTCCGCTCGCGCCCCCGGCGGGCCACCATGGGGGATCTGTGGTGGGTCCCCTTCATCTTTGTCGCCTGGGCCAACCTGCACGGCGGGATGATCGTCGGCCTGGTGCTGCTGGGCCTCTTTCTCCTCGGCCGGCTGATGCCATGGATCTGGCGGGTGGGTGCGGCGGCGCCGCCGGAACAGACGCGCAATCTCCCCTCCGTCACCACGGCGCTGATCCTCCTCGGCGCCTCCGCCGCCGCCGGCCTGGTCAACCCCTTTCTCCACCGGGTCTACATCGTGCCCTTCAAACTGACCGCCCTGGTCCAGTCGGGGGTTTTCCAGAACCTGGAGTGGATCCGGCCGCCCTGGCCCGATACCTGGCTCTACCACCTGGTGCTGCTGGCCAGCCTGTTGATCATCGGCATGCGGCTGCGCCGTCCGGACTGGGTCTCCATCTTTCCCCTGCTCTTCCTGATGGCCATCTCCTGGCAATACGTGCGCAACATCGCCCTGTTCAGCATGCTGGCCCCGCTGCTGCTGGTGCGGGTCTGGTGGGGCAACAGTGCAGCCAGTCAGGCCCCGGGCGATTCTTCGGCGGAGGGGGCCGGCAGCGGCTCGCTGACCATTTCCCACCTGCTGTTCGGGAGGGGGCCGGTTCCGCTGGCGGCAGCGGGGCTGTTCATCCTCCTCGGCCTTTTCCTGCTCACCGGAAACCACCGCTTCACCTCGGGCGGCGGTGTCGACCCGCTGCGCGTCCCACAGCGGGCGGTGGATTTTGTCGAGCAGGAACAGCCGGTGGGAAATCTGTTCAACGCCTATGTCTTTGGCGGATACCTCTCCTGGCGCCTCTACCCGGAAACACGGATTTTCATCGACGGCCGCAACGAGGTGTTTGCCGAACTGGGGCGGGAGGTGGTCCAGGCCCGGGAGGACAGCCGGAAGTGGGCCGAGTTGCTGCAGCGGTACGAAATCGGCTACGCGTTGCTGGAATACAGCCCCCGGTTGGAAGAAACTTTGATCATGCCGCCCGGGGGGGGGGAACCGCGGGTGGTCTACCGACCTTCCTCATTCAACAAGTTTCCACGCAGCCAGTGGGCGCTGGTTTTCTGGGACGATACGGCGATGGTCTACGTCAGGCGCACCGCTGAGTCCGGCGAGCTGGTGACGGCCCGTGAATACCGCCACGTCTACCCCGAAAATACTGCCTGCCAGCTGGAGCTGATCGCCGACGGCACCGCTGACCTCGGGGAGTGCCGTCGGGAACTGCAGCGGAAGCTGGACGCCGATCCCGGCTGCCGCCGGGCCACTGATCTGCTTGCCGCTCTCCCTCACTCCTCCTGATCCAGGTGCTGCCGGATCACCGGCGGCACAAAGATGCCGCCCAGGTCTTCGCCACGCAGCGCTTCGATCAGTGCGCTGCATTTTTCCCCGGCAGTTGCGGCCCGGTCGAGGAGGATCAGCCGGCGGCCGCGCAGGACACAGGCCCCGCTGCGCACCGTCAGCTCCTGGTCCGGGGGCGTCAGGGGCGAGGTGCGGATATCGAAATCCAGGCGCCGGGCCAGGTCGAGCAGCAGCTGCAGGCGTGCGGCATCATCCATCGTCCGGCTCCCGGTCCTGGATGCGGAAGAAGGCCTTGACCTTCGAGAGTTCGGTGACCCTGGGGAAGGCGGGCAGGCTGTCGAGGAACACTTTGCCGTAGCGCTTGCGGGTGATGCGGTTGTCCAGTACGGCCAGCAACCCGTAGTCGAGGGTCGATCGGATCAACCGGCCCAACCCCTGTTTGAGCTCGATCACCGCGCCGGGCACCTGGTAGCCCATGAAGGGATTTTCACCCGCTTCCTCGATGCGGGCCATGCGGGCCTGGACCAGCGGTTCGGTGGGTACCTCAAAGGGCAGGCGGTCCACCACCACCGCCGAAAGTGCTTCGCCACGGACGTCCACACCCTGCCAGAATCCCCGGGTGGCCAGCAGCACGGCATTGCCGGCGGCGCGGAACTCGTCGATCAGCGCGCGCTTGGGCATCTGCCCCTGGGTCAGCATCGGGAAGGGCAGCCGCCCCTCCAGCAGGGAGCGGGCGCGGTGCATGTTGCGGTAACTGGTGAAGAGGAGAAAGGCCCGGCCACGGGTGATGGCGAGGATCTCGACCATCCGTTCAGCGGCCTGTTCGATGAACTCGGGGTGCGTGGGTTCCGGCAGATCGGGCGGCAGGTAGAGGACGGCCTGTTCTTCGTAGAGAAAGGGTGATGAGACCTGTCGCTCATGGCAGTCGCCGGCACCAAGCCGTCGGCGGATAAAACCGAGGTCGCCGCCCACGGCCAGGGTGGCCGAGGTGAGGATCGCGGAATCGATACGGCCGAACAACCCCTGCTCCAGCAGCGGAGCCACCTCGATGGGCGAGGCGCGCAACGTGCCCCCGCGGGCGCCGCGCAACTCGCACCAGTAGACATAGTCGGGGTTCTCCATCTTGAGGATCAACCCCAGTTCTTCACGCAGCAACAGGGCCCGGCGGGAGAGAGCTTCGGCGTCCTCGGTGGGGATCTGCCCGCCGGTGGCTGCTGCAACCAGCGCGTCCCGCAGTTCCTCCAGAACTGCGGCCAGGGCGGATCCCCGTTCCAGCACGCCGCTCTCTGCCAGCCGTCCGGCATCGAGGACCAGGCGGTCTTCCCGTGACTCATTCCCGGGTCGCAGGCGGTGCAGTGCGGCGAAGAACAGGTCGGCCTCCACCGCCAGTTGCTGCAGTTGCTGCGCGGCGGCAGCCGCTTCGTCACCGGCACCAGCGGCGGCCAGCAGGCGGCCGGCATCGCCGGCCAGGTCGTCCAGGCGCCGGCGGCCCACCGTGGTGCCGAAATGGGCACAGGCCACGTCTTCCACCAGGTGGGCTTCGTCAAAGATCAGGACACGGTATGGCGGGAGAATCTGGCCGAACCCCCCTTCGCGGACCGCCATGTCGGAGAAGAGGAGGTGGTGGTTCACCACCACCAGGTCGACGTCCATGGCGCGCTGGCGGGCCAGGGTGACGAAGCAGTCGCCGTACTCGGCGCAGTCCGACCCGAGGCAGGTCTCCCGCCGGGCGGAGAGGGCGGTCAACAGGGGTGCACTCTCTTCCAGTCCCCGCAGTTCGCCGAAGTCGCCGAACTCGCTCTCCTCGGACCAGCGCTGCAGGCTGTCCAGCAGCGGTCCGTCTGCCGTTCCCGGGAACAGGTTTGGCTGGGTCCGGGCCTGGGCCAGCCGGTGGCGGCAGAGGTAGTTGGCCCGGCCCTTGAGGTAGCAGTAGCTGAAGTCGGCAGGGTGATTTTCGGCAAGAAAGGGCAGGTCGCGGTAGAACAGCTGTTCCTGGAGGTGGCGGGTGCCGGTGGAAATCACCGCCGGGACCCCGGCCTCGACGATGGCGGCGAGGTAGGCCAGGGTTTTGCCGGTGCCGGTGCCCGCCTCCACCACCAGGTGTTCGCCGGCGATGATCGCCTCCAGTACCGCCTCGGCCATCTCCTTTTGTCCCGGGCGGAACTCGTAGCCCCCCAGTTCGCGGGAGAGAATGCCGCCGGGATCGAAGAAGTCGCTCAGGCCGTGGTCGGGCATCGGGCCATGGTTCATGGTTGCGGGGGCTTTTCGATCAGATCCAGGCGCCGCTGGTGGCGGTCTCCGCCAAAGGAGGTGCCCAGCCAGGTGTGCACCATGTCCAGGGCCACTTCGCTGCCCAGCACCCGGCCGCCCAGCACCAGCAGGTTGGCATCGTTGTGTTCCCGGCTCATCCGGGCGGTGAAGGCGTCGTGGCACAGGGCGGCCCGGACCCCGGGAACGCGGTTGGCGGCGATGGACATGCCGATCCCGGTGCCGCAGATCAGGATCCCGCGGTGGTACTCTCCGGAGGCCACGGCCGTGGCGATCTTGAACGCGTAGTCGGGGTAGTCCACCGAACTCTCGTCATGGCAGCCCAGGTCCACCGCTTCGAAGCCGAGGCCGGCGAGGTATTCCCGCACCGTTTCCTTGAGCTGGAAACCGCCGTGGTCGCTGGCGATGGGGATGGCTTCTCCTCGGACTGCGGGTTCGGGCATCGTGCGGTCTCCTCACATCTGTGGAGCGGGCGCTCAGCGGCGGCCCAGCTCGCGGGGATAGGGGCTGTACAGCCGCTCATATTCGTCGAGAGCATACTTGTCGGTCATCCCGGCGATGTGGTCGGCCACCAGGCGGACAAAGGCCGGGCTGTTGTGATAGTTGCGGCGGATCTCCTCGTCCACTTCCTCGAGGCCGAAGTCGCGCAGGTAGGGCCGGCCGATCGCGTCACGGTAGCGAAGCAGGACGTAGCTGTCCAGCTGCCGCGGGTTGGTGTAGTACGAGCGGAACAGGGCGGTGACAAAGTGCCGCGCCCGGCCGTCCGAGCGGTTGACGTAAAAACTGTTGATGATGTAGCGGTAGATGAATTCCTTGAGGTTGTCGAAGAGGTTCCGGCCCTTTTGGGAGAAGGCCACCGCGTCGCCGGGCAGCTGGTGCAGCTCCTGGCGCAGGTCCTTCGACGTGCCCAGCCCCTGCTCTTCGCTCCAGCCATTGAGCCGGGTCCAGGAGGCGCGGATCACGTTGGTCACCAGCAGGTGGATCAGACCGCGGATCAGGGTGTTCTGCCGGCGGTAGCGCTGGCTCATGGCGCTGTAGCTGCTGCCCAGCCGGCGGACGACCTCGCGGGAGATCTTCAGCCGTTCCACCACCCCGAAATCCACCTCCCCGGCCCGCAGCCCGTCTTCCAGGTCATGGGCCTGCTGGGCGATCTCGTCGGCCAGGGCCACCACCTGGGCCTCGAAGTGCGGGATCCGCTCGCGCTCGATCCCCTCCCAGCGGAAATCGGGGTATTCGATCTCCCCACCGCTGCGGGTGTGCTTGAAGATGCCCTCCCGGGTGGGGTTGGTCAGGTTGATTCCGGCGTGGGAGTAACGGGTTTCGATCAGGTCCACCACCCGGATACTCTGGAAATTGTGTTTGAAGCCCCCGGCGGCGCGCAGCAGGTCCGGCCCGGTATTGTCCACCTCCACCTTGCCGGAGAGGATCTCATTGAGGATGTTCTCCCCGCTGTGGCCGAAGGGGGTGTGCCCCAGGTCGTGGCCCAGGGCAATGGCTTCGGTGAGGTCTTCGTTGAGATTCAGCGCCCGGGCCATGGTGCGGCTGATCTGGGCCACCTCCAGGGTGTGGGTCAGCCGGTTGCGGAAATGATCACCCTCGAAGGGAATGAAGACCTGGGTCTTGTGCTGCAGTCGACGAAAGGCCCGGGAATGGATGATCCGGTCGCGGTCCCGCTGGAACTCGGTGCGGTAGACGAAGTCGCGTTTTTCCTCGTCCAGCGGGTGGGTCCGGCCGGCCCAGGCGCTGCGCATGGCATAGGGCGCCAGCCGCCGGTCTTCAGCCTGCTCCAGCCACTCCTTGTCGATGACCATTTCTCTGTCCATGGGAAAATAGTACTCCAACCGGGCTCTGCGATACAATAAGCCACGCGTTTGACCCGGTCGTTGCCCCGCGGATATCATGTTTTCGCTGTTCCCGCCTGGTATGGGTGACGGTGTAGGACAACCGGCTAAAGGAGAAAGAGGAGATTTATGGACGAGAAAATACTCAGGGTCGGGCACAGCCCCGACGCTGACGATGCCTTCATGTTCTATGCCCTGGCCTGTGGCGCCGTGGCCATCGAGGGCTATCGCATCGAGCATGTGATGGAGGACATCGAGAGCCTGAACCACCGGGCGATGACCGGCGAACTGGAGGTCACCGCCGTTTCGGCCCACGCCTTCCCGCTGCTGGCCGACCGCTACTGGATCATGGCCTCCGGCGCCTCCATGGGCGAGGGCTACGGCCCGGTGGTGGTCTCCCGTGAGCCCCGCTCCATCGAGGATCTCCGCGGCCTGAAGGTGGCCACGCCAGGCCGGTTGACCACCGCCCGTCTGCTCAGTGATATCTGGCTCGAGGGAGCCACTGCCGTGGATATGGACTTCGACCGCATCATCGACGCTGTGCTCTCCGGCGAGGTGGACGCCGGGGTGCTGATCCACGAGGGCCAGCTGACCTATGGCGGCCAGGGCCTGCACAAGGTGGTGGATTTCGGTGAAAAGTGGGAGAAGGAGATCGGGTTGCCCCTGCCGCTGGGTCTGGACCTGGTGCGCAAGGACCTGGGGCGCGAGATGGCCGGCCGCATTTCGGCGGCGATCAAGGCTTCGATCAAGCACGGTTACGAGAACCAGGACCAGTCGATCCCCTACGCCCTGCAGTTCGGCCGGGGGCTGGACCACGAAACCGGCTCGAAATTCGTCAAGATGTATGTCAGCGAACTGACAATCGATATGGGGCCGCAGGGGAGAAAGGGCCTGGAAACCCTGTTTCGCCTGGGCCATGAGCGAGGGATCATCGAAACGATCCCCGAAATCGATCTGGTCTAGTGCACGCCGGCCCGGTTCCCGGCGGGGAAGAGGGTGATGAACAGCATCTGGGTAGCGCTGATCGGGGCGGTCTGGCTTCTGCTGGCCTACCATCTGTACGGCCGGTTCATCGAACGCCGGCTCGCCCGCACGGACCCGCACCGCAAAACCCCGGCCCACACCAGCTACGACGGGGTGGACTACCAGCCCACCCGGCCGATGATCCTTTTCGGTCACCATTTCGCTTCCATCGCCGGGGCCGGCCCGATCATCGGGCCGGTGGTGGCGGCCATGGCCTTCGGCTGGGTGGCCGGCGCCATCTGGATCCTGCTGGGGGTGGTGTTCATCGGGGCCGTTCACGACTACATGGCATTGACGGTGAGCATCCACCACGACGGGCGGAGCATTTCCGACACGTCCCGCGAACTGGTGGGCCGGCGCTCCTGGCTCCTCTTCCAGGTCTTCGTCTGGATCGCCCTGGTGCTGGTGATCGCCGTCTTCATCGACGTGGCGGTCCGCTCATTTCAGGCCAATCCGGAAATCGTGCTCCCCGCCTTCGCCCTGCTGCCCATCGCCCTGCTGTTCGGGCTGGTCAACCACCGCTGGAAGGTCCCCCTGCTCTTCAGCACGCTGGTATGCCTGGGGCTATTTGCTCTGGCCATCGCCGCCGGTGCCTGGCTGCCCATCACCCTGCCCGGCAGCCCTGAAACGGTGTTTCGACTCTGGTTCCTGATCCTCGCGCTGTACGGCTGGGTGGCCTCGGTGCTGCCCGTATGGATCCTGCTCCAGCCCCGGGACTACATCGCCAACTGGGTCTTGATGATCGGTATCACCCTTGGCGCTCTGGGATTGTTCGTCGGCGGGTATCCCATCACCGCCCCGGCCTTCACCGGGCTGGTCAGCGCGGATCACGGCCCGATCTTTCCCATGCTGTTCGTCCTCATCGCCTGCGGCGCGGTTTCCGGCTTCCACTCCCTGGTGGCCAGCGGCACCTCGTCCAAGCAGCTGGACCGGGAGAGCCACGCCAGGCTGATCGGGTTCGGGGGGATGATCCTCGAGGGCGGGGTGGCCCTGCTGGCCCTGCTGGCGGTCACCGCCGGCCTCTACTGGCAGGGCACCGCACCGCCGGGCAGCGAGCAACTGGTGCTGCAGAATATTGAGGGCGGTCCGGTGATCGCCTTCGGCGCCGGGTTCGGCCGCTTCGTGGCGCCCTTCTTCGGCATGACCTTCGGTTTGATGCTGGGGGTAACCATGCTCAACACTTTTGTTCTCACCACGCTGGACACCTCCACCCGGCTGACCCGTTTTGTCACGTCCGAGGTTCTGGGCACTGTCCACCCGTTGTTCCGCAACCGTTACCTCGCTTCGGCCCTGGCGGTGATCCCGGCTTTTCTCCTCGGGGTGTCCGGCGGCTGGAAACTGCTCTGGCCGCTCTTTGCCTCCTCGAACCAGATGATCGCCGCGCTGGCTCTTTTTGTGGCCACCGCCTGGCTGGTGAGCCGGGGGCGTCCCTCGATCTACACCCTGCTGCCGGCGCTGTTCATGCTGGCCACCAGCGTCAGCGCCTTTGGCTGGCAGGCCTGGCGGCACTTCTTCCTCGACGGCGGCAGTCCGCTGCTCGGTGCTCTCTGTCTGATGCTGCTATCACTGGCCCTGGTGGTTTCCTTCGACGCCCTGCGGGCCGTGCGGCGTTACTCTGCACAGCGTGTTCCCGTTCCGGAACGCACCGCGCCACGACCGGTGGGCACAGGGGGATGATGAAAGCCGGGAAGCACAGATACGCCGTCAATCTGCTGCTGGCCCTGGCCGCGTTGCTGTCCGCAGCGGTTCTGGGCGAGCTGGGCCTGCGGCTGTGGAAACCCCGCCAGGTGATGATCCAGCGGCAACCGGCCATCTACCTGCGGGACGAGCTGCTGGGCAGCCGTTACGCCCCCGGTGCCAGCGGTTTGATGCACCGCTGCTTCGAGATCGACAACCTGGTGCACACTAACTCCCTCGGCTTCCACGACGTGGAGCACGACACCGTGGAGGGGGCGCTCCAGGTGGCGGCCATCGGCGATTCATTTACCGCCGCTTTCGAGGTGCCGCGGGACCGGGGGTGGACCCGGCTGCTGCAGCAGCACCTGAGATCCTCCGGGTTCCCCACGGCCGAAGTTTCCAATCTCGGCCAGGACCATTCGGGAACCGACGTCCACCTGGAGATTCTCAAACGTTTCCTCGAGGACCATCAGCCGAATGTGGTGGTGCTCGCCTTCTACGAGAACGATGTGGACGACATCCAACGGAGCGGCTTCTTTCGCGAGACCGTTGACGATACCTATGTGATGGTCTACGCCACGCCGGAGCAGCGGGAAACGATCCTGGAGCGGATCGGCAGCGACGCTCCGGGGCCGGCAACGGTGTGGCTCTGTGACCATATCTACACCTGCCGGCTGGTGCGCGCCTTTTTCACCGGTGAGGACGATCTCTATTTCAACAACATCGTGGGGGTCAAGGGGAAGGGCCGGCCGGGTGCGGCTGCGGCGACCGGAATGCGAACCATCCTCGAGGAGTTGCTGCAACTCTCGAGGGAGCGCAATTTCATGCTGGTGCTGGCCCCGGTGCCGCCACTGCTCAGTCCCCGGGGGTCGGTCTGGCGGCTGCGCCACGAGACCGGTGTGGAACTCTTCCGGCAGCTCAATGTGATCAATGTGTTTCCGGTGATGGAACGGAAACTGAAAGAGGACGGACAGACTTTCGAGAAGATGTATTGGGAACTGGACGCCCACTTCAACGAATATGGCAATGAGGTGTTCGCCCGGGTGGTGAGCGAGGCGCTGGTGCAGCGGCTGAAAACGAGAGCGCCGCAGGCCGGCGCAAGGGAGGAGATGTGATGGAGACGGGAACCGCGGTGGTTGACCTGCGGAGCGATACGGTGACCCGGCCCGGCGCCGGGATGCGGCAGGCCATTGCCGAAGCCGTGGTGGGCGACGATGTCTTCGGTGACGATCCCACCGTGCTGGCGTTGCAGGATAAGGTGGCCGGCATCCTGGGGAAGGAGGCCGCGCTCTTCGTGCCCAGCGGCACCATGAGCAACGGCATTGCGGTGAAGGTGCACACCCGGCCCGGGGACGAAATGATCGTGGAGAGCGGCTGCCACATGTTCAATTTCGAGACCGGATCCGCCGCGGTGATTTCCGGGGTGCAGGTCAACTCGCTCCCCGGGGTGCGCGGTGTGATCACCGCCGGGCAGGTGGAGGCCGCGGTGCGGCCCATCGACGACCACTTTGCCCGTAGCCGGCTGGTCTGTGTGGAGAACAGTTGCAACGTGGCCGGAGGCACGTTGTTCCCCCTGGAGGAGATGGAGCGGATACGGGAGGTGGCCCGGAGACACGGCCTGAGAATGCACCTCGACGGGGCCAGGCTGTGGAATGCGTCGGTGGCCGAGGGTATCGAACCGGCACGATACGCGGCGCAGTTCGACACGGTATCGGTCTGCCTCTCCAAGGGACTGGGGGCGCCGGTGGGCTCGCTGCTCGCCGGATCGGCGGAACTGGTGCTGGAGGCCCACCGGGTGCGCAAGATGCTCGGCGGCGGGATGCGGCAGGCCGGGGTGCTGGCCGCCGCCGGCCTCTATGCCATCGAGCACCACTGGCAGCGGATGGCCGAGGACCACCGGCTGGCCCGCATGCTGGCCGAGACCCTGCACCCGTTGCCCGGGGTGGAAGTGGACCTGGAGGCGGTGCGGACAAACATCGTGATGGGCCGGCTGTGCCGCGAGGGCTGGACCACCGAGCGGTTCACCGAGGAACTGGAAGCGCAGGGAGTGCGGATCACCCGTTTTGGTGCCGACCGCTTCCGTCTGGTCACCCATCTCGATGTACAGGAAGAAGCCGCCCAACGGGCGGCTTCGGTGTTCGAGCTTCTTCTGGGTTGAGCCGGTGTTCAGATCTTGAACGGGAACTTGGTGGAGGAGAGGTAGGCCCGGGCCTCCTTGCCGCCGCCGCAGCGGATGCTGAACGGGGAATCGGTTTTGAACTGCAGGCTCGAGTCCTTGCCGATGGTGTGCGCCTTGCCATCAACCTTCACTTCCACGCTCCCATCGATCCCGCGGACAAAGATTTCGCCTTCTGGAATCGAATTCTCGTGGACCTCGCCCTCGGGACGGATGGCCAGCACGCCGACATAGAGATTCTGCCGGGCGATCATCCGGGTGAAGGTCTGGAAGTTCCATCCCTCCTTCTCGGACATGTAGGAGACACCTTCGTCCTTGTGGGCGAAGGAGACCTTTTCCTTGGCCTCGTCCTCGATCTCCAGCAGGAACTCGAGGTTCTTGCCCATGGCTTCAGCCATCCGGAGCAGGGGGATGAGGGAATACTCGACCTTCTGGTTCTCATATTTCCAGATGGTACTGAGCGGAATGCCGGAGAGTTTGGAGAGGCGTTCCAGCGTCAGGTTCTTCTCCTTCCGCGTCTTTTTCAGCTTGTCGCCAATCTGCGAATGGAGGGTGGTCATGGTCTTCTCACTCATCATGATGTTTTCTCCTTCTGGGGCTGTTGGTTGGGTCTATGGAAATCCACTTTTCTTTGACTCAGCTTTGGTGTTCCGAAAAACAACTTTCACGATTTCGTTGTTTTTCCATGGATTGATAGTAATCGTAAGTTTTTATTTATCGAGAACTTACCATTCATCATTTCTTTTTGAATAGATTCCAACATCGACCGGACATGTTCACCATACTGCAAATTTCCGCTTAATGCAAGGGTATAATTACTATACCCGAAATTAACAGAGGATATTGTTAGGAATAGTTGGCTGTGTATGGAATGACTGCGAGCTGCCGGCAGTCATTATTTGTTGAAAGGAAAACTGTAACTATGCTGGAATGACCAGTTATAGGACATGATTCCTTCAATTCTGATCTGAATCCGAGATCGTTGAACCTCCCGGTGGGTTCTGCTATGGTTCGCGGCAAGAGGAATAGACCGTGTCACCAGCATCTGTACCCGCACACTCAAAGCGTGGATCTCTCGGCCGCTACCTGGTCGCCGGTCTGGCCGGTGGACTGTTCGCCGCCAGCCTGCTGTCTTTCATCGACTGGTGGCTGATGCTGCGCCAGGCCGGCCGCGGGGGGGGCGGTGATTCCATTGCCGCCCTCTGCTACGCCTACCTGCTGCTCGGACCGGCCGGGATCTGTGCGGGTCTTTGTCTGGCCCTGGCGGCCACCATGCGCGAATGGTATTTTCGCCTCACCCGTGCCGGACGGATGCCCAGGCGTCTTCAGCTTGCCCGGATCACCTTCATGTTCTCCTTCATTCTGGGGGGCGGGGCGTTACTGGTATATGGCTGGATGCCGCACTGGCTGCGGACCGGGACCAGGCCTCCCTGGTCCACCGGATGGTTTTTCACCTTCCTCCTGGCGGGGCTGGTCGTGGGGTCGGCCCAGCGGTTCCTCCTCTGCCGTTACGCTGACAAAGTGGGGCCGCGTGTCCCGAAACTGTTGAAAGCAGCCGTTGCAGCGGTCCTGCTCATCATGCTGGCCTCGGCAGCAGCCGGGTGGCAGCTGACCTCAGGAAGTCGCAACAACTCCCGGACGGTGTGGACGGCACCGGCGGTGGCCGCGGTCAACCGGGCTGGCCCCGGCAGTGGGGGAGAGCGGCCGGACGGCCTTCCGGTGGTGGTCCTGCTGCTGGACACCCTGCGCTGGGATGCACTCTCCTGCTACGGCAGCAGTGATATCCGCACCCCGCACCTCGACCGCTTCTGCCGCGAGGCGGTGCAGTTCGAGGTGGCCCCGGGGCTGCTGGAGCTGGCCGGCCTCGGTGAGCTGATCCCGGAGGCGATGTCGGGGCAAAGCCTGGCCCGCCTGCTGGGTGATGAGGGGGTGGGCAACAGCGAGCCGCAGAGATCGTTTCACGCCGATGAACTGCTGGACGGCAACGAGCTGACCAGCCTGATCGAGGGGCGTTGGAAATATGTCCGGGCCAATTCCGCCAACCCCCGGGGCCTGCCCCGGGAAGCGCTCTATGACGTTGCTGAGGACCCCGGTGAGAAAGTCAACCTGGTGCGGCAGCGCCCTGAACTGGCCGCCGCCCTGGCCGCCCGGCTGGACCGGCTTCTTCAGGCGGGCGGCCAGGGACGGACGGAGTCGTCACCGGTTGAACTTGACGCGGAAACCACCGAGCATCTCCGGGCCCTGGGCTATCTCCGGTAGGGCCGGTTGGCCGGCGGCAAAACCCTTGACAGCACATCTCGGCAAGGCTATATTTGGCAACCCTTCACGGGGAGCCCTGAGGATGGCGGTTTAGCTCAGGTGGTTAGAGCACACGGCTCATATCCGTGGTGTCCGGGGTTCGACTCCCTGAACCGCCACCATTTCTCCCAGCAGTGTCGACAACCGGGTTCTTTCCGGCGAGGCTCCCATGACACGTGCCGTCTTCCACTCCACGATTTTCCAGCATGACATGCTGCGCGAGGGGGACGGTGTGGTGGCGGCCCTTTCCGGGGGGCCCGACTCCACCGCACTGCTCTGCCTGCTCATCGGTGTCAGCCGCGAGTTGCGGCTGCGGATCCACGGCGCTCACTTCAATCACGGCCTGCGCGGGTCCGAGGCGGACGAGGATGAGGCATTTGTGCGGCTCCAGTGCAAGCGTCTGGAGGTGCCATTCACCTCGGCCAGGGCCGGGCAGCCCCCTGGAAAAGGTGAGAACATGGAGCAGTGGGCCCGGGAAGCCCGCTACCGGTTCCTGGAAGAGGTGCGAGATGAACTGGGTTTCCGCAGGATCGCCCTGGGGCACAACCGGGACGACTTGGCCGAGACGCTGCTGATGCGTCTGATCAGGGGCAGCGGTCTCAGCGGCCTGGCCTGTCTGCGCCCGGTACGGGAGGACGGAGTGATCCGGCCGATGCTCGGCCTTTCCCGGGCCGACCTGCTGTTGTTTTTGGAGGAACTGGGTGAATCCTTTCGCGAGGATTCGAGCAACCGTGACCTCCGCCGTCTGCGCAACCGTGTACGGCACGAACTCATCCCGCTGCTGGAGCGTAAATACAATCCCCGGATCGGGGAGCGGTTGGCCCGCACGGCCGGCCTGGTCCAGGACGACGAGGACCAGCTCGATCTGGCCGCGAGCGTCGAGCTGTCCCGGCTGCTGGCGGAAGGGGAAGGTCCGGTGGAGATGTCCTGCCGTCGGCTGCTGGACCTGCCGGCCGCCCTGGCCCGCCGGGTGGTGCGCGGGGCGTTGCACCGCAGCCTGGGCCACCTGCGGAGTGTGGACAGGAGCCACGTGGAAGCCGTGCTTGACCTGGCCTCAGGGGCCGCCGGTGAAAAGAGCCTCGACCTGCCGGGGGATGTTCGGGCGCTGGTTTCCTATGACCGGCTGATCTTCGAAACCGGTCCGGCCATGGGTGCCCCCGATCCGTGGCAGCGGCCGTTGGCGATTCCGGGCCGGACAACCATCGAGGAGTGCGGTCTGGACGCGGTGGTTACCCTGGGCTCCGGGCCGGAGATTCAGGTGGCGGAGTGGCCGGATGTCAGCACCACGGTGCTGCTGGACGGGACCGCGGTGGGGGAGGCGGGGCTTGTCCTGCGCTCCTGCAGGCCCGGTGACCGTTATTGTCCGGCGGGAGCGCCGGGCAGCCGTAAGGTCAGCCGCATGCTGATCGATGACCAGGTGCCGCGCCACCGCCGTTGGCGGGTTCCGCTGCTGGCCGCCGGTGACCAGCCGATCTGGCTGCCCGGGCATCGCCCGGAGGCCCGGTGGGGCTGGCAGGCAGGCAGCGGTGCCGCATGTCTTCGATTGGAACTGCGGCCGGCCGGAAGCTGTGAAGGAGAGTGACATCCGCCGGATTTTGGACAGCCTGTGGAAAAAATATTGCATGAGCAGGGAAAAAAACTGTTTGTTTTACAAAACCGTAGATCTAATTTATAATGTATTCAATGTTTAAACAGATTATGATCCGTTTTTAGCTTCGGGTCACGGAGGCCCCATGGTGTCGTCAGCACATATCCGACAGCTCACTCTCTGGTTGGTGATAATTGTCATCGCTATCATGCTCTGGCAGGTGCTGAAAAGCACCCAGACGACTGAAGAAGAGATTATTTTCAGTCAATTCATCGAGTATGTGAAGAGTGGGGAAATCCGCCAAGTCAGTATCACCGGCCAGAAGGTGGAGGGGAAATACACCACTCCGCGGGACGGCGGTTTCGATACCTTCCGCACCTTCTCGCCCAAGTATGACGGGCTGGTGGATTTTCTCCGCGAAAACGAGGTCCGGATCGAGGCAAAAGAGGAGAAGGAAAGTGCCTTCCTCCTCGTCCTGGTCCAGTGGGGGCCGATGATCATCCTCATCGGTATCTGGATCTTCTTCATGCGCCAGATGCAGAGCGGCGGCAACAAGGCCCTCTCCTTTGGCAAGAGCAAGGCCAAACTTCTTTCCAGCCAGCAGAAAAAGGTGACCTTTGCCGATGTGGCCGGGGTGGACGAGGCCAAGCACGAGCTGCAGGAGATCATCGAGTTTCTCAAGGAGCCGCAGAAATTCCAGAAGCTCGGCGGCCGAATTCCCAAGGGTGTGCTGCTCACCGGCGCTCCGGGCACCGGAAAGACGCTGATGGCCCGGGCCATCGCCGGCGAAGCCAGCGTGCCCTTCTTCTCCATCAGCGGCAGCGATTTTGTCGAGATGTTCGTCGGCGTGGGCGCTTCGCGGGTCCGTGACCTCTTTGAGCAGGGCAAAAAGAACGCACCCTGCCTGATCTTCATCGACGAGATCGATGCCGTGGGGCGCCACCGCGGCGCCGGGATGGGCGGAGGGCATGACGAGCGCGAGCAGACCCTGAATCAACTGCTGGTGGAGATGGACGGTTTCGAGTCCAGCGAGGGGGTGATCCTCATCGCGGCCACCAACCGGCCCGACGTGCTCGATCCGGCCCTGCTGCGGCCGGGCCGTTTCGATCGGATGGTGGTGGTGGACCGTCCCGACGTCAAGGGCCGGGAGGGCATCCTCAAGGTACACACCCGGAAAATTCCGCTGGCGGAAGATGTGGAGCTGGACGTGCTGGCCCGGGGAACCCCCGGATTTTCCGGCGCCGATCTGGAGAACCTGGTCAACGAGGCGGCCCTGCTTGCCGCGCGGCTCGACCGGCCGGCGGTGGAGATGGACGACTTTGAGAAAGCCAAGGACAAGGTGCTGATGGGCACCGAGCGGAAGAGCCTGGTGATCAGCGAAGAGGAGAAGAAGAACACCGCCTACCACGAAGCCGGGCACACCCTGGTGGCGGTCTTCCTCGAGGAGTCCGACCCGATCCACAAGGTGACCATCATCCCCCGGGGCCGTGCCCTCGGTGCCACCCAGCAGTTGCCCATCGACGACCGGCACACCTACACCAAGCGGTACCTGGAGAACCGCATTGCCATTCTGATGGGCGGACGGGTTTCGGAGGAGATGTTCCTCGACCACGTGACCACCGGGGCCGGTGATGATCTGAAACGGGCCACCGATCTGGCCCACAAGATGGTCTGTGAACTGGGGATGAGCGAACTGGGGCCGCTGACTTTTGGCAGCAAGGACGAGGAGATCTTCCTCGGCCGAGACTTTGTGCAGTCGAAGAACTTCAGCGAATCCACGGCGATGAAGATCGACGATGAAATGCACGAAATCATCATCCGCAATTACAAAAAGGCCTGGGACCTGCTCGAACAGCGCAAGGACGAGTTGATTCGGGTGGCCGAGGCGTTGTTGGTGAAAGAGGTTCTCGACGGGGATGAGGTTACGGCCCTGGTCGAGGGCAAGACGTTGGAAGACCTGGTCTTTTCGGATGCAGGCGGAAGCCCGGCCGACGCCGGCGCCGGCCGGGAGACGGAGACGGATGCGGAGAGTGAAGAACCCGCACCGGAACCGGCTGATCCCGGCGGCACTGGCGAGGTTTCCCCGGACGAGCCGGAACGACCGGACGGCGATCCGATAACCTAACCCCCACGCGAGTTCACCTGTCCGGTGTTTTTCGGGCTGACGGGAGGACGGGCCATGCCTGTTCCCTGCTGCCAGGTTGACGCCAGGAGTCTGTGGATGTCCGGAACCGTCCAGCAGAGAGCGGGGGAGGGGCAGGAAGCTGCCGTTCGCCCCTGTTTCCCGCTGGACTGGGGCCCCCGCGGGTTGGAAACCGGGCGGCGGACGTTGGTGATGGGGGTGCTCAATGTTACCCCGGACTCGTTCTATGACGGCGGTCGCTATTATGCGCCCGGTGCGGCGGTAAACCGCGGACTGGAGATGCTGGCTGCCGGGGCCGATATGGTAGATGTGGGGGGGGAGTCCACCCGGCCGGAATCCGTTCCGGTGGATGCCGCGGAAGAAGCGGACCGGGTGCTGCCGGTGATCGGGGAACTCCACCGCCGGGCACCGGAGGCGCTGATCTCCATCGACACCAGCAAGGCCGTGGTGGCCGCCGCGGCCCTGGAGGCCGGCGCTTCGGTGGTCAACGACATCAGCGGTCTGACCTTTGATCCGCAGATGGGCGAAACCGCGGCCCGTTACCGTGCCGGGCTGGTGCTGATGCACATTCAGAACCGGCCGGCGGACATGCAGAAGAAACCGATGTATGGCGACGTGGTGGAGGAGGTTTCCAGCTTTCTCGAAGCGTCGCTCTCCCGGGCACGGGCGGCCGGGGTGGCGGCTGAAAAGATCGCCGTGGACCCCGGCATCGGGTTCGGCAAGACGCCGGCCCACAACCTGGCCCTGCTGGACCGGCTTTCCGCCCTGCACCGGCTGGGTCGGCCGGTGCTGGTGGGGCTCTCGCGGAAGAGTTTTATCGGCGCCGTCCTCGGGGGCGAGCCGGAGCAGCGCCTGGCGGGCAGTCTCGGTGCGGCGGTGGCCGCCGCTTTCCGCGGAGCCCACATCCTCCGGGTGCACGATGTGTCAGCGTCGGTGGGCGCCCTCCGCATGGCCGACGCGGTTACGGCCGGCGCACGATGGAGCGCAGGGGAACAATGATCGAATTTTTCAGACAGTTCCAGCTGTTCGGCACCTTCACCCTGATCGACGCGGCGGAGATCCTGCTGGTGGCCGTGCTGATCTACCAGCTCTTCCTGCTGATCCGCGGTACCCGTGCGGTGCAGATCGCCCTCGGCATCTTCTTTCTCTCCCTGGCATTTTACCTGGCCCAGATCTTCAAGCTGCGCACCGTGCACTACATGCTCGACTACCTCTTCGCCAACATCGTGATCATCGTGGTGATCCTGTTCCAGAGCGAGATTCGCAAGGTGCTGGCCAACTTCGGCCGCAACCCGCTGTTTCGCCGTTTTTACAGCGTTTCGCTGGAGGAGATCTTTGCCGAGATCGTGCTCGCTGCCACCACCCTGTCGGCGGCGCGGACCGGGGCGCTGATCGTCATCGAGCGGGAGACCGGCCTCCGTGATCATATTGAAAAGGGCGTCAAGCTCGATGCCATGTTTTCTTACGAACTGCTGGTCTCCATATTCAACACCTCCTCACCGCTTCACGACGGGGCGGTGGTGGTCCAGGGACGGCGCATCTCAGCGGCGCGCGTGTTCCTGCCCCTGACCCAGCGGCTGCTTTCCGACGAGCGGTTCGGGTCGCGGCACCGGGCCGCCCTGGGGATCACCGAGGTGACCGATGCGGTGGCGGTGGTGGTGTCGGAGGAAACCGGGGGAGTGTCAGTGGCCCGGGACGGAAAAATCACAGAGGAACTGGGCAAGGAGGAACTGCGCCGCCTGCTGCTCAACCTGTTCAAGGGCATTTCCACCGCCGACAAGCGCGGCAAGGGAGACGGTTCCAGCCGCACGGTGCCGCCGAGAAAGAAGGAGAGTGCTCCGGCTGAATAGGGAGCTGGAGCCGAGGGGACATGCTGAGATTCAATCTCTTTCGCAACACGGGGCTCAAGCTGATCTCGGTCCTGCTGGCCGGCCTGCTCTGGCTCTTCGTGGAGAACGAGAAGACCGGCCTGAAGAGCGTCGAGGTGGCCCTGGAGTTCACCAACACTCCCGAGACGCTGGTGCTGATGCCCGAGAGCCGAGAAACCATCACCGCGGTGATCCGCGGCCCCGAAGCGCTGTTGCCCAGGCTGCGCGAGGGGAGCCTCACCGCACAGGTGGACCTGCGGGCGAAAACCTTTGGCGAAACTCGCTTTCTGCTGACCCCGGAAGACGTCAGCGTGCCCTACTGGGCCGAGGTGGAGCGGGTGGAGCCGCTGCAGTTCACCATCAACCTCGACCACAAGGCTTCAAAAGTGATACCGGTGCTGGCCTATCCGGCGGGCAGCGTGGCCGACGGCTACGTGTTCAAGGATTCCCTGGTCAATCCGTCGCGGGTGACCATTGCCGGGCCTGAATCGATCATCGAGGGAGTGCGGGAGATCTGGACCGACCCGGTGGACATCGACGGGAAGAGCGAGTCGTTCCAGCAGACGGTGGAGGTGCGGGCGGCCAAACCGGGCATCGTCATCGAGTCCGTGGAAGACTATATCGTCCAGGTGGTGATCGTCCTGGAGGTGGTGGAGCGGTACTTCGAGGGTGTACCGGTTGTGGCCGAAAATCAGCAGCATGTGCTGGAGCTTGGCCAGGACAGCGTGGAAGTCTGGCTGGGGGGGCCGCGCCTGCTGCTGGACCAGATCAGGGCCGACCGGCTCTCCGCTGTCCTCGACATGAGCGGTCTGATCCCCCGTGCCGAGGGATACGAACTGGCACCCGCCATCCGCTTCACCCCGCCGCTGGCCGAGAGGGACCAGATCGAAGTCTCCTTCTACCCGCCGGGGGTGAGGGTCAGGTTGCTGGACAAGGCCAACGGGAACGGATTGTCCACCACGGGTTGACCGCGGGGGATTATCCGTGAAAGTCTGTGGAAATCTCTTGAGCTTTGCTGCTGTGGAGCCGATTTGTATATCGGGCACGAAAAAAAAGCAGTCTGAAAGGGAAGCGGTGTGAGGAAACTGTTTGGCACAGACGGGATCCGGGGGAAAGCCGGCGAGCCGCCACTGGACGAGGAGACAATTTCCAGGCTCGGGTTGGCCCTGGGCCGCAAGTTCTCCCGGACGGCTGATGGGCCCGGCCTGCTCATCGGCCGCGACACCCGGGAGTCCGGTGGCTGGATTGAAGAGTCACTCTCCCGGGGGTTCAGGGCTGCCGGCGGCAAGGTGTCGCTGGCCGGTGTCATCCCCACCCCGGCCGTGGCCGGCCTGGTTCGCACCCAGGGGTTCCATGGCGGCGTGGTGATCTCCGCTTCCCACAATCCGTTCCATGACAACGGGATCAAGGTCTTTTCCTCCAGCGGTTTTAAACTGCCCGACCAGGAGGAGGCCGACCTCGAGCAGCTACTGGCCCAGGGAGGGGAACTCCCCACCACCGGGGCCGGCACCAATGGCACCGGTCACGAAGAGGAATACCGCCGTCTCTATCTCGAATCGTTGCGCGAGGCGCTGATCGACGACGTCACCTTTGACAAGATCCACGTGGTGCTGGATTGCGCCAACGGGGCCGCCTCGGGGCTGGCCGCCGACCTTTACCGCTCCCTCGGCGCCCGGGTCACGTCCCTGTCCGACACTCCCAACGGCGTCAATATCAACCTTGACTGCGGTTCGCTCCACCCCGAGCGCCTGGCCCGCACGGTCATCGACGAGGGGGCCGACCTGGGCATCGCCTTTGACGGTGACGCCGACCGGGCGCTCTTTGTCGACGGCAAGGGCCGGCTGGTGGACGGCGACCACGTGCTCTTTATCTGCGGCCTCCACCTGAAGAACCGGGGCATCCTCAAGGACGCGCACATCGTCACCACGGTGATGGCCAACATCGGCCTGCAACTGGCCCTGGACCGCGAGCAGATCACCATGGAGCGGACCCAGGTGGGGGACAAGTATGTGCTCGAACGGATGGTGGAGACCGACGCCATGCTCGGCGGCGAGCAGTCGGGGCACATCATCTTTCTCCACCGCGCCACCACCGGGGACGGCATGCTCACCGGGTTGAAGGTGATCGAGGTGATGGCCGCCACCGGCCAGAGCCTGGCCGACCTGGCCGATCCGGTGGTCAAGTATCCGCAGATCCTGCTCAACCTCGAGGTTGCCTCAAAACCGCCCATCGAGGACCTGCCCCGGGTGACCGAGACCATCGCCGCTGTTGAATCCGAGCTGGCCGGCCGGGGGCGGGTGGTGGTTCGCTACTCCGGCACCGAGAACCTGGCCCGGGTGATGGTGGAGGGCCCCGACCAGGAGTCGATCCAGCGTCAGGCCCAGTCCATTGTCGACGCCCTGGTGAGCAGCATCGGTTGAGCGGGCGCCCGCATCATTCCGACGAATAAAATCTCGTCTTTTTCCGTATCCCCATCCGTATGTAATGAGTGAACAGCAATGGACCGGGCCGGGATGCGGCCGCTGTGCTACAATGCGGTTCATCCACGCCAGTATCGGCAACCCGCCATACATTTGAATGAAAGGAGCTCAGGCCATGCAATGGGACAACACGCCGGGAGGTGCCGGGTCGGGCAGGGAGTTCACCCCTGACGACCTGCTGCAGTACATGCGAAAGTTCAAACCCTCGTCCGGAAAGGCGGCGCCGGTGGTGGTCGCCGTGCTGGCCATCATCCTGGTGCTCTGGCTGGTCACCGGGGTCTACATCGTCGGTGCTGACGAGGAGGGTGTGGTGCGGCGTTTCGGCAAGGTGGTGCGGACCACCGGGTCCGGGCCCCACTACCATCTACCTGCTCCCTTCGAGAGCGTGCTCAAACCCAAGGTGACCAAGGTCTTTCGCACCGAGATCGGTTTCCGCACCATCAGCCAGGGGCCACCGGCCAAATACGAGTCGATCGTCAAGGAGGCGCGGATGCTCACCGGTGACGAGAACATCATTGTCATCTGGTTCGCGGTGCAGTTCAAGATCAGCGACTCAATGAGCTACCTCTTTAACGTGCGCGACCCGGAGAAGACACTTCGCGCCTCGGCGGAAGCGGCCATGCGTGAGGTGATCGGCAGCAACGACATCGACACTGCGCTGACCACCGGCAAGGCCGAGGTTGAAAGCAAGTCCCAGATCCTGCTGCAGGAGATTATGGACAGCTACGAGTCGGGGATCATCATCGAGCAGGTCAAACTGCAGACGGTGGAGGCGCCTTCGCAGGTGATCCCGGCGTTCAAGGACGTGGCCAGCGCCCGGGAGGATCGGGTGAAACTGATCAACCAGTCCGAGGGCTACCGCAACGACATCCTGCCCAAGGCCCAGGGCGAGGCGGCACAGATGGTGGCCCGGTCCGAGGCGTATTCCGCGGCCCGGGTCAGCCGGGCCCAGGGTGATGCCGAGCGGTTCAACAAGGTGGTGACCGAATACTTCAAGGCCCGCGACGTGACCCGCGACCGGCTGTATATCGAGGCGATGGAGGAAATCGTCGGCAAGGCCGACCGGATCATCCTCGATTCCAAGGCCGCCGGCGCAGTGCTGCCCTTCCTCCCCCTGGGACGGCAGGGCACAGCGACACCACCGGCCACAACCTCGGGACAGTGAAACCTCTGCGGCCCGCGCCGGCCAACGGCGGGGCCTTCGCCATGGAGCGTAAGTAAATGAACAAGAGCCTGTTGATCATATTGATCCTCCTCGCCGCGGCGCTCATCGTCATCGGCGGAACCGTTTTCACCGTGGACCAGACCCAGAGCGCGGTGGTGCTGCAGCTGGGGAAACCGGTGATCGTTCACGAGACTCCCGGTCTGAAATTCAAGATTCCCTTTGCCCAGCAGGTGACCTTTTTCGACAACCGCCTGCTGGACTACGACGCCGCCCCGGAGGAGATCGTCTCCAAGGACAAGAAGACGCTGGTGGTGGACAACTTCGCCAAGTGGCGCATCGTCGACCCGCTGAAGTTCTACCAGGCCCTGCGCAGCGAGCGCCAGGCCCAGAGCCGTCTGGACGACATCATTTTCGCCGAGGTGCGGGTTTCGCTGGGCACGCACACCCTGATCGAGATCGTCAATGAGTTGCGTTCGGAGTTGATGACCAGCATCACCGCCCGCTGCAACGAGACGGCGATGCGCGATTACGGCATCGAGATTCGCGACGTGCGGATCAAGCGTGCTGACCTGCCGCCGGAGAACGAGCGGGCGGTCTATGCCCGAATGACCGCCGAGCGTGAGCGGGAGGCCAAGCGCTACCGTTCGGAGGGTGAGGAGGAAGCCCAGAAGATCCGCGCCACCGCGGAAAAGGAGCGGACGATCATCCTCGCCGAGGCCTACCGCCAGTCCGAGGAATTGCGGGGCAACGGTGACGCCGAGGCGACCGCCATTTACGCTGCGGCTTATGGCCGGGACGAGGAATTCTACCGCTTCACCCGCAGCCTGGAAGCCTATCGCCGGTCGATCAAGGCCGGCACCACCCTGGTGCTGACCCCCGATTCGGAGTTTCTGAAATATCTCAGGCGAAGCAGGTAGTACGGCATCGAAAAACTGAACGGCACGATCAGGAGGCCGGCCCTTTCCCGGGGCCGGCCTTTTCTTTTGTCAGGGCGTGGTTGGCGTGGGCAAAACCGGCCGGGGTTCCGGCGTCATACAGCTCGCCATCGAACAATACCCCGGTCATCCCGTGCCGGCGGATGATTTCCTGCAGCACCGGTACGTCGTCCAGCTCCCCATCCCCCCCCTGTTCCCGCCGCTGGCGGGCCAGGTAGTAGAAGAAATGCTCACCCAGCACGTGTCTTGGGGAAGAGCGGTAGGGTGATAGCGCACTCGCCAGCGGGTAGCGGCCCTCCCCCTTGTCCTGCAGTTCCTCGATGCTGAAACAGCGTCCCGGCAGGTCTTCACCAGTGTCCAGCGGCCGGCAGCGCACCCCGCCGCAGTTGTCGATGAAAGCGGCCTGCTCCGCCGTTACCCGGGAGAGGGCGATGGTGTCCAGCCCGTGGGTTGCCCGGGCCTCGATAAGCCTCGAGGTCACCTGAACGGGGTCGGTGAAGATATTGTCCGGCAGCAGCAGGGCAAAGGGGTCGCCGTCGACAAAGTCCCGTGCCTGCCAGATGGCGTCGCCCAGGCCCAGGGGCACCGGCTGTTCGAGAATGAGGAAGCGGGCCTCTTCGCGCATCAGTGCCAGGTCACCCAGGGCCCGTGCCGACCGCTCATCGGGCGTCTGCAGGTCGTCCAGCGGCCGGTGCAGAAAATATTCGGCGATTGCCCTTTTGCCCGGAGCGCTGATCACGCAGATCTGGCGGATCCCTGATTGGAAGGCCTCCGCCGCCGCGTAGTGAATCATGGGGATGCCGGCCACCGGCAGCATCTCCTTGGGCACGGACAGGGTGGCCGGCAGCATCCGTGTGCCCCGACCCCCGGCAGGTATCACTGCCTTGTCTATCCCAACTGCCATCTGAATTTTCCTCCCGCGGGTGGATTGACCGCTGGTCTCCGCCGGTGCGGAGAGCATAAAATAGGCGGTAGCGGAGGTCAAATGCGGATTACCCTCGATGAACTGGACCGCCGAATCGAGGCGGCCCGGGAGCTGATCAGCCCCTGCCGTATCTGTCCCCGGAAGTGCGGGGCACTGCGGGACAAGGGGGAGACCGGTCACTGCAGTGTCACCGCCGACTTGCTGGTCTCCAGCATTGGTGCACACTACGGTGAGGAGCCGGAGCTGGTGGGTCGCGGCGGGTCGGGTACCATCTTCCTGGCCGGCTGCAACCTGCTCTGCACTTTCTGCCAGAACTACGACACCAGTCACCACCGTCGGGGAGAGCTTTACACCACCTCCCGGCTGGCGGCCGCCATGCTGGCGCTGCAGCAGCAGGGATGCCACAACATCAACATCGTCACCCCCACCCACTATGTCTTCCCGCTGCTCGAGGCGATGAAGCTGGCGGTGCAGGGCGGCCTGGCCATACCCCTCGTCTACAACTGCGGGGGCTACGAGTCGCTGGAGACGCTCCGGCTGCTGGACGGGGTGGTGGACATCTACATGCCGGACATTAAGTTCGCCTCGGCCGCGGTGGGCCGCGATTACTGCGGTGTGCCCGATTACCCGGAGCGAGCCCGGGCGGCGCTTCAGGAGATGCACCGCCAGGTGGGTGTGCTGACCACCGACGAGGGGGGAGTGGCGGTGCGCGGTCTGCTCATCCGCCACCTGGTACTGCCCGGCGGTCTGGCTGGCAGCGAGCGGTCCTTCCAGTTCATCGCCCGGGAGTTGTCGCCCGACAGCTACGTCAACGTGATGGCCCAGTACCGCCCCTGCTTCGACGCGGTTGGTGACCCTCGCCTGGGCCGTTCACTCACCGCGGAGGAGTTCCAGGCTGCCCTGGCCGCCGCCAGCCACGCCGGCCTGCACCGCGGGTTCTGATTACCCCACATTATTTCATCACGGCGCCTCACTGGCCGTGATGGTGCACAGGTCCGTGGCCGTGTCACCGGCCGGCGGGCAGGGCGATGAGAACTAATAGCGTCGTGAACAGGGCCGTGGTGAATACTCTCATGCGTATTTGACCTCCCGGGCGAGATAAATGGGATGGTGCGACAATGACATTGATTATTCCGGACAATACGAGAGGCAGTGTGCACTTTCTGTTGGCCCTGGTGGAAATAACTTCCAGTTGGGGCACGTTTGTTTTAAATATATGTTAATCATTCTCCAGCGGCAATGATTCCGGTGGGTTGGCGCCGGTGGCGAATATTTCCACAGAGTTTGAACATGATCCTGGCAACCTCAGAGCCTCCCCGCTTCGCCGCCGACTGCATGCTGGGCAAGCTGGCCCGGTGGCTGCGTATTCTCGGCTTCGACACCACTTACTACCACTACATAGAGGACCGGGAACTGCTGGAACGGGCCCGTGCTGAAGGCCGGCTCGTGCTCACCCGGGATCGGGGGCTGGCCGCATCGGCAGGGGAGGGGCGGGTCCTGCTGGTGGACGACGAAGGGCTGGAGGGGCAACTACGCCAGGTGATCGGCGACCTCGAACTGCACCTGTGCCGTGAACGCTTGTTCAGCCGCTGTATCGAGTGCAGCGGCCCAATCGAGACGCTGGCTGCCGCGGAAGCACGGGGACGTGTCCCAGACTATGTCCAGGCCACCCAGAGCGATTTCTCGACCTGCACCAACTGCAGCAAAATCTACTGGAATTCCACCCACGTCAGCGGCATGCTGGACCGTCTCGAAGCCATGGGGATCAGAGTCGAGTGAATCGGTCTCGCCTGTTCCGGCGAGGCCCGCCATCTGTCCTCAATAGAGGATGAAACCGGCTCATCGCCTGAGTTTTTTCTAATCTTCTCCTTGCTGTATTCCAGGGTAACATACTTAAAAATCAATGATTTGAGTGACTTGATGGTTTTTGTCGTCTCAGGCTGGCACGGGAGTTGCTCTCTAGTGAGGTGTGCGTCGCCCGAGCGGTACAGCACAATGGCATAAAGCCCCCGAGCGCGGGCATCACAAGCGAAAGGCCAATTGGATAATCCAGCGGCCGGACGCGCCACCAGGGAGGAAGGAAAATGACTTCCAGAAATGCAAGACGATGGGTGGTGAGGATGCTGCTGTTCGCCGGGGTCATCCTGGCCCTGGTCACGGCAGCCCCCGAGGCGAACGCCGGTTTCCGGCTTTCCATCGGTACCGGCGGATTCTACTTCGCCGTCGGACACCACGATTACTATCCGTACTACGGCCATCAGGCCGGGTATGGTGGTGGATACGGCGCCACCTCGTTCAGTTTTCACAACACGCTGAACGATTATGGCTACTGGCAATACGCTCCCGAGCTGGGGATGGACGTCTGGATTCCCTACGTGGAATACGGCTGGAGACCTTACACCTACGGCCACTGGGCCTACTCGTCCTACGGCTGGACCTGGGTCTCCTACGAGCCCTGGGGCTGGATCCCGCACCACTACGGGAACTGGACCTATGTTGACCACTATGGCTGGGCCTGGGTGCCCGGCTACACCTGGCGGCCGCACCATGTGAACTTCGCCGTCTGCAACGGCTATATCGGTTGGGCGCCGGTGGCTCCCCCCTGGTATCGCTACAGCTACAATACCGGCTACCACTACCGTGGCGACTACGGCTGGTATTCCGGCAGGCACGGCGGGCACCACGGGCAGCGGAGCGGTGGCTACTACAGCGGCATCGACTACAACGCCTATGTCTTCGTGGACAACCGCAACTTTTACGGCACCGGGATTTACCAGCACGCCCTGCTCCCCGGGAGCGGAGCGGAGATGTTCCGCGCCGGCCAGGTGATGCCGCTGGGTGATGAACTGCAGCTGGACTACGTCAAGCGGGTCACCGGTCGTTCGATATCATCGGTGGCTCTCGACCGCCAGGTTTACAAGGTCAACGGCAGCGAGGTGGTGCACTACCAGCCCCGCGGCCAGGAGGATCTGGTGCGACAGGCTGCTCTGCCCACGGTGAACAAGGCCCTGGCCCCCGGATTCCAGAAGCACGGGGTCAGTTTCAAGGGATCCGCGGCGACGAGCGCCGGTGCGGTGAACAGCATGTTCAAACAGGGCAATGCCGCTCAGAAGACCACCACCTTCACCCAGCCCGCGGTGTCCCGGGGGATGGCCGGTGATGAGTATTACCAGAAGCAGAAGCGCACCCTGGACAACCTGTCCCGGACAAAGGCATCGAACTCGGGTGCTGCAGCCGGTGCCTCATCAAAAGGCAGGAGTTCGACCGCCGGCATCCAGCGGACACCCGCTTCCGGTTCGTCAAAGGGTGTTCCGGTGACCAGCGGCCGCAGCAGTGGGCACAAACCCCGCACCGGGGCAGCGGCCGGCAGCAGCAGGTCTTC
>CBESOE010000032.1:0-34224 GCA_965531145.1 uncultured bacterium | reverse complement strand
ACCGCCACCAGTGGTACCAGGGCCAGCAGGGTGGAGTAGGCCAGGCCGGAGGCCCTGATCAGCAGCTTGTCCTGACGGCACTGGTCGAGCAGCGCCAGGAGAAGCTTGAGCAGGCGGACCGGAAACCTCGCCCAGCGGGGCAGCGAGTCATCGTCCAGCCGGTTGAACCGTTCGAAGATCGTCATCAGGCGCTCCGCGGTGAGGGGCTTACGAAATGGATGGTGCAGGTTCGATTCAATATTACCAGAGCCGGCCCCTTCCTCCAACGGGGGGCTCTGGGCCGGCCGCCGGTTGTCAGGTCTCGTTCAGCGGTGTGATCCCTGTTCATCACGCTTTTGCGTGGCTTCCTCGAGGGCACGCCCGCACACCTTCCTGTGGGCGGTGAACCGGTTCCACAGGCCCTTGCCCAGGAGGGCCAGCCCAACTGTCCCCACCGTCAGACCGGTGGAGACAGCGGCCCGCAGCGGCATCATTTCCAGCTGGGGTTCCGTCAGTGTGCCCCCGAGTCTCACGAAGTTGTCGGTGAGCATGCCGGCACTGAAGCCGAACCCCTTGCGTGGCTTGGTCAACCACCGCAGTTCGAATTCCTCGGTGGTGAGATCGATCTCGCCTTGACCGGACATACTCATCTTCTCGGTCTGCATCACCAGTGGGTCGATGGTGGCCAGGCCCTTGTTGAGATTCATCACGACCACGGCGCAGTGGAGTTCCGTCGCTGGTTCTTGCTGACGGACGGGATTGAAGAGGTCCAGGATCTGGTGCAGGATACCGCTGCTTACTAACTCAAACAGCGTGTGGTCCACGATACCCTCGCTCACCGCCACTTCGAAAAAACCGTCGGCATTGCCGGCGATCTCATGCAGCGACCGGCCGGAGCCATGGAAATCAACATCGATGTCCAGCACCACCCAGTTTCTGGAATCCTCGGTCAGATTTGACATGTCCAAATGACCGCCGTCCATGGTCAGATCGGCCAGCACACGATACCCCCCCTCTTCCGCCGGCTCCACCGAGAAATGACCGCCGAGAACACCCCCCCGGGACCCGGTTGCAGAAACGGGATCCACACGCAGCGCGCCATTCTCCATCCGGATCCCGACCTGGACGTCCTCCAGCCGAGAGCGGGGAAGCAGTATTTCCTGGACGGACAGGGACACATCGGCATCGATCCTGTTCAGCAGCGCGAGGTCGATGGGGTCGTCGGAAATCAGCAGGTTGCCTCTGTCCCGGGTGGGTTCGACTTCGTTCGTATCGGCCGATTCATCTACACATCCGTGTTGTTTCAGCAACGGGGCCAGATTGATGCTCTCGGAAGTGAGTTCCCCATGAAGTCTTGGTTTTTCCTCAAGGTCCAGCCGAAACCAGCCTGTGAAATCGCTGTCACCCAGCTGCGCGTCGAGACGGGTGATGGTGAAGTCCTCGGGTGATCCGCTGGCGTATCCGGTCACCGCGAACGGTTTGTCGGGCAGGTCGTATTGGAAGCGCAGGTCGAACAGATCGGCTATCTGCCGCGGCAACCCGAGCCCGGGGCCCGCCATCTCAAAGCTGAGATCTGTCCCTGCCAGCGTGGGCGGTTCACCGAGGATCCCGCTCAGAACGGCCAGGTATTCCCCCAGACGCACGTTGAAGTCGTGAAACCTGAAGTCCGTGCCGGGGCGCTCGACACGCCCGCTCAGCTGAAACGGCGCCAGCTCGATTTCTCCCCCGGTGAGTGCGGTGAACAGCGTTGCGTCCGGGCCGTTGCCCAGGACCATGAGGTCCGTCCCCCGGAACTCCGGAGGCGGGCCGACCCGCCCGTCCAGCTGCAGGGTGCCGGAACCGAGGCGTCCCTTGACCCCGTGCAGCAGGAAACCGGCTTCATCGATTTCTACCCGGCCTGTTACGGTAATAGCTTCCGCTGGAAGTTCCGGAATCCCGTCAACGCCCGCCGCGGAAAGGGATTCTCCTAACTCACGAAGGTTGCGACCCTCCACCTCGAAAGCGACATTGCTACCCTCCAGCTTTTTCCTCACGGCCAGCAGGCCACTCACTGAAGCTCGATTGGCCGCTGTCTTGAGCTCCACGGAATCGAGCCGGCAACCCGCCTCGTCCACCGCAAGGCTGCCGGCCACTTCGAACGGCTCATCGGGAAGCAGTGTCCCGCCCAGGAACGGTTCGAAAACCGACAGGTTTTCTCCCCGTCCGGTCACCCGCAATACTGTGCCCAGGAGTGCCGGGGGTGATCCGAGGAGACCTTCGATCCGTGCCAGAACGCTTCCCACCTCTGCTTCCACCGCCTCAAGCGCATACCCGTCATCAACGATTCGTATCGCCCCCTCGACAGTGAATGCCCCGGGCGGCACACCCTCCAGGCCGGCCAGCGAAGCTGGATATGAGCTGTCAGAGCCGGCAAACCGCAGCCGGAGTTCGGTGCCGAGAATACCGGGGCCGGGGACCACAATTCCCTCGGCCTCCAGCGACATGCCGCCAGAGTCGACGCGCACTTCGCTGAGGTGCCAGCCATCCGGATGGATACCGACTGCCCCGGCCGCACGATACGGCTCGGCAGGGAGGCCGTCGATTCCCGCCAGCCATGGGATCCGGGAAAGGTCGGGGCCCTCGACGTCCAGTTGGAGATCCAGTTCCGTGTGCTCGTCCACCACCCGGATCTTCCCCATGATGCTGGCGGAGTTGTCACCGAGACGGGCGCTGCCTTCCTGAAGAACAATGCTCTCCCCGTCCTCCCCGATGTGGCCGGATATCTCGAAGGATTTCACCGGGAGGTCGACCCCGGTGAGATTGCTGTAGCGAGAGAGGTCCGGGCCCTGAACGGAGGCCTGAAGGTCGGTGCCATCGTATTCGGGTGGGTCACCAACGAAGCCGTCGGCCTCGAGCGTCGCTCGGCCGATCCGGGCCTCGACGGATTCAACCTGTAGACCGCTCTCCATACGGAGCAGCCGTCCCTGCACTTCGAACGGGTCGGCGGGAAGCTCCAGCCCGAACAGCACGGCCAGAGAAGAGGCGTCGGGTCCCTCGCCACGGATGGTGAAGTCAGTTTCCAGCATGCGTGGCGGCTGACCAAGCACGCCGTCAACGGACAGGTTGTTCTCGCCAACCCGTAGCGTGATCCCATCGCAGGTCAACGGGAATCCCTGCCAGGTGAGGCCGCCGGAAACCTCGAACGGATCCGCAGGCAGGCGGTCGATTCCCGTCAGTGTGCCGGCCGCCGCGAGGTCGGGCCCCGAGGCCGCCACCGTGATGTCGAGCAGCTTGGGGCTCAGCAGAGAGTCGAGAGATCCATCAACTCTGGCCTTGAGGTCCCCGAGATCAGCGTCCAGCGCCAGTGCGCTCCCCGCCGGGGAGGGTTCGAGGTGCGCGTCGAGCCGGAAGGGCTCTTCACCCAGGGACGGCAAGTCGAACGGCTCGGTCAACGCGGCCAGGTCGGGGCCGTGAAGGTCGAGATCGATGGTGGCGCCGTCAAGATCGGCAAGCCTGGCGATCTGTCCGGCAGTGGTGAAATCAGCCTCGCTCAGACGGCCTTCGAAATCGAAGGCAATGCTGCCGGCGGTGAGCAGGCCCGACAATGGTCCGAGTTGTCCCTCGAGCCCAAGAGCCATCTCGTTCAAGCTGCCGTCGAGCCGTATGTCGATCGAATCAGATTGGTTTGACGAAAACCCGAGAAGAGCAATCATCAGTTCAAGGGGGTGTTCCAGTGCGGGGAGGCGAAGGATCGCCTTCACATTTTTCAGTTCGGCTCTATCTACTACGTACTCCCGGGTCGTGATCGGACGATGCCATTCCTTCTCCAGGGCTTCGAACAACCAGTTTACGGGGATGTCCGCACTGGACTCGACCAGGACACGGGCGCCCTCGATTTCCAGGTGGTGGATGTGAACCGGCCCGCGAATAAGTGACATCAGGTCGATCGAGGCCGAGAGATGGTCGACAGTGAGCATCGTTGGTTCGCTGCCCCACTCCACATTGGCAAGTGTGATCTCCCTCGCTTCCAGAGAGGTGGTGAACGAGACGTGAAGTTCGAACGCACCGTCGATGCACAGTTCCCGGCCCAGGGCATCGCTGACCAGCCGCTCGACGGTGGAGCGGTACCCGCTGAGGTCGGCGAACTTCAGGTAGAGCATGCCGACAGTCAGGATCATCACCGGCAGTGCGGTGAGCAAGCCGAGCGTGATAAGTATCTTTGTTCTGCGACGCATCCTGTTCTCCAGAGCCGGGCACTGATCGATAGTGCATCTTATCGCCTCCATCCCTTTTCTGGAAATGGGCCAGATCCGGTTCCGCGATAAAAGTAAATTTCGTTGCCGAGCCAACGTTCTTAATGGAAATCACTAATGGAATTATGTAAATTCCCGTAACATCCGGTTGCAGTGGGCGGCGCTGGCGCGCCGTCGCTCAACTGGATTGCTCGGAAAGCCGCGGTGGGCAGGCGTTGCCAAAAATCACGAGAGGGTCGGAACAATCCGGCCGACAATCTGTTTGAAAAAATCCCGGGACCAG
The DNA here is from genome assembly GCA_965531145.1 of uncultured bacterium. Taxonomy (GTDB): domain Bacteria; phylum Acidobacteriota; class JAQAZP01; order JAQAZP01; family JAQAZP01; genus JAQAZP01. The sequence goes on along the minus strand of CBESOE010000032.1, from coordinate 29,730 downwards.
ATATCCAGAGCGCGAGGATCTTTGAGGAACGGGGCGACTTCCCTCCGTGCCTGCTCCACGTCAAGCACTTCGATTGCGTGTTGCAACAGATCCTGGAGCAACTTCGCCGTCATCGGGGCGCTTCCGTCATAATCACCAGACTGCCGCATCCTCGATTCCAGGTGGCTCAGGTGAACTCTCGGATGTCGACCGATATACCACACAAGATCATGCCAGTCGCGGCCCTGTTGAGGCTTACATAGGACGGTCCGTAGATCAGGTTCGCGAGATACTCGCGACAAATTGGATCTCTGCGAAAAGCCTCGCCAAAACAGTAGAGACCCTTCTTTACGCGCACGATGTTCCCGCCGGGCCAGAAGCCTGGTGATCTTGTCCCGTGGCTTGGCGTAGGTGCGCAATGTGCTCAGAAAAGCTTGATGGTCAAATACATCCTTGTCTATCGTCTGTCGGATTGATGCTATTTCACTCATTCGGTCGTTCTCTTTATTCTGCATAGTATGTCCACGAATAAAGGGCATACTATGCAGAATTTATGTATCCGTTAAGTGGCAGTGGCAAGGGCGATGGAATTGCGGTGAACAACAAGACCGGCGAAGAGACTTTCATGAAAAAGTTCGAGGTCCAGGCGGGTCTGGAATTCGGGATCAAGAAGTTTACGGTTGGTAATTGTGCGCATCGGCACATTATACGGACGTAAAATGTGTCTTGGCGCACAAATAGCTCCCCATAGGGTTTGACAATGCTTATGCGCAGGGGGTCATCGGCACTGGTTTCGAGTTCCGCCAATGGTCTTGCCGCCGGTTGACCGACTTCAGCCGGTCACGTATTGTTGACAGGAACATGAATCAATCCAAGATTTCTTAAGTCGAAACGCGGCACGCTTTTTCCAGGAGGAGCAGGCAGTGATTAACGTCCCAAAGCAACTCTGCCTTTTTGCGCTGATCCTCTGCTGCGCCACGTCACTCCCTGCCAATGCCCAGACCGATGACGGACCGGTGGAGCCGTCCACCCGCCCCACCATCGGCCTGGCGCTCAGCGGCGGCGGGGCCAAGGGGCTGGCCCACATCGGTGTGCTGAAAAAGCTCGAGGAGTGGAACATCCCGGTGGACTATATCGCCGGGACCAGCATGGGGGCGGTGATCGGCGGATTGTATGCATCGGGTATGACGGCCGACGAGATCGAAACGGCCGTCCTCGATATCGACTGGACCGACCTGCTGCAGGATGATCCTCTGCGCAAGGAGCGGTCTTTCCGACGCAAGGAGGAGGACCGGCTCTATCTCCTCGATTTCGAGTTCGGGCAACGTGGCCTGAAACTGATTGCTCCCCGGGGATTCCGCCAGGGACAGAAGCTGACGTACATGCTGCGCAACCTGACCCAGCCGGTGGCGGGAATCACCGACTTCAATGAGCTTCCCGTTCCCTTCCGCGCGGTGGCCACCAACCTGGTCAACGGGGATATGGTGGTCCTTGACCAAGGCGATCTGGCCGCTGCCATCCGGGCCAGCATGGCCATCCCCGGGGTTTTCGCACCGGTGGAGATCGGCGATCTGTTGCTGGTGGACGGCGGGTCGGTCCGCAACATACCGGTGGATGTGGTGCGGGCCATGGGTGCCGATATCGTCATCGCCGTGGATATCAGCGCCCCGCTGGGGGATCGGGAAAAACTGAAATCATCCCTGGCCGTCACCGGACAAACTCTGGGCTTCCTCACTAGGCTCAATGTCGAGGCCCAGCTGCCCCTGGCCGACCTGGTGCTGCGGCCGGCGGTGGCCGGGATCGGGGTGCTCGATTTTTCCGATCCGCCCTCCATCATCAGTCTCGGTATCGACGAGGCCGAATTGAAGAAGAGCGTCCTGGATCCCATGGGCCTCCCCGTGGAGGAGTATACCCTTCACCGGGCCGGACAGGTGGTGCCACATATCGAACTGCCACTGATCACCAGCCTGCGGATCACGGGTCTGGAAAAGGTGAGCGAGGAGATCGTCCGGCGGCGAATTCGGTTGCAGCCGGGTGACCGTCTGAATTTCGATGCCCTCTATGTCGACCTGGCGCGTATTTACGGCCTCGGGGGGTTCGAGTCGGTGGATTTTTCGTTGAATCCGGAGGAGGAGGGCGTGGAGCTGGTGATCCAGGCCCAGGAGAAGGAGTGGGGTCCCAACTACGTTCGCTTCGGTCTGGCTTTCCTGGTGGACGAGGATCAGGGGGCCACGTTCAATCTCAAAATGCTCCACCGGGCCACCAGCCTCAACCGCTGGGGCGCCGAATGGCGAAGCATGCTTCAGGTTGGCCGGGTGACCAGCCTCACAACCGAGTTCTACCAGCCGTTCGATTACAACAGCCGCTGGTTCATCATGCCCGGCCTCTACGCGGGGAATGAACTGGTCAACAGCTACCTGGATGGAGAGAACGTCGCTGAGTTCAAACAGCGGTTAACTTATGGGTATCTCGACTTTGGTTACCAACTGGGCAACAAAGCCCAGATTCGTCTTGGCCCCGCATACGGGGCGGCCAGATTTTCACGGAGCGTCGGGGTGGACATTCCCCAGATGCCGAAGGACCCGGATGGGTCCCCAGGCAATCCCGAGGGCCTTGCCTCGGAAACGCCGACCCTGGGTGGCGCACGCCTGCTAGTCTCCATCGACACGCAAGACGAGGTGACTTTCCCCCGGCGGGGCGGTTTCGGCGAGATCAACACATTCATTTCCCGTGAGTTTCTTGGCGCCGACACCGACTACGAGCGCATCGAAGGGAAATACATCCGCGCTTTCAGCCGCGGCCGGCACACCGTGTTCGGTTCGGTTGCCGGAGGCACCAGCCTGGGCGGTGAACTCCCCGTCTACCACCAGTTCACCCTGGGGGGAATGTTCTCTCTTTCCGGCTTCGCGCCGGATGAGCTGCGCGGCAACTACTTTGCCGTAGGGCGTGTGGGTTACTACGCCAGCCTGTTCAAGCTGCCCACCACCATGGGGCAGAACCTGTTTTTTGGCGGGTGGATCGAAAAGGGCAACACCTGGTATGACTCCAGCGATATCTCCTGGGACAACACCTTTGACACCATAACGGTCAGTGTGGGGGCCGATACCGTGTTTGGGCCGATGTACTTTGCCTGGGGCAAGGGCCCCGGGGGCCGCTCCCAGTATCTTCTCAGCCTGGGCAGCGGTTTCTAGCCCTGGCGGGGGAAGTCCCGGAAGAGCTTCTTGATCGCCTGGCGAATGTCGGCCGGTTCAAGCTCTGAAGGGTTGCGGAACTTTCGGGAGAACTGCCCCTGCCAGACCTGCTTCCCCTTGCTGCGATCCTCCATGCGGAAGATCAGCGTTCCTTCCTTGACCGGCTCCTGGTAGGCCACCCCATCACCCCTGCCGTCAGTGCTCCAGACCGATACGCCGGTGTTACCCTCCACCGGGGCGATTCCGGTGTGCTGGCCAGTGCGCTTGACGTCTAAATGTACCTCGTAGGAGACCATGAGATCCGCCTGGTCCATCGCTGCCGGATGGAGGCCCCTGGAGGTCAGCTCACGGTTGATCGCCGCCTTGATCCGCTCGGCCGCTTTGGGAAAGTCCCGCTCCAACAGGCGCTTGTCATCCGGATCGATGGCCTGCCAGGCAAAGGTCTGGTAGGCGGAGAAATCGGCGTCCTGGTCGTAATCGACCGTCACCTCGTCGCAGCCGGTTGCGGCAAAGGCCAGCACCATGAGAATCAGCAGGGCTCCGGTTCGTCTCAACATCTGCAGAATCCTCCTTTTCCACCACCGGGCCATTGCCCGCATTCCGCCGTTTTCATGCCGCTCCCGCATCAGAGGCTCAGAAATTCCAGATGAAACCCATCAGTTGCGGTGATTATTCTTCAGAAAATGACCAAATTCAAGAGAAGCGGTGACCGTTACCGGCCGTTCAGAACCTGATGCCCAGGGCCAGACCCGCTTCGAGGTCGAGGTCGCTGTCCTCCCCGTCACTGTTTGAGGGCCAGCCGCTTGAGACGGATACGGACCTTGCCGGCCCGGGGCACACGCCCGGAAATCTCCAGGGGCACCCTTGTTCGGGGATCGAGGTGAATCACCACGTCACCCTGCAGACCCAGCAGCTGGAACTGGGTTGAAGACGATGCGTCCAGCGGCCGGGCGCTGAGCGAGAGACGGAGCGTGTCCACGCGACCCTTGATCTGGCTCTCTTCCGAACCGGTCGCTTCAACGTAGTTCACCTTCAATCTGTCCGCCTCCTCCACCCTGATGATCAGCAGATCGATGGCGGTGCGGGAGAAGACCGGTATTTCCACGTGATCTCCCACCCGGGAAAGATCGGCCACCGCGAGGATATAGAACAGGGCCGACGGCGAGGTCACCACCAGGTTTTCACCGGCCCATGGGGGATGGGGGAAGATATGACCCTCGGTGTTCGACCAGAGGTCCGGCGAAAGCACTTCCTGCCCCTGCTCCGGCTTGCGCAGCAGCGAGTAGACTCCCTTGTCGCCAAAGCGGTAGGCCCGGTAGCGGTGCCGATTGCCGGTGGTGATCTCCACGGTCTGGTAGGCCAGGGCCTGCAGCGGATCGAACCAGACGTCGCTGATGGAATCCCGGCCGAAGAGGGAAGAGAGGATCCGCAGCCGGAGCACCTCGGGCCCGCGGGGGGGGAGGCCGGCACGTTCACCGGCGGCAATGAAATCCTCGGCCGCCCGCTTCCCCGGCACCGTCCCCAGCGAGATGCGGGAGGTGGTGGAAAAGCCGAACTTCGAGGCCTTGAATTCCAGTGCCGACCAGGTGACCCGTGCGGGATCGAATGGTTCTGGCGGCCCGGCAATGGCGAGATACCCCGCGCCGGCCATCACGGCCATGGCCAGTACCGTGAGGACGCGCAGGTAATTCATGGATCGTCCCCTTCTTTCGTGTTTCCCTAGCGTCTCACGCTATGCCCTGCCGGTTTCCCCAGAGCGATCACCAGGCCGGCGGTCACCTCACCCTGCCAGAGCATGTTTCCGCTGATGCCGATGGAGCAGCCGCCCGGATACCCCCCGCAGATAACGGCGGCGCTGGAGGGGAAATAGGTGCCCAGCACACGGCCCTCCAGACGCATGCCGACCCGTTTGGCGAACATCAGCTTGACCCCGCCGCCCAGGCCGAAGGAAAAACGGGTGTCCGAACCGAATCCGGCATCGGGGTTGAAGTGGGTCGCGCCCAGGGTGCCCACGCCGTAGGGAACAAAATTGTCGCCGTGGTCCCCGAACGCCTTCAGGCCGCCGATGTGGAAGTAGTCGATGCCGAGATCCAGCTTGCCCACATCGGGGTTGGTGGTGTTCAGTTCGGTTTGCTGGTGGCTCCACCGGACCTCGATCCAGGTTTCGTCGTAGGGATCCAATTCGATGTCGATGGCCAGGCCGTAGGCCGAAGCATCGTCCAGGTTGTATCGGTCGCCATAGTCGAAGTCCACCATGTCCCCGCCGAAGCGCCAACCGTAGAAAGGTGACAGTTCCACCGTTCCGGCGGTGGCAACGGCGGTCATCCCCGCTACCACCAGGAAGATCAGGGCGCCTGCCGCAATACGTGACATGATTTATTGGTCCTCTTGTGAATCTTCTGCACTAATCGTTTTCTCCATCAGCTGCTGATGCTTCAATCGTGCTGTTGTCCTGCTGGTAATTTTCCAGCCCAGCCCGGACAAGCTCCTTTTCCTCTTCAGTGAGCCGGGTGTATCCGCGGGCGGGATTCCAACCATATCCCCAACCATACCATGACGGGAAGTGGGGGGTGCCGCCCATCCGGACGGCATCGACCATCATTTCAGCCAGTTGTTCGTTGCCCGTGCAACTGATCAGGCACGCTCTGAACGCTTCGTCCGCAGCCCACCTTTCGTCCTGGGTGCCGCCCTGCCAGTAGGCGATGTCATGCTCCAGGCAGCACCTGGACACGGCGGTCTCGGTGCCGAACGCCGAGGTCGGGAAGAATGCGCAGCCGGCATTGGTGAACGGATCGATTTTGATGGGGGAGGTGCACCCGGCAACGCAGACCACACACAGACATATCAAGACAATTTTATTCACGTTTCCTCCTGATCGGCACCCAGGAACTCGAGCAGCCGGGACTCCAGGTATGGATAAAACGGGTTGCAGCGCAGGCGCATCAATATTGTTGGCGACACGGCCAGCAGGTGCCGTTCGCCCCGCAGCTCCACCCTCCCGAGGTGGATGATGTCCGGTGTCAGGTCGGAATCGATGCCATACACCGGGTCGTCCGGCGGGAAGGGCAGGGCCACGTGTGAGAGGGAGTAGACCCCCTGGGGCCAGGCCAGGTCCAGTGGCTCCTCGCTGATCACCGGGCTGTTCGCATTTTTCGAACGGGCCATCAGTTCCGGTGTTTCCGCGTTACGGTTGGTCACCAGGGTGAGGGCGAAGGGCCAGGAGACACCCTCCATCAGTTGATTGATCTGGGCCCGGTAGTCAGTGGTCAGGAAGGCCTCGGCCTCGGACTCGCGATTGATATCGAAGAGCACCAGCTGGTGGCCATTGGGTGACAGGTGCCTCATGAAACGATCCACCACCGCCGGGGTGGAGACTGTGGCATCGGCCACCGACTGCAGGACCAGCACCGGCGGGAAGCCGGTGACACCATTCCCCTGGTTGAGGGTGCGGATCATCGCGTCGTTCTGCTGGGTCAACCGGCTGATCTGGGCCCCGGCGTTGACGGCGAAGGAGTTGTATTTGTAGGGATCGTATTCCAGGTGGATCGAGTTCCAGACCAGCTTTTCCAGCCCGGGGAGGACAGCCAGCCGGCGCTGCCACTTGGCCAGCGCGGCCATCGGGGAGACCGCCACGGCGGGTGACACCAGTACCAGGCCGTCGGGCAGCGGCAGGTCCTCGCCGTTCAGGGCCGAGAGCGTGTAGTTGATGGTCAGGGTGGCGCCGTTGGAGTAGCCGGCGATGTAGAAAGGAACCCCGTCCCCCAGGGAGGAATGGACCTCGCGAGCGGCCATTCGCACCGCGGCGACAAAATCGTCGGCAGTGGCGTGAGCCAGCCCCGAGGGGACAGTACCGTGCCCCGGCAGACGCAACCCCACGACGAAAAACCCCTGACGGTTCAAGAACTGGGCCATGGCCCGCAAGCTGTAGGGCGAATCGGAGAGCCCGTGGAGCATCAGGATCCCGGCCCGGGGGGTGTCATGATGGAGCACGTAGGTCCGGTTCCAGTTCGCCGGGTATTCGGTGGGGTCGCAGATGCTTCCGGCCGTGAAGCGGTTGAACCGGCGGCGGTCGGCGGGGTCGATGGCGTCGTAGACATCGCTCTGGAGCTGGTCGAACAGCCGGTCCTCCACATCGATGTAGGCCGCGAGATTCGACACCTGGTCGATACTGGACGCCGTGAACTCCTCATCCAGCCAGACCTCGTGCCACGGCTTGAGATCCGGGCCCGAGGCCGCGCTCTTCAGGTAGACCACCACCAGGGCGATAACCACCCCCAGCAGGCCGTAGCCAACGGCCAGCAGCAGGTGTTTGAGAATCCTGGAGGTTTTATTCGGTTTTGCCATCCGGTTCTCCGACTGGTGAAGGCTTTATTCCATTGCGACGATGGCTTTATATTACATGGATAATTTTGTAGAATCGGTGATCGTCACCTGATTTTACCAGGGGCTTGTTTTACTGCCAGCCAACAGTATATTCGATTACCGCAATATGGTGGAGGCTCCGGGGACAATTCGACGATGTTGCCGGATTTCAAGCGTGATGCGGACGGTGGTATCAAAATCTATATTCAGCATGAATCACCAGGGGCGGACAAGGAAGCGAATTGTCTCCCTGCGCCTGAGAAGGGTCCCTTCAGCGTCTATTCCCGCTTCTATTGGCCGAAGAGAGAGGCATTGGACGGCACTTGGCAAAAGCCGTCGATACAACGGGTGAAGTGATGAGAGGATGAGACAAATTCAATGAGCTTTATCAAATCAAGGGTGAGACACTAACATGGGAGGGTGTGACATGAAGAAGATCCTGTTCTTTGCGGTGCTGCTGGTGCTGTGCATTCCCTTGACCGCCCACGCACAGCTCGCCGGATCCAATACCAAAGGCGACATGGGTCTGCAGTCAGGCACGCAGCCACCACCCGGCTTCTATATCATTCCCCTGTTCTACGACTACTCGGCAGACACGGTGCGCAACAGGCACGGTGACAAAATCCCCCCCCTCTTTGGTGGCCGAACGATCAATGCCAGAGCCGGTGTGGTGGGTTTGATGTGGGTGTCGGAGAAGAAGATTTTCGGCGGTAACTACAGTGCGTCGATCTGGCCGGCTTTCACCAACAACGCCATGGAGTTCCCGGCCATGGAGATCGATGATCGGTCGAGCACGAAGTTTACAGACCTCTATATGCAGCCGATTTTACTGGGCTGGCACCTCGACAGGGCGGATTTCCTCACCGGTCTCGGCCTCTATGCGCCAACCGGCGAATATGAGCAGGGCGGTGACACTAACAGCGGTCTGGGGATGTGGAGTTACGAGCTGTACGGCGGAACAACGCTCTACTTCGATGACGAGAAATCCTGGCATTTCGCAACGTTCGCCGCTTATGAAACCCACGCTAAAAAGGATGGCACCGAAATTCGTGTGGGCGACATTATCACCCTCGAGGGAGGTCTCGGAAAGTCGTTCATGGATGGCGCACTGAGCATCGGGGCCGCCTACTATGCCCAGTGGAAGATCAGCAATGACGACTTCGGGATTGACTTGCCTGGCGACCCCCTGCTCGGCAAGCACCAGATCTATGGTTTCGGGCCCGAAGTATCGATTCCCATCGCCAGCAAGAATAAATTGTTTGGCTTTGTGAACCTGCGCTATTTCTGGGAGACCGGCGCCCGGGCGACACTTGAGGGCAACACCTTTGTCGTGACGTTCACAATCCCGGTTCCCAGTGTATCGCTGCAGTGATGGTGTTCTACATCCCGGTGATATCGAGCTGGTGGACTGAGCCTTGGGTTTGCGGGAAATGACACAGTGATATAGTTACAGCGATGACCATACGATCCAGAATCAGACTCAGAGCGGTGCTTGTGTGGGCACTGTGCAGCCTGTGGGCCGCGGGCACCGCGGCGCAGGAGCTGTCACCGCGTGCCTACTGGCCGGCCCCCAAGGGAACCAAGGTCGTAATTACCGGATATTCGTATTCTTCCGGTGACGTGCTCACGGACCCTTCCCTGCCGGTCTACGATGTGGATTCCAGGCTTCACACGGCTGTCCTCGGCTACCTGCAGACCTTCAGCCTCTGGGGACGGACGGCGAACATCATCGGGGAGCTGCCCTACACATGGGGATCAACAAAAGGCTTTGTCTTCGGGGATCCGGGGCGGCGGGATCTCTCCGGTTTTGGCGATCCCTCTGTCACCCTGGCGGTGAACCTGCACGGCGCGCCGACCATGACCCCAGCGGATTTCCAGGAACTGCGGGCCAACCCCCATCCGATCCTCGGGGCGAGCCTCAAGGTTCGGGCTCCCACCGGGCACTACGATGAAAACAAGCAGATCAATGTCGGGGCCAATCGCTGGGCCGTCAAGCCGGAGCTGGGGTATATGATTCCCCTCAGGCCCACCTGGGTGCTGGAGCTGGAGGCGGGCGCGTGGATTTTCAGTGACGACGACGACTTCGTCAACGGCAAGCGGGAGCAGCATCCCATTTTTGCCGCAGAAGTTCATCTGGTGAAGCGGATCCGCCCCGGGTTCTGGGCCTCGCTGGAAGCCAACTACTTCGCCGGTGGACGGCAGGTAATCGGTGGAAACCGGCATGTCGACATACAGCGGAACTCGAGGATCGGCGGGACGGTGGTCTTCCCCTTTGCCGGCCGGCACGCCATCAAGATCGGCTTCAGCCGGGGGTGGGTCACCGATTTTGGCAATGATTTCGACCAGTTCCTGGTGAGCCACGCCGTGGTGTTCAGGTAATAGCGCGTTGCATACCCTCCTGACGCGGTATACTCTTCTCCAAATGACCTGATCACCTGTTGAATCATGAATTTTGCGCACTGGAGACTCGGCCCTTGCTGAAGCACATCGTTCTGGCAACATTGATTTTATTCATCTTTTCCACCGCGGCTGGGGCCTATGCCGGTGACACCCACTACTACGTCCGCTTTGCCACGGCCCTGATGGCCGGGTTCGACTGGGACGAGGCCCACCTCATCGCCAGTGCCGACTACATGATCGACCGGAACAAGGCGACCCACGCGGAGAAGAATCCGGCCAAAAAGCACAACAAGGTCAACTGGCATGCATTCGAGAGGTCCGATGAGCGATTCTTCGAATTGTGGGCCAGGGTGCTCGGCGAGAGCGACCCCGATCTGCAGTTGATCGAACTGGGCCAGTTTCTGCACTTTGCCGCCGACTGGGAACCCCACGGAGTCTTTGGTGACCGATTGGGCCACGGTATTGCCACAATCGTTGGGCGTGACCCCGACTCCCTGGGGACCGACATCATGAACAACCGCAGGATGATCCGGCAGACCATGGATTTCATGATGCAGTTCCGGGCGAGCACCGGCCGGCCCGTGGCCGGTGGGGGCGACTCGGACCGTGCCCTGGCTGAACTGTTCCTGAATCTGACCACCGAACCGATCATGGACGATCTCTACATGATAAATAATCCCCGATGGAAGACCTGGGGTGTTCGCGGCAAGAAGGGGAGGGCGATTCTGGCCCGGAATCACGGCCTGATGGAGGAACTGATCAAAGAGTGGGGCGAGCAGCATCCAGAACTGAATATGCCAACCGATTTCACACCCGGGGATCCGGAAAAGGGCCTGCCTCCGCCCATCGGCATAAAATACCGGCAAAATGGTGACATCATGACCGTGTACGGCGTGGAGATCGAACTGTACCCCGAGTTCGACGGGGGTGATTTCAACTTTGCGCTGGAGGAGCGATACGAGGAAAGAATCGAGCCGGAGGTGGTGGACGAGCTTCAGGAGGAGCTGCAGGGGGGAAGCGACCCGGACCTCTTCAACATTGTCGGGACCCAGGCGCTCGACGCCGACCTGAAGAAAAAGGGCTGGCTGGTCACAGTCCAGGTGGCCAACTTTGGCGTGGGATATTCCGAAGAGGGTCGACTGGAACTGGACGTGGTCAACGTGACTTCTGAAGAGACGGTGGGCCATGTGGTCTATGATCTGCCCCGGTTGAAAGGCGGCCAGACGATCAGGAAGAAGATCCTGGTGCCCTCCGATGGCGCGCCGGGCCGGGATGTGGTTATCGGTGTCACGCTGGACGGGCCCGATCTGCTGGCCGACGATAATGACGACTGGTTCATGCCCTGGAAGGACCAGCTGGAGGACCAGCAGACCCGGAAGAAAAAGGTCAAGAGCAAAGGTCCTGATTCCATCGTTCTGCTGGAGAATCCAAAAATGTGGGTCGAGAGTGCCGAAGGTGTTGAGGGTGCGGTGTTCGTCCTCTCCGCCCTGGTTTCCAGCGGTGATTCCTCACACCGGCTTGGTGCGGTGGAGCTTTACCTGGCAGGCACGGGTGAGAGCCAATCCCTCGACGCCAGTCATTATGGGAATGTGATCTGGTTCGCCACACTGGATCTTGAGCGGAAAACCATGCCGGCCAAGACAATGGTCTGGGTGCCCATCGAAGATGCTCTCCGCACGGCTATTGCGTCAGCGCTCCTGGTCCCCGAGTATCTCGAGGTCTCCGTCAATGGCGAGGGCCTGGAGACGAAAGTCAAAAAGTATCAGCTCGATCCGCAGTTTATCGTGGAACTCAGGGAAGCCTGCGGAGCCGTCGAGTTAGCGGAAAATTAGCTATGCAGTGGATGATTTACGGTGAAACGCAAGCTGGTTATAGCAATCCTCGGGTTCCTGGCGGCGCTGGCCGTCACCCTGGTCGTTGCCCTGGTGACGGTACACACAGATTCATTCCGCGGCTGGCTCGGGGAAAAGCTGGAGGCCACGCTCACCGAGGCCACCGGGCGGCCGGCCACCCTGCTGATCAGTGATCTTTCCCCGTTGCAGCTCTGCGCCACGGTGGAGGGGTTCACCATCGCGGGTGCATCGCCGGAGGCGCCACCGCTGGTTTCGATTTCCCGGGTCGATCTCGATGCCAACTGGTCGGCTGTCTTCCGGCAACGGGCCGATCTCGCCTCGTTGACGGTTGACGGCCTTCGCCTCGACCTGGAGCAGCTGCCCCTGGACCTGCCCGAGGAGGAGCCGCAGGCCCCACCGTTTTCCATCGCTGACTTTGTCGATCTGTTCCTCGTCGACCGCCTGGAGGTGACCGACAGCTGGCTCCACTTCGCCGACGCCGACCTGCCCCTGGATATCCTGGCCGAGGATGTGGCTCTTTCCGCTGACTTTCACCGTCTGGACCACCAGTACCAGGGGACCATCAGTGCCGGCGCCGGGGGGATGAGCATCCCCGAGGCGGGGGATTTCCCCGTCCAGCTGCAGACGGATTTCTCCCTCGGGCCGAAAACCATAACCTTCAGCGCTTTCCAACTGAACAGCACCGGTCTGTCGCTCAGCGGAGGGGGCGAACTCACCGATTGGGGTCTCCCCGCATACAGTGCATCCTTTGACGTTGACGTCACCCCCGGTGCACTGCCCCTGCCGGCCCTGGCCGACCTGGAGTTGGGCGGCAGCGCTTCGGTCAATGGAGATCTGGAGGGTCAGGGCGATGATGTCCGGATGACGGCCTCGGTGCGCTCCGAGCAACTGGATGTGGCCTCGGTGGCCGCCCGGGACATCTCCTGCCGCCTGGCGCTGGAAGAGGGGCGGCTCCGGGTCACCGACATCTCCCTGGGGATCCTCGGCACGCGGGTCGATGGGGAGTTGTCGGCAGCGGCGTCCGGCTTCGTCCCTTACTCTGCCGAGCTGCAGCTGGCGTCCGACGATCCAGATCCCCTGATGCAGTGGCTGTTCCCGGAATCCCGGCCTGGAGGCACTGGGTCGTTCACCGGCAGCCTCGACCTCTCCGGGACGGAGTTCGACCTCCGGTCGCTCACCGGAGAGCTGGTCATCCAGGCCCGGGACCTGGTGCTGGCGGACGCGCTGGAGTTCCCCATGGCCATCGAGGCGGAAGCGGACTTCGTCGGCGGCGTGGCGGACATCCGGCGATTCGCGGTCTCCGCGCCGGACACCCGGGTCACCGGCAGCGGCGTGCTGGCGCTCGATTCACCATCCAGCATCGCTTTCAATGCCGACCTGGGCAGCATGGAACCGCTGTCCGCAGGAATCAGTGCCGCGGACGGGTTGATCGATGGTTCCGTCGACCTGCCTGAAACCATCTCCCGGCTTCGGGGCCGCCTGCGGGTGGACGGAGAGATCAGCGTGCCGCGGCTGGACGGATTTGACATTAGTACCCTCGCCGGCGGGTTGAATATCGTTGCCGGCGGAATCTCCCTTGCCGAAACGCCTGGCATCTTGCTGGATGCCGATCTGGAAACCCGCATCGCTGGTGGTGAGATCTTCTTCCACCGGGGACACGTGGAGGCGGCGGGTCTGGTACTGGATGCCGCCGGCGGGCTGGGGATGACCGGTGCCTCCGGCCTTACCCTTCGGGCCGAGGCACAACAGGTGGAAGAGAGCCTGGCCGCCGCCCGGCAGTTGCTGGTTGCGTTCGATCAACCGGCCGAACTTCTCGATCCTCTCGCATCACTTTCGGGCAGTCTGGTGCTTGACGCCCGGGTGGACGGGCGCTGGGCCGAGCTGGATGGCGAGGCGGACATGGCCGTGGACGGGCTGGTCTCCGGCGGCCAGCCCATGGGCCGGCTCTCGGCCCGGGCCCTCTCCCGCGGTGGCGTGGTGGAGCTGAGCGGACTGCTGGATGGGGCGGAGGGTGCCATCCAGCTCACCGGGGAAGCGGACCTGGGCGGCACGGACGGCATTCCTGCGCGCTTCCTTGTCCGGCTGGACGGACAGCCCCTGGAGCCGTTGGTTGCCGCGGCCGGTCTGGACCTGCCTCTGAGCGGCCTGGTGGATGGCGATACAGCCATCACTTTCCCCGGGACCGAGGTGCGGGCCACTCTGGCGCTGCGTGAGGGCGTTGCCGCTGGTATCCCGTTGGAGGCCCCGGTGATTGAGCTGCTCTATGCCGGAGATCGCCTGGAGGTGACCCGGGTCCAGGTAGAGGCGGCCGGCGGAGTGCTGTCTGTTTCCGGCACGCTGGGCGACGGGGCGGAAACGGATGATCTGTCATTCCAGGGGAGCGGTTTTCAGCTGAGCCGGGTGGTGGAGCAGTTCGAACTGCCGGTGGACCTGGACGGACGTCTCGATCTCTCCGGCACCGTCACCGGCGTCCTTGACCAGCCGCGACTGACCGCGGCGGTGAAGCTGGCGGAGATGTCGGCTGACGATTGGAGCGCTCCGGAGCTTGAGGGAGAGCTGTTGCTCGACCCGAACGGGGTTGATCTGCGGCTGGCTTCTGCCGATGGCCGGGCCTCGGTAGTGCTGGATCTCGGGTTTGATGAGACGGCCGTGTGGGCCGGCGAGATCCGCTACCCGGTGCATCTGGCCAGTGTCCAGGGGCAGGAAGACGACCCCGCGGCGGATGGCTTCACCATCCACGGGAATCTCCTGGCGTCTTTCCGCATGCACGGCCCCGATCCGGCAACCCTCGAGGGGAATGGTCGCATCGAAGAGCTGCGAATCGATGCCGCCGGCCGGCACCTGGCGGCAACCGGCCCCCTGGTGGCCAGGTTCGCATCGGGGGCTGCTGTGATCGAGCCGTTCCGGCTTGAGGGGCCCGGTACGGGCCTGGAGCTGGCCGGAACGTTGGCCCTTGACGATTCCCGGGAGACCTCACTGACCGTCGCCGGCACGGCCGACCTCCACCTGCTGCAGGGATTCATCGATCAGCTGCGAAGCGAGGGTCTTGCCGAGATCGATTTATCGGTCAGGGGTTCCGCCGGGTCACTGGATACCGAAGGGGAAATCCGGCTCAGCAAGGGCCGGTTGAGGCATCCCGATCTTCCGGTGGCGCTGGAAGAGATCGAAACGGTGGTGGAACTGCGGCCTGGGCACTGGCAGGTAAACAGACTGGAGATGGACGTCGGGGGGGGAGAGGTGACCGGCAGCGGGGAGGTGGTGACCGATGGTCTCGAGGCTGAATCATACCGGTTCGAGCTGAAAGGGCGCGGGGTGCGCATGGCCTATCCGGAGGGCTTCCGTTCGGAGCTGGACGCTGACCTCACGCTGGCCCGGGGGGTGGACGGAGTGGATCTGTTGGCCGGAGAGGTCCGGATCATCGGTGGCCTCTACGACGAGGATTTTCAGATCGAGCAGCAGCTGATGACCCGCACGCGAGCGGTGGATGTGATGGCGGGGGGTGAACCCGATCTGCTGGACCAGGTGAATCTCAACCTCCGGGTGACCGCAGCCGACGGGCTGTGGGTGCGCAACAACCTGGCCTCCATGGAGACGAGCACCGGGCTGCAGGTGCGGGGAACCATCGGCCGCCCCGACGTGAGCGGACGGGTCACCACCCTGGAAGGCGGCACCGTGACCTTCCGTGGCGTCAACTACCAGATCGTGCGGGGATCCATCGACTTTCCCGGCGGGGCCGCAGCCGAAACAAAGCTGGACATCCGGGCCGAGACATCCCGCTCCGAATACGACATTCTGCTCGCCATCTCCGGTTCGCTGGAGAACCTGAAATTCGATCTCAGCTCCTCGCCACCCCTTTCCCAGACCGATATCGTCACCCTGCTGGTCACCGGCCGGACGCGGGACGATCTTGGCAGCGGGGGCGGCGGGCTCTCCCAGGACGAGGCCACCGTTTACCTTTCCGGGCGGCTGTCGGGAAGCCTGGCGCCGACGCTCAAGCGGTCGCTGGGCCTGGACGAGGTGACCGTGGATCCGGTGCTGATGGGCGGGCAATCGGATCTCTCGGCACGGATCACGGTGGGCAAGTCACTGTCCAGCCGTTTGTTTGTCACCTACTCCAGTCTGGTGGGCAGCGACCGGCAGGACATCTACCAGGTGAAGTACCGGCTCACCGACCGGCTGAACCTGCTGGGGACGCGGGACGAGGACGGCTCGATGGCCGGAGACGCCATATTCAAGGCCCGTTACTACCGGGGGCCGTCGCGGGGCGGCCTCGGTGAGGGCGACGACGCGGCCGAGCGAAAAATCGCGTCCATTGATTTTATAGGCAACCGTATTGCCACGGACCGCCGGCTTCGCCGGCTGATCGGCGTATCCACCAGGGACCTCTTTCACCGCTCGCGTCTGATGAATGGTCTCGAGAACATCCGGGACTGGTATTACATCGAGGGTTTCCCCGAAGTTGATGTCCAGTATGCGGTGGAGGAAGAGGACGACACCGTTGCCCTGAAGATCACCATCGAGGAGGGAAGACGGCTGGTCCTCCGCCTGGAGGAGGCGCCCCGCCCGCACCGCAAACTGCGCCGGAGCATCTACGAGTTGTGGAGCCGCAGTGTTTTCCACGAGGAACTTCTGGAGGAGGGGGCCCGGCTGATCGTGGACACCCTCCGCGGCAGGGGATATGTCCAGGCCACGGTGGACGCGTCCACCAAGGAGCTGAAGCCGGGCAAGGAGGAGATGGCATACCTGGTGGACAAAGGGCCCCGGGTCAAGGTGAATGAGATTCGAATCCTCGGGGCTCAGCTGATGAAAGAGGATCGTATTCGGGACCGGATGCTCACCGTGGTAAAGGGACTTCTGGAGCCGGGCGAGTTCAGCCCCGAACTCATGGACGAGGATGCCGAGGCGATCCGCGGGCTGTACGCTTCTGCCGGCTTCCTCGACGCGGTGATCAGCCACACGGTGGAGTTTCCCTCACCCAGGCGAGCGGTGATTACGGTGGAGATCGAGGAGGGGCGGCAATACCGGCTGGATTCGGTCACCTTCAAGGGCAACCAGGTGTTCACCGGGGAGAATCTTCTTGCTGAAGCGGGTCTCCTGGTTGATTCACCTTACAACGATGCGGATGTCCGCGAAGTCGAAAGGAAGCTGGTTCTTTACTATGACCGGCAGGGGTACAACGAGGCCGGTGTGCGGTCCGATATCCATGTCGACCGGGAGCGGGCGATGGTGGATGTGGTGTTTCAGGTGGATGAAGGCCTGAAACTGGTTGTGGAATCGGTGGAGATCGTTGCCGGGGGCATCACCAATCCCGAAGTCATCCGCCGTGAACTGGAACTCTGGGCGGGCCAGCCCCTCAGTTCGCGGAAGGCTGACAAGAGCCAGTACAACCTTTATCGAACCGGTCTGTTCCGCAGTGTCGGCTACAAAATTCTGCCCGGGAAAACCCCCGAAAGCCGCCGCGTGGTCTTCACGCTGGACGAGACAAAAAACCTGATCTTCGATTACGGCTTTGGTGTCGACTCTGATGAGGGATTGCGGCTGAGCGGCAATGCCGCCCACATGAACGTGTTTGGCAAGGGGCTATACGTGGGCCTTGGCGGCCGGTGGAGCAGGGTCGAGAGCCGGGCGCAGCTGGCGGTCCGCCAGCCGCGGCTCTGGGGCAGCCGGGTGGAGGGGCTGGGGACGCTGTATCTGGAGGACGAGGACCGCAGCAGTTACGTGGCCCGGCGGTTGGGCCTGAACATTCAGGGCACGAGACGCTACCACGATGGACTCTACTCCCTGATCTGGGGCTACGGTCTGCAAGACCTGGACATCATCGAAAACAAGGTGGTCTCGCCACCGCCCGGTTCCGACGGTGGCGGCGGGAGTCCGCCCATCGATCCCCGCGAGGAGACCGAGACCCGGTTGGGAAACCTCCGCTTCAATGCGGCCCGGGACACCCGCGACACTTTCCTCTGGCCCACCGACGGCTCTTACACGCGAACGGATTTGAGTGTCTACGATTCGGTGCTCTTTTCCGAGGCCGACTATCTCAAAGGCTTTATCCAATGGAACCGCTACCAGAAAGTGCTCGGCCCGGCCATCTGGGTGAGCGGCGTCCGCCTGGGGCTGGCCCAGCCTTACGGTGACTCCGAGTTCCTGCCGATCAGCGAGCGATATTTTACCGGCGGCGACAGCAGCATCCGCGGACACAAATACGATTCCCTGCCCGCGGTGGGGGCCCCCTACACGCCGGACAACGAGAGCGATGCGTCCACCGGTGGCAACGCCCTCTTCCTCTTCAACCAGGAGTTGATGGTCCCGGTCTACGACCCGTTCTTTGTGGTGCTTTTCTACGACGCCGGCAATCTCTACTGGGAAGTCAGCGACTTCGACATCACCGACCTCCGTCACTCCGCCGGCCTGGGTCTTCGCATCAAAACCCCGGTGGGCCCCCTACGCCTGGAATACGGCTGGAAGCTCGACCAGGAGGAGGGGGAATCGCCCGGCCGCTTCCACTTCAGCTTCGGCATGCCGTTCTGACATGGGGGACGTACTTGCGTTTATGCATAACTCTTCTCGGCCGTCCCATCGCCTTGAAAAGTATGAGCGCAATACCCGCGGTCCTTTGAAAATCGTCCATCCCGTTGGTATTTATTTTGCAATCATTGAGTAACCTGGGTATTCAAGCCAATATAATCTTCTGCAGGCGGGACACACTGCAGGCGCTTGTTTTGTTCAAGGACGGCACTTTGCGATGGGCGAATTATGACCTCCACTGAAGCAATCCACCGATTATTTTTCACTGTCATCCCAGCGTTCCTGCTCTGTCTCCTTTTCTTTACACCGCTAGCCATGGCTCAGGTGGAAGAGCGGGCCCTGGAAGAGCAGTCGGACCGGGTGAACTATGCTTTTGCGGCCTATCTGGGCAGTGGTATTTACGCCGCATCGGATGGGGCCGTGCAGGTGTACAGCTTGCCCCTCGCCTATACGCTCCGGCCGCCGTCTGGAAGGCGTCCGGGAATCAAACTGAAGTTCCCGGTGACATTCGGCTTCTACGATTTCAAGGCGCTGGATCTCATCGAGGGCACTCTGCCTGAAGACGTGGCCACAATCAGCGTTATCCCAGGTGCCGAGTTTCTCTTCCCCGTACGGGAGAACTGGTCACTGACACCGTTTGTCGACCTCGGGGCGGGGAAAGATTTTTCAGGTGGGACGTTGACCTGGGTCTGGTCCACTGGCCTGAACAGCCTGGCCGTCTTTTCGAGGGAAGACCTGGAGACGACGCTCGGAAATAAACTGCAGTATGCCGCGTACAATGTTCCGGGGGAAAATGACCGCGGGAGTTTCATGGTCTTCGAATCCGGCCTGGATCTGATGCGTCCGCTGAGAATATCTTCCAGCGGCCGGACCAACCGCTTCAGCCTCTACCTGATGAACCAGATCTATTTCAATGGTCTGGAACTGCTCAGCTACAGGGATGATCTCCTCGAAGTGCAATACCAGTATGAAGTGGGGTTCACCTACGTCCCTCACAAACCGTTCAAACTATGGTTGCTCGACGTGCCCCGGATCGGTCTGGGCTGCCGCTTCGGCGATGGCTTGACGGCCTTCCGCCTCGTTCTTGGTATGCCGTTTTGACCTAGGGGATGTAATTGAATTTATGACTTATCCGTCTTCTGCATAGCCATTGACGGATTCTTTTAGCAACTGAATTGCTGATACTGGTTACATTCGGAAAGGGACAGAAGTAGTTTCATGCCTCGCAGCGCCAGAATTGACTACCCGGGCGCACTCCACCACATCATCGCCCGAGGTCTGAACAAGCAATCCATCTTTCTCGATGATATCGATCGGGATCTGTTTCTCCACAGACTCGGCACTATACTCACAATGACCGAAACGCCCTGTTACGCTTGGGCACTCATGCCAAACCACGTTCACCTGGTTCTGTCCACTGCAGAGGAACCTATTTCGACCGTCATGCAGAAGCTGCTGACCGGGCATGCCATCAATTTCAACAAACGTCATGACCGATGCGGCCATCTGTTCCAGAACAGGTTCAAATCGATCCTCTGCGAGGAAGACGCCTACCTCCTGGAGCTGCTGCGCTACATTCATCTGAATCCGCTCAAGGGAGAGCTCGTAAAGGATCTGGGGTCGCTGGAAGAGTATCCCTACTGCGGTCACGGTGCCGTCCTGGGCCGGTGCTCTATCTCATGGCAGGATACGCGATACGTGCTACGTCTGTTCCACCATGAAAGACCCGAGGCACGAAGACGGTATCTATCATTCATCAAGGCTGGCCTCTCCGAGGGTAAAAGAGCAGATTTAGTGGAAGGCAATCTGGTCCGTCGCAAGGGTGAATGGTCACTGGTAGAGCCGAGAAATGGCACATCGTTCCGGGGCGGGAATGAACGAATCCTGGGTGACGATGATTTTATTGGCAGCGTACTCAAACAATCGAAAGAAGTTCGGGCTCGAGAGCAAAGGCTCCCCGCCCAAGGGTACGATTTTAATACGGTCGTAAAACAGGTCGCCGCCTGGTTTGGACTGGAGCCAGCAAAGGTTCTAGCCTCCGGAAGATCATCTCAAGTCACAAAGGCACGAAGCGTGCTTTGCTTCATAGTCACCAGCGAAGGTGGCATGAGTCAGACCCGACTGGCCCGGGATCTCGGATTATCGCAATCGACTATATCAAGGGCAATCAAGCGGGGACGTAATCTGGCAATGGCTGAGGGGTTCTCCCTGCACTTCGAACCGTAGGCCTTCGGAAGAGATCAACCATGTCTCTGATTGGGAATCACTCAAAACGCATAATTACATGTACGTCCCCCTATGCTCTCCCAATGCATAAATGCATGTACGTCCCCTATGCAGTATAATTTCCGGCAGGAGGAATCGGTTATTGAGGGGCTCAAACCTAATCATCGTGGCGTGTTTAGTGATCCTTGTGACGGCCTGGTCTGTACCGGCCCATGCCGGCCCGAAGACGGACACGGTGATCCTGGTCAACGGCGACCATATCACCGGGGAGATCAAGTCCCTGAGCCGAGGAAGGCTTTCCTTCTCCACCGATGACATGAAGACTATATTCATCGATTGGATAAAGGTCGCCCGGGTGGAGAGCCCGAACATCTTCGAAATCGAGACCCAGGGGTTCAAGCGGATTTTTGGCAGCCTGGCCCCCACCGAAGAGGACGGCTGGGTGAACATCAAAACCGGGGATTCCACCTACACCCAGCGTATCGATCGGGTGGTTCGCATCACCCCGCTCAAGGGCAAATTCTGGAGAAGGCTGAGGATCCTTTTGGATATGGGATACAGCTTCACCAGCGCCGACAACCAGCAGACATTCAATTTTGGCACTGAAATCAGTACCCGTACCGAGAGATACCTCCGGCAACTGAGCCTGAGCAACTTCTCCACCGACCGGAAAGACGAGCCCGGCACCAGTCGATCCCTGGCCAGTTTCACCAGCAAGCGGTTCTTCGAGAATCGGCCACGAGTTTATTTTTCAAGCCTGGTGAGCGCGGAGCAGAATGATGAACTGGGTCTGGACCACCGGTACACCGGCGGAGCCGGTCTGGGCCGTCACTTCGTCCAGAGTAATCTGTTTGTACTGGGGCTGGAGAGTGGCTTGATGATTTCCCAGGAGTCGTTCACCGGGACGTCGAATTGGGAGCTGGATTTGGACCGGGGCGAGGCTAACGCCACCGATGACTACAATCTCGATCTCTACCTGGGGACGGATTTATCGGTGGCCAGGTGGCACGATCCCGAGATCGATTTCACAATGACCATGGTCATCTTTCCTTCTGTAACCACGTCGGGCCGTTACCGGGGGCGGTTGGACAGCCGCTTGCGCTACGAAGTGTTCAGTGATTTCTTTGTCGGCTTGTCCGGGTTCATGGATTACGACAACAAGCCGCCGGTGGCGGGAGTGGAGAAAGCCGACGTCAGCGCTGCGCTCACCGTGGGCTGGGCGTTCAACAAGTAAGCGCGGTCGGGTGCCCGGGTCAGAACCGGACGCCGAAACTGAACACCCCTTCAGGATCACTGGCGATCACGAATTTCCCCTGGAAATAGAACTGCGAGCCGTTGCCGATCCGCCATCCTACCCCGCTGAGGAGATTGAAGCCCAAGTTCACGTCGTCCTTGTCATACGGGGCCGGGAGGCTGTAATTGCGGACCAGGACCGCCGGCCCGCCGCCGAACCACACGCTGCTTGGTGAAGGGAGGGGCAGCTCCAGGTAGGCGTCGGCATTCATGGAGAAGGTGTCCCGGTCGTTGCCGAAAGCGGCTTCGATGTTGGGGTTGAAAATTAAAAGCGGCAGGAAGGGCACGGTCACCTCCATCCCGACAAAGGGCCCGTCGGTGCCGACGTAGTACCCGGTGCGCAGGCCGAACTGTACCTCCCGGTCCTGGGCCGGGGCGGTAGCGGTCACCGTCATCGCTACCGCCAGCACGACGGACATCAGGAATATCAATCGGACACGCATCGGTTAATCCTCCCTTGCAGTTTCCCCTGCAATTCTTACCCTACAGGACGGGTGCGGTCAATCGAGCCAGGCGCACTCCGAAGCGGAACCACCAGGGTTTAAGGCCCAGTTCGCCGGCATCCATCAATCTTGATCGGGCAAAGTCGGCCTCGAACATCCGCTCCACTTCCGCCGCGAAACCCTCGTCGGCCACCACCGCCGTAATCTCGAAATTGAGCCGGAACGAACGGTTGTCGAAGTTGGCGGTGCCGATGGTGGCCACGTTGTGGTCGATGAGCATCGCCTTTTCGTGCAGGAAGCCGTCCTGGTAGCGGTAGAACCGGGCGCCGGTGCTCCCCGCGTCGTCGAGGTAGGAAAATGCCGCCAGATAGACTCCCAGGTGGTCTGCTTTGTCGGGGATGAGGATGCGGACGTCCACGCCGCGCAGACCGGCCAGCTGCAGAGCGTTGATCACCGGCTCATCGGGCACGAAGTAGGGGCTGGCGATCCAGATCCGCTCCTTTGCTGAATTGATGGCGTGAATGAACATCAGGTTGGCGGTCTCCAGGTCGTCCGCCGGGCCCGACGGTACGATGAGGACCGGGAGGTCACCCCGTTCCGACGGCACGGGAACCCAGCTCAAGGGAAGCTGCTGCCCGGTGGCCCAGTACCAGTCCTCGGCAAAGGAGAGCTGGGCGGCCAGAACGGCAGGCCCTTCAATGCGGACATGGGTGTCGCGCCAGTTGCCGAACTTCGGATCGCGGCCCAGATACTCGTCACCAACGTTGTGGCCGCCGACCCAGGCAATCCGCCCATCGGTGACCACCACCTTGCGGTGGTTGCGGAAGTTGATCTGAAAACGGTTGCGCGGACCCTTCTGGGTGTGGAAGTTGAATACTTCGATTCCGGCGGCGCGCAGATCGTCCTTGTAGCTCTCCGGCAGGGCGTTGCTGCCGATCTCGTCGTAGAGGAAACTGACCCGCACCCCGGCTTTTGCCTTCCCGATCAGGCGATCCTTCAGTTCACGGCCGATCCGGTCGTCCTTGACGATGTAGAACTGGAAGAGGATATACTCCTCCGCCGCGTCGATACCCTCCAGAATGCTGGAGAAGGTGGCGTCGCCGTCCACCAGCAGTTCCACCGAGTTGCCAAAGAGGAGAGGAATCCCGGCTAGCTGTTCAGCGGCCCTGACGCCGGGGACCATCTTATCTGCCGGGAGCCGGAAGGGCCTGGTTACCGCCTCCGTCTTTTCCATGATGCTGGCGACGTCCTGCATTTCGCCCCGGCGGGCGGTGGTGTATCCCTGGAATCGGCTGCGTCCCAGCACCCAGTAGGCCGGCACCGCCAGGTAGGGGAAGGTGTTCAGCGACACCGCCCAGGCAATGGCTCCTTGGGAGGTTCGCGTGCTCATGATGGCATGGATCGAGGAGATTGCGCCCAGGATGTGGAACACAATCAAGACCGCTGCGATCATCTTGCGCCTCCTTTTCTTCCGGGTACTACCTTCCCCGCTTCGACCGCTTCGGCGAAACAGCATGATCAGTCCGCCTCCGACGACCCCTTCACCACCGAGCGCACCACCGAGCCGCCGGTGACCATGATCAGGCCGATGAAGAAGAGCTTGATGCCCAGCAGAATCCCCACGGCCCACGGCCCGGAGAGCGGGTACTGCCGCCAGATCATGATGCCCAGCAGGATCGAGACGATTCCACCGAAGATCATCCAGCCCGAACCGGGACGCGGCCGCGTTTGGAATCCGGCAATCAGCTCGAAGATGCCGTCGACCACCAGGTAGATGGTCAGCAGGATCGTCATGAGACCGGCAGCGAACAGCGGCCGGGCCACCAGGGCGAATCCGCAGAGCAGGGTCAGGGCGCCGATGGCGAACATCAGCAGGCCCCGGCCAAGGCTGCCGGCCATGAAGGCCCAGATCATCCGGACGATGCCGACGAGGATGACCAGTATCCCCACGGTCCAGGCCACCGACATTCCGGCCAGCCCGGGGGCCAACATGGCGAGGATTCCGAGGATGATGGCGATAATGCCGAAGATGGTCATCATTTTTGCGCCGGCTTTGGCTTCAGGTGCGAACTCGTTCATGATTCCCCCCTTTTGTTTTATGGAGCATTCATCGCGAAACCGGTCACCGGTTTACTTCTTCCCACCGGCCCCGGGGTTCAGCGGCGGCAGCGCCGCCCGCGTCAGTTCCCCATCCCCTCTTTCCGAGAGCAATTTCTTTCTCGCCCGGGCGGCCAGTCGGAAAAACCGCCTGCCGGACCAGGTTTCCCGCGGCTCATCGCCCTGGGCGGCAGCCGGTACACCATAGAGTGCATGGCTCAGGGCCGCGGCCTGGGCGGCAAACATCGGGTCACGAGACTGTTCGACGAATTGCTGGAGGGTGGTTGCCCCTGAAGCGGTGGCGCGGTCGAGCCAGGCCATCAGCGCGGCCATTGTCACGGCCGGATCTTCCGTCGTCGTCGCCTGGCGAAAGCGCTCGAAATACCGGGCCTCGGAATGCACCCGCAGCCGCCGGTATTCTACCCCGGCGGCCCACAGACGGGCCAACCGGCGTCCGAAGAACCGGATCAGGATAAACGCGGCCAATGCCAGGCCGGTGATCCACCAGCCGACCTCGCCATCCTCTTCCTCGGTAATCACCGCGGGCTCGGCTGATTCCTCCACCGGCTTCTCTCCCAGGTGCTCGGCGGCCAGGTCCGGGTTGGGCACCACGGTGAGGGTCACCGCCGGGAGAACTTCCTTTCGCAGTTCACTCCGCTCCAGGTCCCACCAGTGGTAGACCACTTCGGGCAGGTGGTAGGTTCCCTCCACCTCCATCACCAGGGTCGCCGAGTCGCTGCGGCTGCCGGTGAGCTGCCCGCGGTTCGATTTGTCATTGATCTCGGGCTTCCCCGGGTAGAGGCTCACCCCTTCCACGGCCTTCATCTCCAGCGGCGGCAGCAGCATGCCCACTGCATCGTCGATGGTCACGGTGACCGTGCGGGTGATCGCCTCACCCACTTTAAGCTCCCCCGGTTCCGGGTCCCACTGCTCATTGAACTGCATTCCCGGAGCGGCCAGCACCAGGCCCAGGCCCTCGCTCCCCGGCGGCCGGCGGGCCTCGAAACGCTGTGCCGGTGCCTCCAGGGACAGCTGGGGAGAGGAGCCCCCTGACTCCAGGGCCACGGTGAGGGTCAGGGGCACCACCGGTGTGTCGAACTGTCCGGGGCCCTGGGGATAGATCAGGTAGCGGCGGGCCTGGCCGGCATAGGTGGCGCCACCGATCCGCTCGGTGCGGTTGGAGCCGAAGGTGTCCGGCATTTTCACCACCGCGTTGGGGATCTCCAGGGTCTGGGGCAGTTGGGGCGCCGAGGTGAACCAGGTGGAGGTGAGAATTTCCACCCAGAGAATCGTCTTCTGCCCCACCAGCACCGGACCTTCCGGTTCGATACGGGTGCGGACGATCAGTTGTCCGGAGTCCAGCAGCTCTTTCGCAGTCTGGCCGTGGACCGGGTGCACAGCGAAAATCGAAAGCAACAGACCGAGCACCAGGAGGATGGGGAGGGATCGCATCATGGCTGTCCCCCTTCACCCGGCCGGCCCAGCTGCTGCTGGTAGGCGAACTTCCAGCGGAGGAAGTCGGCGGGGCTGGTCTCCACCTGGCGCAGCCACATCTCGGCCAGCTGCGCCTCGGTGAGCATTCCGCCTTCGCCTTCCATCTCGGTATCGATACCCTCTTCATTCAAGCGCTGCTGGTCGGCGTCAAAGACGATTTCGTCGGCTTCCCCGTCCCGCCCGGTCACCCCCGACTCACCACCCCCGCTGTCCGGCCGCCAGGGGATGAAGAGCGTGACGTAATCGCGGTTGGCCACCGCCTCGGGGTATTCGGGCCTCCGCTCCAGGGCCTGCTCGTAGGCCGCCACCGCCTCGGGGTAGCTTTCCAGGTGAGTCAGGGCATTGCCCCGGTTGAACCAGCCCTCGGCGCTGTCCACCAGCGAGAACTGGCCCGCGGCGGAATCGAAGTCTTCGGCGGCATAAAAGGCGATGCCGCGCCACAGCGGGTCTTCGAACCGCTCGGCGGCGACCTCGTATTCCCCCCGCTCGAAATAGTAGCGTCCCTGCTGGTCCGGGGTCAGCCAGAGATCGGCGAAGCGGAAGTTTCCGCCGCAGGAGACTTCGCCCAGGGCCGCCAGCAGAATGACCAGCGCCAGAATCCGGCTGTGCATCACCTTGCTCATGGTGCCTCCCACTGGATGGTCCAGCCGCGACGGAACCAGAAGAGGGTGAGCAGGGCCACGGGGATGAGCAGCCAGTAGCCTTCGTCCCGCCAGCGCCCCTGCTGGTCCTCCTGTTGCACGTCGCTGAGGTGCCGGGCCATGCGGCCGTCCAGCCGGCGGACGTCGGTGTCGTCCACGGTGACCAGGGTGAGGTATCCGCCGCAGTCCGAGGCCAGCGACTCCAGGCCCGCCCGGTCCAGACGGCTCACGCCGGCCGCACCGTCCAACCCGTCGCCCCCCACCGCCGGGATCGGACCACCCTGTTCGGTGGCCACGGCGAGAAAGGCCAGCTGGTCGCGTTGCGTTTGCCCGTGTTCAACCAAAGCCGGGCGGGATACTTCCTCGACCCCGTCGGTGAGGAAGAGGATGGTCCCCGGTGTCTCCTCCGTCGCCAGCATTTGCTGGGCCAGGGCCAGTGCCCGGGCCGTGTCCTTGCCCGGCACCGGCATCAGCGCCGGTTCCAGCGAGGAGAGGTAGAGTTCGATGGCCCCCGGATCGTCGGTGAAGGGGATGACCATGTGGGCGCTGCCGGCGTAGGCCAGCAGTGCGGTGGGCGCCCCCTTCCGCCCGGCCAGGATGTCGGCCCCCTTCTGCTTGGCCCGCTCCAGCCGTGAGGGCTGGATGTCCTCGACCAGCATCGAGGCCGAGAGGTCGAGGGCCAGCACCAGGGGCGCGGTGTCCTGGGTAAATGGCGGCGGCTCACGGCGCCATGACGGTCCGGCCAGAGCCAGGGCGGAGACCACCATCAGGAGTGTCAGCAGGTGCAGGGGCCTGATTTTCGACCGCCCGGCCGGGCTGACCACCAGGTGCTCCAGCAGGTGCGGGGCAATCACCGCCCGCCACTTCCAGGCGGCGCTCTGCTGGAAACGCAGCCCGAGGAAGACCAGCAGGGCCGGAAGCAGCATCAGCAGCCACCAGGGCCGCAGGAAGTGGAAATGGGCGAACTGGACCAGGTCAGGCATGGGCCGCCCCCCTCCGCCGGATGAGGCTCCAGCCGGCCATCACCAGGTGGTACGCCGCCAGCAGTATGAGAACCGCGGCCAGGGGCCAGTGGAAGAGCGGCCGCTTTGGCCGGTAGGAGAACGATTCGAAGTCCTGGGGTTCCAGGGCGTCGATTTCCTCGTACACGTTCTCCAGTTCGCCGCTGTCGCCGGCGTGGAAATACTTCCCGCCGGTGGCCTCCGCCATCTGCCGCAGGGTCGCTTCGTCCAGCGGCGCCTCGCCGGCGGCCGAAGCATCGCCCACCCCGATGACGTGGATGGTGATCTCGTGCATCGCCGCGATGCCGGCAGCCTTCACCGGCGGGATCTTGCTGCCGGTGTCGTTGCCGTCGGTGAGCAGGATCAGCAGCCGCTGCTCGGCGCCGCTCTTCTCGAAGACCTGGATGGCCAGCCCCACCGCGTCACCCAGCATGGTCCGCGGCCCGGCCATGCGGATCTGTGCCTCGTCCAGCAGGGTGGAAAAGGTCTGATGGTCCATGGTGAAGGGGACCTGGAGGAACGCGGCATTGCCGAAGAGGATCAGGCCCAGCCGGTCGGTGCTCCGCCTCTCCACAAAATCGGCCAGCACCATCTTCACCGCGGTGAGGCGGTCCACCAGCTCGCCCCCCTCGCCGGTGAAGTCGCGGGTCTCCATCGACCCCGAGAGGTCAACGGCCAGCATCAGGTCGCGGGCCGACTCGATCTTTTCAATGGGGTCCTCCACCCACTGCGGGGCGGCCAGCGCCGTCACCAGCAGCAGCCAGGTGAGGGGGAGGAGGAACAGCTGGAACAGGTTGCGTCGAAGGACCACCACCCCTTTTGATGGCTGCACCTTTGCCGCGCCGGCCAGCTCGTCGAAGAATGGGGCGCGCACCGACTCCTTCCCTTCGCGGTAGGGCGGCAACAGAAACCGCACCAGCACCGGGAGCACCAGCAGGACAAACATCCAGGGGTGATCGAACTGCAGCATGGTCAGTCTCCCCGTTCCATCCGCCGGTGTCTCCTGATCCAGCGACGCGATACCGCGATCAGTTTCCGAACATCATCGGCCGGCGGGGATGCCGCTGCCGGGGAGTAGGGCAGGTCGGCCAGCAGACGGCCCGGCCCACTGCTGAAATCGGTGGAGCCGGCGCTGGCATCGAGGAAACCGAGCCAGGCTTCACCGGAGAGACCGGCAACATCGGCACGGGGGAACACCGCCAGGGCCGTCCGCTTGAGCAGGGCCGGGATCTCGGCCAGTGCATTGGCGGGGCCGGCCTCTCCGCCCAGCTGCGACTGGATGCCGGCCAGCTCGGCCAGGGCGGCACGGCGGTAGCGGTTGGCCGCCCACCGGCGGACCATGGCCCGGACCAGCCAGAGCAGACCCAGGGCCGCCAGCGCCGCCAGCACATACCACCCCACCGTCTGGGGTGTCCAGGCTGCCGGCTGGGGCAGGCTGATCTCCTGCAGCTTGTCGAGGAATGTGTTGCCGAAGTCTTCGCCGAACATCGGTCATCCCCGCTTCCCCGGTGAGTACCCCAGCAGCCGGCGGATTTGTATGGCCGGGTCCTCGGCGGTGTGGAGCAGCAGCACCGGTACGCCCACCCGGCCCAGATCCTCCTTGATCCCCTTCAGCTTCTCGTCGAAGTAATCTGACATGCGCCGGCGCAGGCGGCCCTTGCCGCTGTCCAGTTCCAGCTGCAGCTCGCCGTCGCTGATCACCAGCCGGCCGGCGTCGGGCAGTTCGAGCTTCACCGGGTCGTAGAGCAGGGCGGCAATCACGTCGTTGTGCGCGGCGATGCGGGTCAGCATCCGTTTCGAGTCATCGTCGAAGCCGCTGAAGTCGCTGACCAGGCAGACCAGGTGATCGTGGGTCGCCAGCCGCACGGCCTTTTCCAGCGCCTGGTTGAGCATCCCCGGGTTTTCGGTGATCCCGGTGTCCACACGGAGGGCGTGGTTCATTTCAGTGACCGCGCCGAGGATCTGCATCACCCGGCTGCGACTGCGAAGCGGCTTGATGTCCTTCATTTCCGAGTCGTTGAAGACCAGCGCGCCCACCCGGTCGCCGGCGGAGAAGACTCGCCAGGCAGAGAGGGCGGCCAACTCCGCGGCCACCACCGACTTCATCGCCCGCCGGCTGCCGAAGAACATGGAGAGACGCTGGTCCACCACCAGGAGCGCCGGGCGGTCCCGTTCTTCGGTGAAGACCCGCACGTGGGGTTTGCCGGTGCGCTGGGTGATCTTCCAGT
>CBESOE010000031.1:0-37374 GCA_965531145.1 uncultured bacterium | reverse complement strand
CGGCATTCTCCAGCCAGGTGTCGGGCCGGCCGAGCATGTCGCAGATATTGCCGAGAATTACTCCGTGCTCCTTCTCCTCGTTGGCCAGGTTGGTGAAGAACTGCTTCACCTCCGGGGTATCGGCCGCCTCGGCCTGCTCACGGTAAAAGGCCTCGCTCTTCGCTTCCACTTCCTTGGCCTGCTGATACATCTCGACGTGGGAGACGTCGGCATCGAGGCTACCCTCGCCGGCTTTCATCTCTTCGAAGACGTTCTTCACCTCGGGCATCATGGTCACCGCCCCCAGTTCGGGGTCGGCATGCTCCTTCATCTTCTTCAGCACGTTGTAATGCTTGACCTCGGAGTCGGCGAACAGCTCGAGGATGGTTTTCATCCCCTTGTCGGTGCTCTTTCCGGCGATTTCGCGGTAATAGGCCTCGCCATCCAGCTCCATCTTCATGCCAAATTCAAAGATATCCACGATTTACATCTCCTTAAGATGGGTTCCGGCCAATGGGACGGCCGCATCATTCATAGCATTCCGCATCAGAGGGGGATAGTGTAATGATCCGCAGGGGGGTATTCAAGCACGGGCACCGCTCAGCCGCCCTTCTCCAGCAACAGATCAACGTAGGCCCGTTCAACCAGCTGGTCCGCTTCGATACCCAGCCGTTCCATCAACTTCCTGGCAATGGCGGTGCCCTCTCCGGTGGTCTGGCCATCCCCGAGCACCACCTCCAGTTCCATATAATCACCCAGGCCGGTCACCCGGTCGAGGTGGACCCGGGTCTGGCCGACATGGAAGAGCGTCCGCTCTTTCTCCACCATGCCAAGGGTTCCGTAGGCCCGGCGGAGGGTCTCATGCAGGGCCGCCGGGTCGGCCACGGGGAAGATCTTGTAGCTCGACTCGCTGGGGCCGGCGGTGTCGGGACGCTGGTAGTAAATCAGTTCGCCCGCTTGCTCGTCGATCACCCGCAGCTTGAGCCGGCCGCGGGGGCAGTTGAAAAAGGTGTCCGACTGGCTGATCAGGACAGGGCCGTCATCGGCGACATCCTCCACCAGGCAGCGCAGCCCCGCCATGTCAGCAACCCGGGCCTTGATTTCGATGTTTCGGGGCATGATGAATTCCTGCCTGAAAGCCGATCATACCACTGCAATCGTTGCCGCTCCACGCGCCCTCCGTCTCCATGCGCACCGCGGCACTGAAATCGTTCATGGTCACCGGGCCCTGGCTGCCCCGCCCCAGGGCGAGGCGGGAGGCGTTGAGCAGGACGTTTTTGATCTCGCCGCCGGTGAGCTCGGCCACGCACAGCAGGTCGAGATCCACGTCGTCGGCCAACGGCATCTTCGCCGGGATCATCCGTCGCCAAATGGCCAGCCGTTCGTCGCGGTTCGGCGCCTCGAAGTTGACCTTCAGCGTGATCCGCCGCTCCAGTGCCGGATCGAGGCTCACCTTGCGGTTGGTGGCCAGCACACAGACGCCCTCGAAACGCTCCAGTTCCTGGAGCAGCACATTGACGTCACGCACCTCCCAGTTGCGCATGGCTGAATCGCGGTTGTAGAACATGGCGTCGGCCTCGTCCCAGAAGAGGACGGCCTGGTGTGCTGTGGCCTCCCGGAACAGGCGGACGATGTTTTTCTCGGTGACTCCCACGAAACAGTTCTGCACCTGGGAGTAATCCACCGCAAGGATGGGCCGCTCCAGCTCGCTGGCCATGGCCTCGGCGCAGGCCGTCTTGCCCACCCCGGGTGGACCGGAGAAAAGCAGGGTAACACTGCGGCCGTAAGGGATGGCCTTGCCCAACCCCCAGTCCTCCACCAGGGTCCGGGCCCGAGCTGCATGGGTCAGGGCCATTCCCAGGGCCCGACGCACCTCGGGGCCGAGCACCAGCTGGTCCATCGTGACCAGCGGCTGGCGGACCATACTGTCGCTCTTCCGGCGTTTGATCCCCTGTTTCTCCAGGCCCAGCGCCTCGATGGTGGCCTCGGTCAATTCAAACTCCACCTCCTGCAGACCGTTCGGCCCCTCCTCCACGTGACTGCCCGAACCGCCACAGGGCTGGATCAGGCCATCGCTGACCAGCGGCCCGTTTCCCTCGAGCAGGCGGAACAGCGACCTCACCTCCTCGCACTTGCGGGAGGCAGCACGCACCAGTCCTCCGCCCTGGAACAACTCTTCGTCGGCATCGAGATGTCCAAGCTCTTTGCCGAGGAGGGCGAGAAGGATGATCAGCATCGCCCGCTGGGGATAGAAATTTACATCATAGGACCCGGCAACCTGGGCGATGGCCCAGGACGGGTAAAGATCAACTGTACAGCGGAAGTCGCGCAGTTGGCGGTCGAGCAGACGCGCCCCCTTGAAGGCATCGGCCTGGCTGCCGTGGCCCCGCAGCATGAAACTCACCTCCTGATTCTGTTTCGACATCAACCGGATGAGGCTGTTCAAGTAATCGAACAGCTCGCTCTCGGTCTTCACCGGCCAGCCCGCCGTTCGGCCGCCCTTGCCCAGCAGCATCTCCTCCACAAAGGCCGGGTCCACCACGATCTTGCGGCTGCAAATGTCCTCGTCCGGGTCCTCGTATTCAATCAGGCCGGCACGGAACAGACGCCCCTCGTCCGACATGACACGGAGCGCGGCCATCACCCGGTGGTCAGGCAGGCAGAGGAAGTCGAGGATCTCGCTGAACTCGGAGACCGACCGCTTGACCAGGGCCAGTTTCTCCAGCACGAGAGCGGCGAGGATCTCCCGCTCCAGCCGGTTGAAACGGTGCTTACGGCAGCGCCCGGCAAAGATCTGCTCCGGCGGGGTGAGGGTCAGGGAGCGGTGCCAGTGGAGGGTCCGCTCATGGGCCTCGACCCGCATGGCTTCCAGGAGGCCCTGGTCGGCACTGAAGTCGGCTTCCATGTTGCCCAGGTATTCACGGGCCCGAAACATCCGGCGGGCCGTCGCCAGTACGTCGTCGTTGGTGGCAAAGGGGGCGGCCGGACCGATGACGGACTCCTGAGCGCCGGCAATCGCTTTGTTCATCGCAAGACCTCTTTCTCCAGGTGGTCCACCAGGGCCGCCATGGCCAGGGTGTCACGGCCGCAGTATTCGAGGAGCCCGCGGCGCAGCTGCCGTCGCTCCCTCTCCGGCAGCCCGCCGGCCACCAGTTGCTCCCAGCTGGAACTGGCTTCGCCGCCGTCGGCCACCGCCAGCCCGTCGTAACCAAGATGGGGCAGCAGCGCCGGCAGCACCTTCTTCAGCGAGAACGACCCGCGAAAGGCCGGGTGATACACATGGCGACGGACCACCGGCAGGAGATCCCACACCCGCCGGGCCACCCGGCCCAGGGCAGCGGCACGCCGGGGGAGCCAGCGGGCCAGGTCGGCCAGCCGCGTCTTCTCGAAAGCGGCGTTGTAGACCACCACCGGCCCCTGGTCCTTGCCCAGCGCCTCGAGCAGCGTCTCGGTGAACCAGTGCCGCGGGTCTTCGGATTCGTCAGCGAGAAACTCGAAGTGCTCCAGCTGAGCGCCGGGCCGCCGCCGGCGGTGCAGCGACCACTGGAAGGGGATGATGTTGTAAGGGCTCGTACCCCGGTGCCGAGGAACCGGCGGGTTGCTGGTCTCGAAATCCATATACCAGCGGGGCCAGCCCAGCCCGGCGAGCTCGTCCTGCAGCCCCGGCTCAATCACCGCACCATTTTCGATGATCGCTCGCCGGGCCCGGTGTTGCGTCTCGCTCAGCGGGTGGTCGAGGGGGATGCCGATGACCGTGTCAATCCCCTGCTCGCGGAACAGCTCCACCGCCGTACCACCGATCCGCGGCAGCAGGGCCGGGTGGTCGTCCGGCAGTGACGGACTGCAGAGCGAACAGAACTCGCAGGCGTAAGGGTTCGAGCACTGCCCGCCCGGCTCGATGGCCGGAGGAGCAGCGCCACCCAGAACCGCCCGCTGCTCACGGAGCAATTCCGGCACCCGGCCCTGGCAGGCAAGGACCCGGTCGCTCACGTCTTCGATGACAAAGAGGTCGTCAAAACGGTGACCGCGGCCGCTGTAAACGTAGTCGCGGTTGAGGTGCATCAGGCAGGCCTCGGGCACCTCCAGCCCCCAGCCCTCGAGCACGTGTCGCTGGATCGCCAGGTCGGCGATGTGGTGGTCCTTGAGATCGAGGGCGGCCTTGACCTCGATCAGCCGCCAGCGGCCGTCGTTGCGGCGCTGAAGGACATCAGCGCGAACCCTCACGTCATCGAAGACAAAGGCCGCCTCGAAGAGGAGCGGGCTGACGCCGCAGGTCGATCTTCCGCCACTGCCGATCAGCTGGCGGGTCAGACGGGCAGCATGGGAGAACCCGCCCTCCTCATCCACCAGGACGCCGCCGGGGAACGCGAGACGAGCCAGGCGGCCCACCTCGTGTCCCCCGGCAAACAGGGTTTCGAGCGCGGCATCGGCCCGGGGCGTCAGTTCCGGCGTGTAACAGATATGCCACAGCCGGCGAAGACACTGCAGCCCGGCGATGAACCGGCTCTTCGACAAGTGGGGAGTGGGGGTTGGGGTGGCAGCAAACTCATGAACCAGGGTGGCGGCTTCGCTCATCGATCTTCCTCCCGGCCGCCTTCGGCCAGTTCGCGGAGGAGGTCCCGCTTCAGCACTTCCATCTCCCGGGCCACCGAGCGGAGCAGTGACTTCTCGGCCCAGTCATCCTGCTCGTACATTCCGGGCGTGCCTCTGCGGTACTGGCCGTAGAGGCTCCACATCCGCTGGAAGCGCTCGTTGATCTGCGCGGCGGAGCCGGCACGCACCCGGGGGGACGGGAGCAACGCACCGGCCACCGCCGCAGCGCAGATACTGATAAAACGATTTCTGTTCATGGGCTGTCCTCCGCAGGTGAGCGACGAGAGGGATCACCGGTCGGCCTGATCGCGATGATCCGTCAGCGCTGCTTGCAGAGTTATATTGCCAGATGCGTGCCAGGAGTGGACGGCCAGGGCAGGGGAGAAGGTAAACTGTTTAACAAGAGTAAGTTAAACAGACAACACCGCGTGGAGCGAGGCGAGGCCATCACCATTTAACACCGGGAGGCTGTCATTTATTGATGGCATAAAGTCAGATATTGAGGGAAGCAGCAATGCTCGGTGAAACTCCTGGTGTGTGGATGCCAGTATTTGACCGCCGTATGTCAGATCCGGATCAATAGATCTCTCTCCAGGCGCCCCTGGTCACCCGGGGAATCCCGGAACCGTCGAAATTGCCCGAATCACCCAGGTCCCAGTCGTACCAGATTTGGGGAACGCCAAGGCTGGCAAAACCCTTTTCGGCGATGATCGAACCGAAGAACCGGGGGCCGCCTCTCATCTCCACCTGGCCGGCGCAGTAAAACCCGCCGGAGAAGTTGAACTGGAAGTTGTTGACGGTAACCCTGGTGCTCACGTCCGTAGTGTTGTGAATGATGAAATCCTCGCTGATGTGCATGAAGAGGGCCGGCGAGGTGTCCGGGGCATTGGGGAAGACATCGATGGTGGAAATCACGGTGAGGCTGTTGCTCCCGTTGATACTGACAATCTCCAATTCCTCGGAGGTGGTGGTTGTACCGATGAGGATGATGTCACCCACAACCATCTGGCTGGTATCTCCCAAGGTCACGGTGAATGTCGACGAACCGGGGCTTATGGAGCCTCGCAACCCCTGCAGGATCGGCGGCGAGAGAACCGTCTTGCTGCTCCCCGTTCCCAGACTGGTGGAGTAAAAATTTGCCGCAAGATAGAACAGCCCCTCGGTCCAGTAATCGCCGCTGACGCTGATGGTGGCCAGGTTGCCTCCGCCTGATTCCGGCGGCGCGCCGTTGGTGGTGTCGACAAAGACATATCCCACGTTTCGGCCGTTGGTCGCGATCCTGAAGCTCATGGGAGAACCTTCGCCGTTGAGGTAGATGTTCCCCGAAGCGTCCGAGATGTAATAGGTCCCGTACTCCTGGGCCAGCAGCTTGGCCGTGGCGTAATCCCAGTAGTCGACGGTGAAGGCCTCATTGGAGAACAGATTGACGTTTGGCTGTATGTACTGGTGGGAGGACTGATCCCCGGCGCTGGACGGCATACTCTGGTAGGAGGGATCATTCGCCGACGGGCTCGGACCGGTAAATTCCGCCGTGGTCAGGATCCGAAGCCAGCGATCGGTGGCGCTGATACCCGGGTAGGAACTGTTGTCGATGGGAGCGTCCGGCATGCGGTAGGGAACCTGTGCGAAGTTGTTGCCGATGTCGGTCGTCGCGGTCTGGATTCTCACCCGGCCCCAGTGCACGGAAACAGCATTGCCGTTCCAGCTGGCCCCGGCACCGGAGGCGAGCGCATCCGCAAACCCCTGGCCCGGGCCGGCCGGATCGGGCACCGGCGCCAACATCACCTCCACGGTTCGCTCCGACTCGTCCACCACGGCGGTGGCCCTGATCGTGGCCAGTGCATTGAGGCCGGCCGGCGCTGCGTACACCATCAGCTCCCTGATGTAGGTGCTGCCGGTCACATCCGAGGTGATGGAATCGAGAAAGGCGCGATGCGCCGAACTGTAATCCCTGTGGTAGGACAGGACCGGGGTGGTCTCGTCGTGACCGTCGCTGCTGCCGTCGTTGTTCGTGTCGTCAAACTGGCTGAGGCCAAAGGTATTGTAAAAGGACGATGCACGACCTACCATCATTCGAGGCTCGAAGAACATCTGTGCGTCGGCGACGCTGCCCACGGTGTACCCATTGTAGACACCACTGGTGTCGGTGAAAGCAGAAGGGTTGTTGAAATAATAAACACCCCGCTCAACACCCGACTGGGCGAGGTAGAGCGCCCTGATCTGGTTGCGGTAGTTGTCACTGATCCGGCTTTCGATGTCGGTGAGCGCCAGCAGCCCCAGGCCGAGGATGGTCAGGACGAACATGACGAACACGGCGATGAGAAGAGCGTTCCCGGTGTTGCCGGGCCCCTCATGATCAATGCTCGCTCTTCCAGTCCTGCCCCTCATGGCATTCTCCATGGACCATCAGATGCCGGTGTTCCTGATGGTGATGCTCGTCGTCAGGTCGATATTCCAGAAACTGTCCGTCTGGGGGTTTTCCTCTTCAGTCTGGCCGGTGATCGCCAGGGTGATTTTATTTACCCGGGCCACCGTGCTGCCCGCACTGTAGTTGTTGACCAGGGGCGGTTTCACCGCGATATTGTTCCCGAGGATACCGGAGATGAACTTATTCTCCGAGTTTGCGGTGTCCGCAACATAGATCGAATCGCCGATCTGGAGCCCCGCGGCCGATACGACGGGCAGTGACGTGCCACCCGACACCGCACCGCTGCTCAGGGTCGTCGCCGCCGGGTTGAAAGTGAACGTGCAGGCGGAGATATTCCTGGCAATGACCACTCCACCGCTGCCGGTATCCCTGGTGATCTCATTGGTGGACGAATCCCACTCGTAGAACACGTTTTCATTGGCGTCGGCAGCGTCGCCGTCGTTGTTCAGATCGGCAATGATTCTCAGCGTGGTGGCCGAAGGTTCGAGGATCGGCGCCCTCCGGATGAAGGGGTAGTTCGGATTGGTGGGATCATAGCCCGCCATCAGGATCTCACTCGACATCAGGTCGATCGCGGTCCTGACGCTCTGGTGCATCCTGATAATATCGGTCTGGCCGGCGGAGATGCGCTGCCCTTCCACCAGCAGTGTACTGATCCCGCCGAGAAGCATCATCATAATGGCAACGGCGACGAGAATTTCGATCAGGGAGTATCCCTGTTCGTCGCCCGATTTCAGCTGACCGTGCATTTCCGTTCCCTCGTTGCGAATCAAATAGGGCATCACCTGGTCCGGGTCAAAACCACGGTGCACTCTGCGGGATCTCCGATCAGTTTGCGTGCGGAAATCACCCTGACCCTGATCGTCGTCATCCCGGCCACCAGAGCGTCCACCTCGATCTCCCACCGGCGGAGAAAGCCCGGCTCGGGGGTGTCAAAGTAACCGGTCACATCGGCCGTGATACTGCCTGCATCCCCGCCGGCGGCCATGGCGTCGTAATTGATGTCGGTCAGGTCCTCGAGCATATCCTGGGCCAGAGTACTGACCTGGGTCACGTCCTGGGCCACCGCGTTCTGCTTGATATTGATCAGGAACACGCCGGAGACAGCGACAATGCCGATGGCAAAGATCACCATGGCGAACATCGCCTCGATGATGCTGAACCCGGCGGCAGTGCCGGCAGAGTGATCAGGTTTCTTCCTCATTCATATTCCTTCGGTCACCTCCACCAGGCCGACAATATTTACATTGACCGTGAAGGTGGTTCCCGAGTCATTGACCAGGGTGACGGTGGTGTCGCCGGACGCCATCCCCCGGGAGTTGAAGACGATGGGGTTGTCACCGCTGATGCTGCTGATCGTGACCGAGTATGTCAGGTGCTTGAGCTGGCCACCCGGAGCGAAACGGTAGGTGGCCACATAACCCGTTCCGCCGGAAATAGTGAAGGAGATGTCCTGCCTCGCCGAAACGGCCCTGAATCTGGCCATCGCCATCTCCGAGGCCACCGCATTGGCATCCCGGCTCAAGCGGTAGGTGTCGATCCACTCGCTGAAGGAGACAAAACAAATCATGGCAATCAAACCGATGAAGGTCAGCACCACCACGAGTTCCACCAGGGTGAAGCCACGGTCAATACTCGATCCTGCTTTTCCCCTGCCATCCGACCGAACCGCAAGCGCACGACGGGACAGTACACGGTGTTTCCGCATCTGACATCTCCTTCTCTGTATCTGCTTATCGACAAGCCGGGTGCTGATATGAAACATTATAATAATGTCCACCAGGGCTATATTATTGGAATTATTGAACTTTTGCGGGGTGGCGGGCGGGCAGGAGGTCAGCTGAGAAATCGCGCCCCCGGTTTTCCGGGGGCGCCACAGGGGCGTGAAAGGGGATTACCGCCCCTTGGGGATGACGTCAGTGCTTGGGCCTCACATCGATGACCAGGATCTGGGCCTCGCCCTCAAAGGGTTCCCCGAGAGAGGTGACCCCGGCCAGCCGCAGGGTGTTGTAGTCCCCGATAATCAGGCCGGGGAGATTCTTGATCGCTCCCATGGGAAATTTGGCCACGAAATTGCCCTGGGCATCGGCCTTCCAGCTGCTGATCTCCACGCCGTTGAGGCTGACACTGTGGGCATCAACACTGGAATAGGCGACCTCGGTGTGGATCGTCACCACCGTGCCCTTGCTCTGTATGTTGAGCACTCGGGGCGCGACGTCGATGACAATCTCAAAGGCGTAGAGCGCGATGGGAGAGGCGATAAGAACCAGTGCAACAAGCAATGCCACGGGCATGACAGCGGATCTGACCTTCGAAAACCTGAGCATGAATCCATCCTCCTTGAGACAATGGCGGCCGGGAACATTAAACTGCTTCATTCGGATTACAACTGCCCTACCAATACTCAAGAAATGTGCCAGAAGAGGGGATTGGATGGAGCCGAAGGGGGCAGTTCAGCGTAAATGACCTGGTACACCTAGGGTTATCAGGAGATTTTAATTTTAAAGGACTCCCACCGGACTCTGAACCACTACCCCTGGTGTTAAACCAACCCCGACAATCCGTGCCGGATTCCGTAACCGATTCGACCAAAATGTCGACCGTCAAACGATAATAAATTTTCCATCCGCAAACTCTAACGATCATTGTTATAATATTCCCACCATGAGTGACCGTGGAGACACCTGTAGAGACCATAGCCCTGGCACCCCGGCCTTTCTACGCACCTTCGCCGATCCGGGGGGTGATTCCGCCCCCATGCCCTTCTGGATGTGGAACGGCGATTTGGATGAGGACGAGATCCGCCGGCAGATCGGCCTGATGTCCACCGCCGGGGTGGAAGCCTTTGTCATCCACCCTCGCGAGGGATTGGAAACAGAGTACCTCTCTGACCAGTGGTTCGAGATGACCAGGGTGGCGGTGGAGGAGGCCCGGGTCCGCGGGATGAAGGTCTGGCTCTACGACGAACTGAACTGGCCCAGCGGGTATGCCGGCGGAAAGCTGATCGAGGAGGATCCCACCCGCTGCGCCCGGCACCTGGCCCGGGTAACAATGGATGCCGGAGGCCGCACCAGTATCCGGCACAGCCTGTCCCCGCTGGAACAGCTTGTTGCCGTGTTCGCTCATGACGGCGAAGGCGGAGCAGAGGAAATCCTGCCGGAGCTGGTCACGCCACCAGGCATCGAACAATCGACAACCAACCCCACACAACCCCATCCGAATGATGATATAGACAACAAAATCGATGATTATCCCCATCAGCCGCTTCCCAGCATCCCGAAAACAACCTCAACCCCCATCCGTCTCCCCATTTCGCCGGATACCACAACCATCGATCTCTATATCAGCAGGCCCACCTCCTTCTCGGTCACCTACCTGCCGGGGATCCGTTACACCGATCTGCTCGACCCGGAGGCGGTTCGCCTCTTCATCTCGCTGACCCACGACCGCTACCTCAAATATCTCCACGATTATTTCGGCACCGTGGTCCTCGGCTTCTTCACCGACGAACCGGGCTTCTACAACAACCTCCACGGCTGCGACCCGGGCACCATCCCCTGGACCGCCGGTTTCCCCGCCCACTTCCACCAACTGAAGGGCTACGACCTGCTGCCCGGTCTCGGCTCCCTCTGGCAACCTCCCGGGCAGGATGGCGACCCTGATGCCGACGCCGCCCGGGTCCGCGCCGATTTCTTCGACACCCTGGCCGACCGCTACCGCGCCAGCTACTTCGATCAGCTCCAGCAGTGGTGCCGGGCCAACGGCCTCCAGCTGATCGGCCACCTGCTGGGTGAGGAGGACCTGCTGACCACCGCCCGCTCCCAGGGTGACTTTTTCCGCCACTTCCGCCACATGGACCAGGCCGGGGTGGACCTGGTGGGCCAGGTGAGCGAGGAGCAGTCGGTGTCGGTTCGCCTGGGCGCCTCGGCCGCCCTGCACCTGGGCCTCGAACAACTGCAGAGCGAAACCTTTGGCATCTTCGGCTGGGGGCTGTCCCTCGAACATATGCGCTACACCACCGACTGGCAGGCGGTTCGCGGCCTGACCCGGCTGATCCCCCACGCCTTCCACTACAGCATGGCCGGCGACAGACACCGCGAGTGCCCGCCTTCGCTCTTCTTCCAGAACTGCTGGTGGCCCTTCTACCCCGGCTTCCAGTCCTACGGCCGGCGTCTTTTCGCCGCCCTGGAACAGGGCCGCCCGGCGGCATCGGTGGCCCTCTTCTACCCGCTGCCCACAGTCTGGGCCGACCTCAGCGCCGGGCCCGAGGGCGAGGCGGCCGCACGACAGGTGGACGCCGCCTTCCGCGGGCTGGCCCTGGTCCTGGAGCGGGCCCAGATCGACTTCCAGATCCTCGACGCGGAGATGATCGGGCGG
Organism: uncultured bacterium; assembly: GCA_965531145.1. Taxonomy (GTDB): domain Bacteria; phylum Acidobacteriota; class JAQAZP01; order JAQAZP01; family JAQAZP01; genus JAQAZP01. Next base: position 25,997 of record CBESOE010000031.1, on the reverse strand, counting down.
GCGAAGGTGGAGCAGCACGGGGTCCTGGCCCTCGACCAGAGCTGCTACACGGTGCTGATCCTTCCAGAGTGCAGGGCTCTGCCAGCAGGAATGGCGGAGAAGCTGGAACGATTCACCGCCGCCGGAGGGTTGCTGGCCGCGGTGGGAACCACACCGGAGATCGAACTGGCCGATGCCGGTGGCGAGACGGATCCCCTGCGGGAGTGGTCCGCCCGGATCTTCCCCGGGGTTTTTCAACAGAATGGACAGAACACCGGGGATCTCACCCTGGTCTCCGTGTTCGGCAACGGCGCGACCATCTTCGTCCCCCACCAGGGCAAAGAAACCGTCCACCCGGCCCAGGGGCCACGCGTGCTCCGACTGCTCCGCGGCCTGCGAAAGCTCGGCGCCAAGGTGGTCCCGCGCCTGGAGGCCCGGGCCACGGCGACCTACAAGAGCTGGCTCAGCCGGAAGCGGGACCGGTCCGCCGAAGCCGTGGCGGAAAGCAGCCCCTTCAGTGATCTGGTTCCCGCCGTGGCGGCCCACTGCGCCCCGGCCCTGCGTATCCTGCCCGCCGACCCGGAGATCCGCCACCTGCGGAAGGAGATCGCGGAAGATGATGGCGGCTCACTGGTCTTCATCCTCAACCAGGGTGAAAGCGAGAAAAGCTTCACCGCCGCCGTCGCCGGCCCCGGCCGGCCCTGGCGTCTCGATCCGGCCGACGGTTCGGTAACCCCGCTGCACGGCTTCAGTATCGACCCGGCGGAACGCATCCTGCTTCCAATGACTCTTCCGGCCCGGAGTTCGGCCCTCCTCTTCATCGACCGTCCGGAGCCGGTGACCACCCGGGTCGAGGAGACAAACCTCGACGAGGTATTGGTAATTCGGCGATCCACCGAACAGTCCCCCACAGTGGAGGGGATAGCCTGGAACTCGGGGAAAAAATGGGCCAGAGTGGTGGAATCAGGGACGGTGGGGCAGGATTCATATGAAATTGTGGCAAAAAGATCCAGACAGGACTGGCTATTGTCCGCACAGGTGGGAGATCTACCAAAAACCATCAATTTTACCCATGGCTGGGAGATCCGCTTCCTGCCCATGGAAGGGGGGCAGTTCGAGGATGGCCTGGGGGACAAGTGGCCCCAGGAAATGACGCTGTCCAATCAGCCCCTCCAGGACTGGCGGGCCCTGGGCCGCGGTCAGTTTTCGGGCAGTGCCGAATACAACATCACATTTGAGCTTGATGAACACCATGTGGAGTTTAATCCCAATAATGGAGGCAATCCCCCTGACGACAATCATCCAAGTGGGGAAAGTTCCTCCGATCTGACGGCAAATGACCATCTCCAGGGGAATAACATTGCTTTCCTCGACCTGGGCGACATCCGGGAGGCGGCCCGGGTGATCATCAATGGCCAGCCCGCCGGTGACCTGCTCTGGCCACCTCGCCGGCTCCGGGTGGAGCAGTTTCTCCGGCCGGGAGAGAACAGATTGACATTGGTGGTGACCAACACCATGGCCAACCGGCTGGAACCGGCACCGCTGCCATCTGGGCTGCTGGGCCCGGTGAGGCTCGTATTTGGGCAAACCTTTGAGTTGGAATTCAGCCCCAACAAAGAATCGTGAGAGACATTTCATGGATAATAACTTACATTGAATATGACTTTGCCCGGGCGATAATCACCTCGCTCTCAAATCATTTCCAGAGGAGGGGGCATGCGGTATCCACATCTGAAGAAGACTGCGCGGCGGATTGGGAAAACCGGTCCGGCAGTTCCGGTCCTTTTGACCCTGGCTCTTCTCGCGGCACCACTCCCGGTCACGGCCTCTTCCGCCACCGACCGCCATCTCTTCGATTCCGAACTGACCTTTGAGTACCCCGACGCGACGTACATCACTGGAGCGGTGTCCGGAGACCTGAACGGGGACGGGCACAATGATTACATATTTGCAGTCTCGCTATACAGCACGTCATGGTCCAGCCGGATTGAATCCCGTCTCGGGCGCGGCGACGGAACATTCGGCGACCCGATCTGGCAGGGGGAGTACACCAGACCCCAGGTCCTCGGAGATTTCAATGAAGACGGGGTACTCGATCTGCTGTCCTACTGGATTGAGGGCAACCCCGGAAAAAAAGCGATCCACCTGGGAAACGGCGACGGCACCTTCGAGGAGACCGACCGCCACTATGCCTGCGACGAGTATTTCAACATGTCCCGGCTCGGCGACATGGACAATGACGGCCACCTGGATATCGTTGGCATGTACCACCATGATTCCACCGGTTATATCAGCATCAACTACGGACACGGGGATGGCACCTTCCTCGGCCGCACTCTCTACTTCGCTGTTGAGGATGATTATTATGGATATCATAGTGGTACTTCTCACAGTGTGACCTCATTGGCCCTGGGCGATTTCGATGGCGACGGGAACCAGGATGTCGCATTCCTCGACAGTTATTTCATAGATTATGGCTATTACTTTGCTATCGAAGCGGCAAACACGGAAATACTGCTGGGGAACGGTGATCGCACGTTTTCCGATCCGGTCGATCTCTCCGTGAATGGGCAGGACTTTGTGGAACCCCACCACATTTTCTCCGCCGACCTCAACGGGGACCAGCGGCCCGAGCTGATCAGGAGCTATGAGTACGGCATGAAACTCTTGATCCAGGTCAACAACGGGGATGGAACGTTTACAGCGGGGCAGGATATCGAAGCCGCGGCAGATGTAACCACCGTCTCTTGCCGGGATGTGAACGGCGACGGATGGTCGGATCTGGTTGCCGTTGGCACCGGTGTCTCGGTCCACCTGGGGAACGGCAGCGGAGGATTCATCGATCATCGCCGTTATCCCAGTTGCCAGGGCGGTTACAGCGGGGGCCTGACCGATCTGGACGAGAACGGGTCCGCCGATATCCTGACCATGGCATGGGAGGGTTACGGATCCATTCTCTTCGCTCGGGAGGATGGCCGCCTGGGCGCTGCCCGCACTGTCGAAAGCGGGACCGATCAGCCCCAGGACCTCGCTTGCGGGGACTTCAACGAAGACGGCCACCCGGACCTGGCGGTGACCACTCACTCGTGGTGGTACTCGGGGTACTATGAAAGTTGGCAACACGATCCCGGGCTGGTTGTGCTCACCGGTGACGGTTCCGGCGGCTTCACCAGGACCCTGACCCTTGAGGTCGAGCCTGTCCTGTCCGACCTGATCAGCGTGGACCTGAACCACGACGGCCACCTCGATCTGGTGGCCAACTCCTTGTATTACGATCCCGGCTACAGCGTGCTGCTCGGGCGCGGTGACGGCACCTTCGAGGATCCGGTCCCGTATTCGGGGGACGGCCGGGAGATGGTGACCGCCGACTTCAACGGGGACGGCCACCCCGACTTGGCCATGACCAGCGGCGCGTCATTGCTCGTCATGCCGGGGAATGGCGACGGCACCTTCGGCACGGCGGAAAGCATTCCGGTGGGCCGCAACCCAGAGCACCTGTGCACCGCTGATTTCAACAATGACGGCGCACCGGACCTGGCCACCAGCGACAGGGCGATCGCGATCAACAACGGTGACGGTACCTTTGCCGATCCACTCCATATCGGCAGCGGATGGTCATACGACTATTCAATCACTGCCGCCCACCTCAACGGGGATGAGTTTCTCGACCTGGCCGTCCTCAAACGAAACACCGACAGCAGCTACCAAGCAGAAGTGCACTTCCTCACCGGGACAGGTGACGGGACTTTCGTTATCGGCCCGATTCATACCGTCGATTACTCCGGTGGCTTCACCGAGAGTTACCCGACGTCGAAACCACGTCTGCTTATCGAGGATCTCAATGGGGACGGTATCCCGGACCTGGTCATCACCCACCACGGCCTGCAGGTTCACCTGGGTACCGGGGAATTTTCCTTCGATGAGCCGCTTCGGCTGGGCACCGCGAGGATGTTGCGGGCGTTGGCCCACGACCTGGACAACGATGGCGACCTCGACCTGGCGGCCCCCCTCTTCGATATGAGGGATGTGGCTGTTTTTCTCAACGGCTCCGGCCAGGAGTTCCTGGCCACCGGGCCCGGCCCGGGACCGGACAACCCGCCGCTGGTGCGGCTGTTCCGTCCGGCCCACGCCAACCCCCTGCCCGACCAGTGGCTGGCCTACGGCGCGCCCGGGTACGGTGTCAACGTGGCCCTGGGGAACCTCAGGGGAAACGGCGTCACGGACGTGGTCACCGGCCCCGGCCCGGGGCAGATCTTCGGACCGCACGTCAGGGCCTTCCAGACCGACGGCACACCGATCAGCGAAGTCTCGTTTCAGGCCTACGGCACCCTGAAGTATGGCGTGAATGTCAGCTGCGGAGATATCGACGGTGACGGACTTGATGAAATCATCACCGGCGCCGGCCCGGGTGCCGTCTTCGGCCCCCATGTTCGCGGCTGGAACTGGGACGGCGAGGGGCCGGTGGAAGCCCTGCCCGACGTCTCTTTCTTCGCCTACGGCACACCCAAGTGGGGAGTTAATGTCTGCTGCGGAGATATCGACGGCGACGGCATGGACGAGATCGTCACCGGCGCCGGGCCGGGAACCATCTATGGCCCGCACGTCAGGGCCTGGAACTATGACGGAGGGGGGCCGGTCACCCCCATTTCCGGCGTCTCCTACTTCGCCTACGGAACCCTGCAGTGGGGGGTCAATGTCAGCTGCGGGGATATTGACAACGACGGCATCGACGAGATCGTCACCGGCCCGGGGCCGGGAGCGATATTCGGTCCCCACGTCAGAGCCTGGAACTGGGATGGCGAAGGTACCGCCCAGCCCATACCGGGTGTGAACTTCTTTGCCTACGACCTCGACTGGGGTGTCAACGTCAGTTGTGGCGACATCGACAACGACGGCATCGACGAAATCGTCACCGGCCCGGGGCCCGGTCCCGGCAACCCGGCCTCGGTCAGGGGGTGGAACTACGACGGCCAGGAACTGGCCGCTATTCCCGGTGTGAGTTTCACTGCCTACGACTTCGCAACGTCGAGCAACGGGGTCAAAGTTGCCGCCCCGAAGGCGGATTGAGTTTCGGGAACCACTCGTCTCGAACCGGCACTTCTTCACTCCAATTCCGTGTACAATAGTCCTCCAACTTTTGGAGGACACCGATGAAGATCATTTCCTGGAACGTCAACGGCATCCGCGCGGCAATCAAAAAGGGTTTCGTCGACTATGTCGCCAGGTCCGGCGCCGACATCATCTGCCTGCAGGAGACCCGGGCCCTGCCCGAACAGGTGGACACGGAGATCCCCGGGTACGAGATGCACTGGTACCCGGCGGAGAAGAAGGGCTACTCTGGAACGGCATTCCTCACCAGGGTGGAACTGGGGAAGGTGACCCGCGGCCTGGGCAAGAAAGCCCTGGACAAGGAGGGGCGGGTGCTCACCGTCGAACTGGATGACTTCCACCTGGTGACGGTCTACACCCCCAACGCCCAGCGCGGCCTGGCCCGGCTGGACTACCGCACCAAAGAGTGGGACCCGGCTTTCCGCCGCTATCTCAAGAAACTGGAAAAGACCAAACCAGTGGTCTTCTGCGGCGACCTCAACGTGGCCCACAAGGAGATCGACCTGGCCAACCCCAAAACCAACCACAAGAACGCCGGCTTCACCGACGAGGAGCGGGCCGAGTTCGGCAAGCTGGTCAAGGCCGGCTTTGTGGACACCTTCCGCGAGTTCAACCAGGAGGGCGGGCAATACACCTGGTGGAGCAACTTCGGCAAGGCCCGCGAGCGGAACGTGGGGTGGCGTATCGACTACTTCGGCATCTCGAAAGTGCTGCGCCCGCAGCTGAAGGATGCCGCGATCTACATGGACGTGATGGGCTCGGACCACTGCCCCATTTCCATCGATATCGGCTGACCGAGTCGGCGCCAAAAGAAAAGGGGACTGTCACGCCCCGGTGACTGTCCCCTTTTTCACGAGATCACCACGTCGCCTTCGGCTCCTCGCAATGACAATTGTGCTCACGGAGACACACCTATCACCGTGGCCGCATCGCTGTCCGAATCGCCAGAGGGCCAGTGGGGCGGCTGGTTCCAGGGCGCCGGGGTTACGTCCACCGCCACCATGGTGAAGACGTTGTCCCCCACCAGTGAACCGAGAGCGGGGATATTCTGATTCCAGGTCATCGACAGGTCGGCATTGGGCGCCACATTGGCAGAGCCGCGACGCCAGCCATTGACGTAGCCGCCGGCGGCGCGCAGGATGTCGATCCGCGCTGAAAGGCGTCTCGCTTCGTCGTAGCAGAGATTGGTCATCACCGCCTGCATCTGGGTGGTAAAGGGCAGGGTACCCGACGACGGCATGCAGGTCATACCGGCTCGCACGGTCATCGGACCGCACCCTTCGGGATAAGCGCCGATCCGTCCGCAGACCGGCTGTTGGGCCGTGGTGCACGGTGAGTTCTCGGCCAACTGGTAGTCGCCATTCGGTGCATCGCAAAAGACCGGGTCGGCATCGACCATGTCACTGCCCCAGTTGAGTACGTGACCAGGATAGACATAGCAGGCCGCCAGGCCGCCCTCCACATCGGAGCAGTCAATGGTTACCGATGTCAGGGCACCGTACTGGTCCCCGATGTAAATCGCCGGGCCAGTAGCCGCGCTGTTGCCCCGAATGATCTCGTTGGTCAGGGTGACCGTGGTGTCACTCCAGAAACCATAACCGCCACCCCAACCGGCCGCCGTGTTGTAGACCACGGTGTTTCCAGAGAATACGCCTTCAGTGTATAACGCGACTACTGCGCCAGCGTGCCCCCCCTGATTGCCGACAAACAGGTTATTGGTGAGCGTCACGTCGGAGCCGATGTTGAAGTAGATGGCTCCACCAGAATAGCCGGCAGTCACGGAGTTGCCAATGAACCGGTTGCCGCTGACAGTGGCGCCGGTGGTGCTGGACAGAATGATGGCGCCGCCGCTCGTCGAGCCCACATTGTTTTCGAACAGGCAGTTGCTGATCGTCGGCGCCCCGTAGGAACAGCAGATGGCGCCTCCCGACTCACCCCCCAGATTATCGATGAAGGTACACCCGTCGATGACAGTATCGCTCAAGGCAGTACGAACTGCTCCGCCGGGATCGCCGCCGTAGCTCCGGTTGTCCTCGAACACGCAGCCGGTGATGGCGGCATTGATCGCCGACTGGATGGTGGGGTAGGCCGGAGTGGGCACGACCAGTTCATCGCCTGCCACCGGAATGGCCGCGATGAGGATCAGGGGAAACAGGTAGAGCAGGAATTTTCCCGCCAGAGAGGAGCTCGAGGCGCGAATAGACATGGTGAAGACCTCCGGAAAGAGTACGTCCAAAGGATGAGATACCAGGGCTGTTCAGATGTGCAAAAAGAACACGCACCCCGAAGACAGCTCACTGTGAGCCTTCTCCCGGGGAGCGGTCAGAGCTGCGGACGGGATTCCGGAGCGGGGATCGCGGCCGGTACCCGTACAACACGTTGATTTCAATATATGCCCGCGGTATTACTCTCGCAACGAATGACTGCGTCCCGCAAAATAATGCTGAAAATGGGAAGAATCGGGCATGAAATCCTCCAAACAATAAGCTCCATTTCGTTCTACTTTGTTGGTGAAAACGGCTCCCCAAAGTTGACTCAAGCCCAACACGATCTTATAGACCTATTGTCCGGGTCAGACTCCCGGCGCCAGGCGCCGAAGGAAGGACCCGGTCCACCCGGCCCGGCGGGCGTGCAACACCGCCGCCGGCGCCGTTCAGATAACACCCGCAAGCGTCGATTCCCGGCGCTCGGGCCACGATAAAAACCGGGGAAATCCCCGATGGGGGAAGTCGGGGACAGTCACCTGATTCCAGATTGTCAGCCGCCAGAATGCGGCAGGAACGGGGTGACAGTCCCTGATTTCCCAACGGATACAAAGTGGGGGTAGAGCCATGATCCGATTCGAGAAACTGACCATGAAATCCCAGGAGGCGCTGCAGTCGGCCGCCGAGATGGCCGCCGGACGGGGCCATGCCGAGATCGGCCCGGAGCACCTCCTCGCCGCCCTGCTGAACCAGCAGGAGGGGATCGTCCTGCCGCTGGTGCAGAAACTGGGCGCCGACATCGGCGGTCTGACCGCCGAGTTGCAGCAGAGCCTCGACGCACAGGCGTCGGTGAACGGCGATGCGGCCCAGCCCCAGCTCTCCGGTGAGCTGCGCAAGCTGCTGGACAAGGCGTTCAAGGCTGCTTCGGATCTCAAGGACGAGTACGTCAGCACTGAGCACCTGCTGCTGGCCGCCGCCGGTCTCTCGGGCAGCGAGATTGCCGGGCTGCTCAACCGCTTCGGCATCACTCCGGACAGTCTGCTGAGCACGCTGAAAGAGCTGCGCGGCAACCAGCGGGTCACCGACGCCAACCCCGAAGAGAAATTCCAGTCCCTCGATCGCTACTGCCGCGACCTCACCGAGCTGGCCCGCCAGGGCAAGCTCGACCCGGTGATCGGCCGCGACGACGAGATCCGCCGGGTGGTGCAGGTGCTCTCCCGCCGGACCAAGAACAACCCGGTGCTCATCGGCGAGCCCGGCGTGGGCAAGACGGCCATCGTGGAGGGCCTGGCCCGCCGGGTGATCTCCGGCGACATCCCGCTGACCCTCCAGGACAAGCGGATTCTCGCCCTGGATATGGGCGCCCTGATCGCCGGGGCCAAGTACCGCGGCGAGTTCGAAGACCGCCTGAAGGCCGTGATCAAGGAGATCGAGGAGCTGAACGGCGACGTGGTGCTCTTCATCGACGAGATGCACACCATCGTCGGCGCCGGTGCGGCCGAGGGGTCGATGGACGCCTCGAACATGCTCAAGCCGGCCCTGGCCCGCGGCGAGCTGCGCTGTGTGGGGGCCACCACGCTCAACGAGTTCAAGAAGTATATCGAGAAGGATGCTGCCCTGGAGCGCCGCTTCCAGCAGGTCTATGTGGGCGAGCCCACAGTGGAGGACACCATTGCCATCCTCCGCGGTCTCAAGGAGCGCTACGAGGTGCACCACGGGGTGCGGATCCAGGACTCGGCAATCGTGGCCGCGGCCACCCTTTCCAGCCGCTACATCTCCGACCGCTTCCTGCCGGACAAGGCCATCGACCTGATGGACGAGGCCGCCTCGCACCTGAGGATCGAAATCGACTCCATGCCGGCGGAGATCGACATGGTTGTGCGGAAGATCACCAAGCTGGAGATCGAGCGTCAGGCGCTGAAGAAGGAGAAGGACGCGGCGTCGAAGGAGCGGCGCACGATCATCGCCCGTGAGCTGGCCGAGCTGCAGGAAGAGAGCACGCGGATGAAGGCGCACTGGCAGGCCGAGAAACAGGCCATCGACACCATCCGCACACTGAAGAGCGACATCGAGGAGACTACGGTGGAGGAGGAACGGGCCGAACGGACCGGCGACCTCAACCGTGCCGCCGAGCTGCGCTACGGCGTCCAGAATAAGCTGGCCGAGCAGCTGAAGGCGGCCAACACCCGACTGGCCGAGCTGCAGCTGGACCAGCGGATGCTGAAGGAAGAAGTGGAGGAGGAGGACATCGCCGAGGTGGTCTCCCACTGGACCGGCATCCCGGTGTCGAAGATGCTGGAGAGCGAGAAGGCCAAGCTGGTCAACATGGAAGAGCGGCTGACCCGCCGGGTGGTGGGCCAGGACGAGGCAGTGGCCGCGGTGAGCGATGCGGTCCGCCGGGCTCGGGCCGGGCTGCAGGACCCCAACCGTCCCATCGGCTCCTTCCTCTTCATGGGACCCACCGGCGTGGGCAAGACCGAACTGGCCCGCACCCTGGCCGACTTCCTCTTCGACGACGAGGGAGCGATGGTCCGGGTGGACATGTCGGAGTTCATGGAGAAGCACTCGGTGTCCCGGCTGATCGGCGCCCCCCCGGGGTATGTGGGTTACGACGAGGGCGGCTACCTCACCGAAAAGGTCCGCCGCCGCCCGTTCAGCGTCATCCTGCTGGACGAGGTGGAGAAGGCGCACCCCGAGGTGATGAACGTGCTGCTGCAGATCCTCGAGGACGGCCGGCTCACCGACGGCAAGGGCCGTACGGTGGACTTCACCAACACGGTGCTGATCATGACCTCCAACGTGGGCAGCCGCTGGATCGCCGAGCTGACCGATGACGATCCGGAGAAGGTGAACGCCAGGGCCATGGAGTCGCTGAAGGAGCACTTCAGCCCCGAGTTCCTCAACCGGGTGGACGAGTTCGCCGTATTCCACAGCCTGGGGCGGGAGGAGATCCGCCGCATCGTGGAGATCCAGCTGGAGCTGGCGAAGAAGACCCTGGCCGGTCAGCATCTGACACTCTCCCTGAGCGAGGACGCGCTGGACTTGCTGGCCGAGAAGGGCTTTGATCCGCAGTATGGCGCCCGCCCGCTGAAGCGGGTGATCCAGCGCGAGCTGATGGGCCCGCTGGCCATGGCGATCCTCGAGGGTCGCTACCAGCCCGGAGACACCGTGGAAGCGGATGCCGGGCCGGAAGGCCAGCTGCTCTTCGCGAAGACGACAACCACCGCTCCTGCCGAACCGGCCTTTGACGAGGATGAAGAGCTGGTGGGTGAAATAGTGGGATAACAAATTACGGCATGGGAGGCATCTCCCGGGGGCGCCGCATTGCGGCGTCCCATTTTTTTAAAAGGGGACAGGTAACTAATTAATTCATCATATCTCATCCCTTGTCAACAGGATGGACGAATTGATGCTATATGTAATTAGTTACCTGTCCCCTTTTTAATCCCGGCCTCGTCATACCGCCCAAGTTCCTGGAGAATCGAGGCCAGTTGAACCAGGCTGCCCACTGTTTTCTCGTGATCGTTCCCCAGCACCCGGCGACGTCCGGCCAGCGCTTCCTGCAGCACCAACTCTGCTTGATCAAACTTCCCGGCAGCGTTCAGGTAACGGCCCTGGTCGCTCATGGCGGTCAGGGTGAGCGGATCATCGCCCCCCCGGAGCCGGCGTCGGATCTCCACGGCCTGGCCCGCCAGTTCCGCCGCCCGGGCGTGATCGCCCTCATCGGCAACCCGATCGGCCTCGGACATCAGCTCGGTGGCCGCCGTCAACTCCGCCTCCCGACCGACAGCCGGCGGGCGAGACCGCCGCGGCAAATTGCACCATCACGGGGATGGCGCCGTAGTCTTCAGATCAATTCCTTGAGTTAGGAATCTGGCAGGAATTGGTGCAGCAAACCGGGCTGCCAAATAAAATGAAGTCCTGAAGAATATTGCCGGGCAGGATCCCGATGGTCCATGATATAATAATAGATAAAATTGGTCGATTTACAACACAAACGGCATGGATTCCGCCGAGTTCAATGAATTCAGCCCAGGGGAGAATTGCCAATGGTCAAGCACACACGCATCGTGATCTGTCTTGCGGTCTTCGCACTGTTCGGTGGGGGGATCACCTTTTCAGCCACCCACAATGTAGACCTCGTCGGCACGTCCTTCATTTCCGACGAGATTTCCATTGTGGTCAACGATAAGGTTTTGTGGACACATGTTTCCGGACCCGCCCACACCGTTACCTCGGGGACGGGCCCCACGGATCCGGACGCGGGGATACTCTTCGATGCTTCGCTCCCGGCAGTGGGATCGACCTACACCCACACCTTCACCACCCCGGGGGACTACTTCTACTTCTGCCGGCCCCACTTCGGCTTCGGAATGACCGGTATCGTCCACGTGCTGGGGACCGTGGGATGTGACTATAACGTCCTGCCGATCTCGGGAACGCTGCCCTTTGCCACCAGCCACGCCGTGTCGCTGGTAAACAACTACGGGGACCAGGCCCGTCGAGTGGCCGCACGGATCGACGTCACCGCGGGAAATGGATCCTTCTTCGCGAACTGGAGGGGCGGATTCACCAACATCGCAGCCGGCAGCTCGTTCAACTCATCGTTCAGCGTCTCCCTGCCCGCTCTCGGGTCGCTGGTGGGCAGTAACATCTTCGCGATTACGGCCTTTGATGTAACCCCGGCACCGTTCAATCAGCCACCCTATCCTCCGGCCGGCAACACGTGCATCTCCGCCGCGGTGGTGGTGGCCAGCCCATAGGTCCCTTCACCCGCCACAGAGCTCCCACCCCATCGTCCAGGAAGGGGTGGGAGCCTTGATCCCTCCCTTGCTTATACAGCATAAAGCCTATATCATGATGCTCTTACAAAGGGCACCACCGGCAGTTACCATGCAAATTCTTCAACACCTGAAAAACCGCCTGGGCACGCATGACCGTCTGCTGGCCAAGGGGACCAGCATCGCCTTTGCCGGAGTGTCGATCAACACGGTAATGGGCCTGTTGATCGTCCTCTTCAAGACTCGCGTGCTTTCCATGGATGAGTACGGCCTGCTGGTTCTGGCCACCAGCGTGGCCATCACCACCTTCTTTATCGCCTACAGCCTGCCGATCACCATCATCCGCTACGGCTCGCTCTTTTCCGGCGAGGGTTCACAGGCCAAGATCAAGAGCGTGGTCATCACGGTCTACAAGCTGGCCCTGCCGATCAACGTCAGCCTGCTGATCCTGCTCAATTTCACCGCGCCCTATATTTCCAACAATATCTACAACAAGCCGGGTCTGACCATCCTGATCCACTTGATGTCGTTCAGCGCCTTTTTTCAGGCACTTTCCTCGCTCAACGTCGGGCTGCTGAGAAGCAAGTTCCTGGTCAAGTACGAATACATCGCCCTCATCGGGCAAATGGTGCTGGTGTTCTTCTTCGTCCTGACGTCCCTGATTTTCTTCGACCCCGACCACCTGCTGCTGATCTTTGCCGTGGTCTACCCGCTCTCCGCCCTGATCGTCCTCATCTACACCTGCGTGGTTGTGCGGCGGAAGTTCGGCTATCTCTTCGACCGCAGTCTGGTGCCCGAGGCTCACGGCAAACGGGTCTTTCGCTTCACCATGTATGTCTCGATCACCGCCACCCTGAGCAAGTTCCGGGACGAGATCAACGTTTTCATTATTGCCTTCTTCCTCCTCACCACCGATGTGGCACTGTACAACGTGGCCTTCAAGGTGGCCTTTCTGCCGTTGCTCATCACTCCGGCAATCAACGCCATCTTCACCCCGATGGTGGGAAACTTCTTCGGCAAAGGGGACATCAAGTCGATCAAGCGCCTGCAGCTCAAGGTGAGCGTCATCGTCACCGTCTTTGCCATCACCATGGTCCTGTTCTATGCGGTGGCGGCCAACTACGTGCTGGCGATCTTCGGCCAACAATACGTGGCCGCTCGAGCGGCCCTGCTGATCATGGCTCTGGGCAATGTGGCCGCCGCGCTGGCCGGGCCCATAGGCTTCTCCATCTCGATGATGGGCCGCCCCCAGTACAACACGGTCAACTCACTGATCCTGTTGATCATGATGGTGGGGCTGTGCTATTACTTGATACCGACAATGGGTATCAACGGCGCGGCCATCGCCTACGCGATCAGCAACGGCTTTATCTGCCTGCTCTGTCTCGGTGAGGTGCTCTGGCTCTACCGGGTGGAATCGCTGAAGATCACCGAGGCGTAGACGGCCGGCCCTGTGGGGGAATCCAATGGCCAGCAACAAGAATAAATCCACTGCACGTCGCAAGCCGTCCACCGGCGGGCCGGGCCGCACCCCGCTGGTCAAGCGCGTGGCCCACGTCTCCCGCGAGTTCGAGGGGCTGGCCGGCGCCGGCGGGATCAAGGACGTCACCGCCGGACTGGCCCGGGCCTCGGCCGTGGCCGGCATCCACACCGATGTCTTCCTCCCCTGCTACCCGGAGATCATCGAGCGCACCGACCTCGACCTGAAAAAGGTCGCCGCCTTCGTCGTGCCCATGGCCTACCCCGATCAACCGGACCGCACCGAGAAGGTCACCCTGTTCAGCCATTCCCCGTCCCGCCGGTTGACCCTCTACCTGGTCCGTTCCAATCGTTACGAGTTCCTCGACGAGATGGGCGGCACCATCCCCCGCCGCGGCATCTACCAGTACACCGCGTCTGAAGCCTCGGCCCTGGGCCGCATCAGCCTCAAGGGCTCCGGCTACTACGACTACTTCCCGATGAACGTGCTGCTGGTCAAGGGGACGCTGATGACCATGGCCGCCCTGGGCCTGGCCCCGGACATCGTCCACTGCCACGACGGGCACACCGCCCTGCTGCCGCTCATCGCCCAGGCCTCGGCCGACGGGTTCGCCCCCCGGCTGGGCTACACCCCGACCCTGGTCACCATCCACAATGCCGGCCTCGGCTACCACCAGGAGATCGGCGACCTGGACTTTGCCGCCGCCATCTGCGGGGTGGAGCGGGAAGTGGTGAACGGCTGCCTGCTCAACGGCTCCTTCGACCCGCTGCTGGCCGGCGCGCTCTACGGCACCGCGATCAATGCGGTAAGCGAGAACTACGCCCGCGAGCTGCAGGAGACCGGCCAGGACTCGCTCACCGGCTGGCTGGGCCACGCCCTGGGCGGCCGCGGCATCACCCTCCACGGGGTGACCAACGGTGTGGACGCAGCCCTCTACAACCCGCGGGAGAACCAGCGCCTGGGCACCGCTGCCCCCTTCTGGCCGGCAGGCAACGACCTGGATGGCAAGGAAGTCTGCAAGCAAAAGCTGCTGGAGGAACTGGCCGCGGGCAAGGCCCCCAAGGGGATCACCCTCTACGGCAAGGCCACCTACACCCCGGACACACCGCTGCTCAGCTTTGTGGGGCGGCTGGAGTTCCAGAAGGGCTACGACACGCTGGTCACCGCGCTGCGGGAGCTGTTCGACAAGGATGACAAGGTGCAGCTGCTGGGGCTGGGGTCAGGAGCCGACACCATCGAACGGGACTTCATCCGCCTGGCCGGAGACTTCCCGGGGCGGGTCTGCCTGGCCCTGGGCTACAACGGCCAGCTGGCCAACCAGGTTTACGCCGCCGGTGATTTCTGCCTCGTCCCCTCGCGCTACGAGCCGTGCGGGCTCACCGACTACTTTGCCCAGCTGATGGGCAACGTGCCCATCGTCCATCGGGTAGGGGGGCTGGTAAAAACTCTGGACGGTCGCTTCGGCTACTCCTACCTTGGCGGTGCGCCGGAACTGCTGACGGCCATCGAGCGGGCGCTGCGCGCCTACCGCCGAACCCGCACCACCGCCCTGCGCAAGATCCAGGTCCAGGCTGCCGAGCACGTGCGGACCAGCTGCTCCTGGGACCAGGTGCTGGTGAAGAAATACATCCCTCTCTACCGCCAGACCATCCGCAGCACCAGGCCGGTGCTGCCCTGAATTCCGGCCAGACTCCTGCATCCATGGGGTGGATGTTGTAAAATGACCTCGATGTCGTATTAACGCAGACCAGTAAACTACCAGCTTGGGGGCTGTTTCATGAAATCACTGCTCACCGTCCTTTTCGTCCTGCTCATGGTCACCGCCCTGCCAGTGGTTGCCCAGGAGCTCCCGCAGATGGTCCCCGTGGGGACCGAGAAGGAGAAGGCGGCACCTCCGGTGGCCAGCGGCCAGACCTCCCAGACCGACCCGTTTTTTGCGGAAACCATCGAGGTGCGGGTGATCGAGCTGGAGGTCTTTGTCACCGACAGGGACGGCAACCCGGTGACCGGCCTGACCCGCGATGACTTCGAGCTGGTGGTTGACGGTCAGGAAACCACCGTCAGCAACTTCTACGCCGTGGAAGGGGGAACGGTGACCCTGGGCGGGGAGAAGCCAACGGTGGAGGCGGAAGCACCACCCCTGCCGAAAAAACAGCCACTGTACCTGGTGATCTACATCGACAACTTCAACATCCACCCCTTCAACCGCAAAAAAGTGCTCACCGCGCTGAAGACCTTCCTCCGTGTTGAGCTGCAGCCGGAAGACCGGGTGATGATGGTGTCCTACGACCGCTCGCTGACCATCGACAACACTTTCACCACCGATCATGGCCGGATCATCTCCTCCATCAATGAGGTGGACAAGGAGGGCGGGGACCGCGTCTTCTACGAACAGGACCGCCGGGATCTGCTGCAGGAGATCAACGAGTCCTCGAATACCGCCCGGATGATGCCGCGGATCGAAAACTTTGCCGAATCGGTCTACAACGAGCTGCGCTTCTCCATGGACGCCCTGGGCGAGATGGTTGGTTTCCTCACCGGCATCGAAGGGCGCAAGGCGCTGCTCTACGTCAGCGACGGCCTGCCGATGGTCGCCGCCGAGGAGCTGTTCTACGCCCTTGAGGAAAAGAACGAGCGGAGCGGGGCGATGCTGCGCTCCCGGAGCTTCGACGCCACCCGCCGTTTCGAGGAGGTGACCATGAAGGCCAATGCCAACCGGGTCACGATTTACACCATCGATGCCGCCGGGCAGCGCAACATGGACGGGGCCAGCGCCCAGGACCGGTCAAGGAACTTCTCCAGCCACATCGACGGGGTCACGGCCACCAACATGCAGTCCTCGCTGAAGTTCATCTCCGGTGATACCGGCGGGGTGGCGATCACCAACACCAACAACATTTCCGGCGGCCTGCAGCGGATCAGCTCGGACTTCAAGAGCTACTACTCCCTGGGCTTCAAGCCCGGGCACTCCGGCGACGGCCAGTTTCACCGGACCAAGGTCAAGGTCAAGGGTGACAAGCTGACCGTGCGCCAGCGCAAGGGCTACCGCGACCAGACCCCCGCACGGCAGATGGAGGAGGGGACCATCTCCGCCCTGGTCCTCGGCTACCAGGAGAACAACATGGGTTTCGAGCTGAGGACCGGCGAGCACCAACCTTTGGAAGACGGCAACTACCTCGTGCCGCTGGAGGTGCGGATCCCCCTGGGCCGGCTGACCTTGCTCAACCGCAACGGCAGCCACCAGGGCCGGGTGCTGATCACCGTGGCCGCCCGCAAGGACAACGGGGATCTTTCACCGGTGCAGGAGCACGTGCTGCCGATCACCATCCCCGAAGCCGACTGGGAGAGGGCGAGGCTGCAGCTCTATACCTACGAGCTGAACCTGATGATGGCCCCCGGGTTCCAGAGAATGGCCGTGGGGGTCAAGGACGAGCTGGCCGCGGAGATCTCCTACGTGGCCCGCACGATCAAGGTGGGCCCAGGAGAGTAAAGTTTGGGGACGTACATTACTTTATAACTAACGCCCAACCTGTTAATCAACAAAGAGTTAGGCACCGATCGGCACGACGCCATAGCGCAACCCATATCTCAAATTATAGTAACGGGTTAGGGGCAAGTTATAAAGTTATGTACGTCCCCGATGTCATTCCGGCACGGCGCCGACCACGGTGCAGACCCGTGAACTGACGTCGCCCGAAGCGAGATAGGGCGGCTGGTTGTACGGTGCCGGGGTCACATCCTCCACCACCAGACGGAACTCGCTGCTGCCGAAGAAGGAGTAGTGGGCCGGGATCGCCTGGCTCCAGGACCGGTGGCTCCCGCCGCCGGGTTCCAGATCCACCCACCCGCTGCGCCAGTTGTCATACACCACACCATTGCCCAGGAGCAGGTCGATGTGGCCGGTGGCGGTGCGGGCCTGATCGTCCATGTTGTTGACCAGGTTCACTGACATGGCGGCGGAGAAGGGGAGGGTCCCCGAAGAGGGCGAGCAGCTCATCTGGGCCGAGACCGTGGTCAGCGGACTGAAGATCAGGCGGAATGAAGGCATCATCTCCCGGGGCCAGCCGGTCTCCTGGTCGAGGAGCCCGTCGATCACCCGGTCACTGCCCCCGTAACGCCAGCCAAGGTTGTAGATGCTCTGGCTGGAGCAGCCGTTGTAGCGGAACTCCAGCAGCAGATGGTCTTCACCGTTGTAAACAAAGGTCGTGTCAAAAATGAACTCGTTCCACAGGCCCACCTCGAACTTGACGTCCTCGGACGCCCGGTAATAGACCGTGGAGGGCATTTCATAGGCATAGTTATCGTCAAAGGTGGTGCTCAGCCGGTCCTCATCGATGTGCCCGGCGAAGAACTCGATCTGTTCGAACTGCCCGTGGTAGAACGATCCGTGGTTGGCGTAGAACTCGATGCCTTTCAGTTCGCACCGCTCAGGAATCTCGCTGGCCAATACCAGTACCTGGTATCTGATGTTGTTGCTTCAGGTGCCGCAGAAGGGGCGGTTGAGGCTCAGGTCACCGTTGGCGCCAATGGTCACGGATTCGGCGAACAACGGGGTGACCCCCATAAATAACATGCAAATCAGAGAGAACAGGGTGGTAAACCGGGTGGGCTTCATGGTGCGCTCCGAAAAAATCTGCTACCAACAACCGCGCTCGAAGCGCGTTTACGACAAAAACAACGAATCTCTACTATATCACATGAGGAAGTCCCCCGGCCCCGAAGAGCAAGCGATTTCTTGACAACCCCCGACCCAGCGGGTATAAATGTGCTTCTCTGTTAGCCTCTAAGGCACTGAAAAGTAAGTTGATACTGCTTTCTGCAAGCATGGCCCCTGCTGGATGACAGCACAACAAGGGGTCGCATCTCCGAAAGGTGACATCCTCATGAACACCAGATTCGCCACACCGCTGGTATTGGCGGCGCTCCTGCTTATCTTCCTCACCGCGCCGTCGGTTCCGGCGTCGGCTTCCGACGAGGCAGCAATGAAAGATGCAAAATACACCTGGGACCTGACCGACCTCTATCCCAACGACGAAGCCTGGGTAAAGGCGAAAAAGGCCCTGGAGGGGCAGATCCCGGCCATCGAGCAGTACAAGGGCCGGCTTGGTGAATCCGCCGCGGTGATGGCCGAGGCCTTCGCCATGATCTCCGACATCTCCAGGGACTACGCCCGGATCCGCACTTACGCCGGCCTCAACTCCGACACCGACACCCGGGCGGCCGGACCGCTGGCCATGAAACAGGAGATCGGCCAGGTGGGCACCACCCTCGGCGCCGCGGTCTCTTTCGTCGATCCCGAGATCCTGGCCCTCGACCCCAAGGTGGTGGAGGGATTCCTCGCCGAGGAACCCAAACTGGCCGACTACCGGATGCTCCTCGACGACCTCCAGCGCCGGCGCAGCCACACCCTGGGTGAGGGCGAAGAGGAAGTGATCGCCAATGCCTCGATGATGGCCGGCGCACCCTTCGACCTCTACGGCATTTTTGTCGGCGCCGACATGCCCTATCCCACGGTGGAGCTCTCCACCGGTGAAAAGGTGGTGATCGACCAGTCGGCCTACACCAAGCACCGCTCCTCACCGGTGCGCGAGGACCGCATCGCCGTCTTCGACGCCTTCTGGACCAGGTTCAACGAGTTCGGCCGCACCCTGGGCACCAGCCTCTACTCCGGGGTGAAACGGGACGTCTTCTACACCAAGGTGCGCAACTACGACTCGGCGCTGGAATCGGCGCTGGACAACGCCAACATCCCCACCGATGTCTACCACACCCTGATCCGCGAGGTGAACGCCAGCCTGCCCACCCTGCACCGCTACTTCAAGCTGCGCCAGCGGATGCTCGGTCTGGACGAGCTGCACTACTACGACATCTACCCGCCCATCGTGAAGGAAGTGAAAATGGACTTCCCCTACGAGGACGGCGTAAAGCTGATGCTCGAGTCGCTGGCGCCCCTGGGCTCGGAGTATGTCGATGCGCTGGCCGCGGGGATCGAGTCGCGCTGGATCGACGTCTACCCCGGCACCGGCAAACGGAGCGGGGCCTACATGAGCGGCTCGGCCTACGACGTCCACCCCTACATGCTGCTGAACTACGTGGACGACTACAACAGCCTCTCCACCCTGGCCCACGAGTGCGGCCACGCCATGCAGACCTACTTCTCCAACAAGACCCAGCCCTACCCCATGGCCGACTACACCATCTTCGTCGCCGAGATCGCCTCCACGCTCAACGAGGCTCTGCTCAATCCCTACATGCTGGACAAGGCCGCCAGCGATGACGAGAAGCTCTTCCTGCTGGGCAGTTACCTCGACAATCTGCGCGGCACCTTCTACCGCCAGACCATGTTCGCCGAGTTCGAGCTGAAGATCCACGAGCTGGTGGAACAGGGCGAGGCGCTCACCGGTGACCGGCTGAACGAGGTCTACGGCGACCTGCTCCGCCGCTACCACGGCCACGACCAGGGCGTGATGACCATCAACCCGCTCTACAACGTGGAGTGGGCCTACATCCGCCACTTCTACTACAACTTCTACGTCTACCAGTACTCAACCAGCTTTGTCGCCTCCACCGCGCTGGCGCAGAAGATCCTCGACGGCGAGGAAGGGGCTCTGGAACGCTACATCGACTTCCTCAGCGCCGGCAGCAGCGACTACTCGGTGGAGCTGGTGAAGAAGGCGGGTGTGGACCTCACCTCCCCCGAACCCTACCGGGCCACGGTGAAGGTGATGAACGACGTGATGGACCAGATCGAGGCGATCCTCGACAAGCAGGCAAAAGAATAAACTCTCGCTGATAGATTCAGGCCGATTGAAGCCGCTCCTCAAAAGGGAGCGGCTTTTTCTTGGCCCGCTTCAGCCGGCCTGGAGGATTTCCCGCTCATACTCTTTGAGAGAGGTGAACTCGCGGAAGGGGCTTCCCTTCACCGCCCGGGCGTCGGGCAGGGGGATGCCCTGGCTGACGGTCAGCAGTTTGTCGATCATCATTCGCAGTGCCTCCGCCGAGTTGGGCGCTTCAGGGACCAGCTTGGCGGGCTCCAGCCGGCCGCTGCGCATGCGTACCACCCGGAGCAGGGTGCTGGTGGCCCAGGGCGGGTCGAGCAGGAGGTCGATGATGATGAACGCCGGCCTGCCCGCGGGCCGGATCACCGCCGAGGAGACCGCCTGCACCTTGTCCAACCCGAGGGCCGAAGGACCGCGGCCCTGGACGTCGAGGGTCAACCGTTGCCCGTCGATGCTCAGCGGCTCCACCTGGTGCAGTTCAAGCTTCTTGGACGGCGGCACCGTGCCCGGCTGACGCAGCGAAGCGGGTCCCGGCGCCGGGGCCGCAACTGGAGCCGGGTCCGGAGCCGGAGGATCAGGTTCGGCTGCCTCTGGTAGCGGATCAGCGGCCATGGGCCACGACTCTTCAGCGATTTCAATTCCCTGGGCTGCCACCGGACCCGGTTCCGCCGTCAGGGGAGCCGGATCAGCAGCCAGGGATTCCACTCCAATGCTCGGGTCGGCTAAGGGCCACGACTCTTCAGCCGGTTCCATCCCCTGGGCCATCACCGGAACGGGCTCAGGCTCCAGGGACACCGAGTCCGGAGTCAGGGCATCCGCGGCAATGACCGGGTCGATCCCGGCCCACGATTCTTCAGCAGTGTCGAATCCCTGGGTCGCCACCGGTGCAGGCTCGGGCGCCACGAATTCCGGATCCGCCGTTGGAGCGTCACCACCCACCGGCGGGACTGGAGTGGGCCACGACGGGTCGGTGGCTCCGGTATCCGGGGCCGCCGGATCCTGCAGCGCCGTGGTCTCGAACCCCGGCATGTCCAGCATGCCGTCGAGAGCGGCGACATCCACCGGGGCGTCACCGCCCACACCGGGCACGAGACTCTGGTCAACCGCCGGAACAGGCTCCGGGGCCGCCGCCGGCTCGACGATACTGTTGGACTCGAAACCCGGGATGGAGATGCCGTCCGCCTCGAGGGTCACCCCCCCGCCAAAGTCCACTGGCGATGCCTCCACGGGCTGACGGTCCGCCAGCTCCTCTTTCTTCGCATTGAATTCTTCCCGCACGTCCTCGGGCAGTTCGGGGTGGGCCAACGCCAGTTCAACGGCATCGAGGCCCACCGCGGGGTCTGCCTGGCAGCCCAGACGGGCGAGGCGGGTCAGCATCCCGGGAGAGGCTTCCGAAGATACCTGGTCCAGGGCGTTGCGCAGCAGCGCCGCCGCCTGGTCGCCCTGCTCGTCCTTGAGCATGTACTCGGCCAGCCGCAGGTCCACCAGCGGTTCCACCCGGGCGTCGGGCGCAAACTCCGTCAGTTCAGCGCGGTGGGTCATGGCCAGATCGAACTCACTGGCCCGCACCTCCTCGCGCAGCAACCGCTGCAGCGCCGGCACGGCCTCGGCCACCCGGGAGGCGCCGATGGCCATCCCCCAGAGGGCCAGCACCGCCTCAGAGTTGCCCGGGTTGCGCTGCACCTCCGCGTTCAGGCTGGCGAAGGCCTCGTCAGTCCGTCCCTCGTCCTGGGCCTCCAGCGCCTCGGCCACCACCGCGTTATTGACCACCGTGGTCTTGGCCTCGATGGCGTGGTGGATAAACCGCTGTTCGATCTTGAGCATACGGATGCCGAAGGCGATGCCCGCACCGAACATGAAACCCCAGACATGGGCCCAGAATGCGGTGCCGCCGCTGCGGCCGCTGGGGTTAAAGGAGTCCATCATGGTCGCCGCGAACAGTTCGCGGAGCAGCCAGAGCGGGAGCATTAGCCAGGCCGGCGCCTTGAAGGTGCCGCGGAAGAAAAAGCCGATCCAGTAGAAGAACTTGATGTTGATGTGCCAGTAGCGGATGAGGAATGCGCCCATGCAGGCGGCAATGGCCCCCGAGGCCCCCACCAGCGGGATGGTCAGGTCGGCGTAGCGCAAGGCGAACAGACCGCCGGAAGCGAGGCCGCCTAGCAGGTAGAACGCGATGAAGACCGGCCGGCCCCAAACGTCCTCGATGAACGGACCGGTGAGGTAGAGGAAGAAGAGGTTGCCCAGCAGGTGCATCCAGCCCACGTGGAGGAACATGTGGGTGAAGAGGGTGAGAACCGTCATCCTCGACGGCACCAGGCCGTATTTGAAGATGGGGAGTTCCCCGATGCCGGCAAAGCTCTTCTCCACCAGCTCGTCCAGTTTTATCTGCTCCTCGGCGATGACCGAATCCACCGGCGGTGGCCCGGCGTTCTGCTCCAGCAATACCCGGAAGGTGTTGAACTCCTCCTCGGGGACGCCGTTGAGCAACTCCTCCTTGAGTTTGACGGACAGTTCGAGGTAGGGGTGCTCCATCCAGAAATTGACGGCCTGGTTGAGTTTCTCGCCAACCTCGGTCTCGCCGGTCCCCGGGGCAAAGCAGATCAGCAGGTGGACCGCGATGCACAGACCCATGATGGTGAACGTGACCCACGGCTGCCGCCGAACTTCAGTCTGGTCGTGCCCGATCGGTATGATCATCGAAAGAAACCCCTGTCCACAGCAAAGGAAACCGGCCCCACAGTAGATATATCGGCCGGTTATCCGATTTTGGTTACAGCTTTTGGGGTGTGGAGAGAATTTCCGGGATCAGGGGAAAAGCGGCGGGAATTGATGGGGGAGGTATGACGGCTCAGAGGTCAAGCACGTCCCGCACCTTGCGGGTCAGGGACACCACGGTGAACGGCTTCTGGATGAACTGGGTGCCATGCTTGAGAATACCGTGGTGGGCGATGACATCCTCGGTGTATCCGGACATATAAAGCGTCTTGATCTCCGGCCGTTTCACCTGCAGTTTCTCCAGCAGTTCCCGGCCGTTCATTCCGGGCATGATCACGTCGGTGAGCAGCAGGTCCACCTGCTCGTCGTTCTTCTCCGCCCAGATCATGGCCAGACCACCGTTGTCCATGTCAATCACCTTGTAGCCGTACTTTTTGAGGATTTTCTTCGCCAGCAGGCGCACCATCTCCTCGTCCTCCACCAGGAGGATCGATTCCGTGCCGGTGGCCGAAGTGATCACATCCTGCGGGATAAGGATATCGGCCTCATCCATCACCGCCGGGAAATAGATCTTGAACGTCGAGCCGGCGCCCGGCCGGGTCTGGACGCTGATGAAGCCGCTGTTCTGCTTCATGATGCCGTAGACCGTGGACAGTCCCAGCCCGGTCCCGTGGTCCTTCCCCTTGGTGGAGTAGAAGGGCTCGAAGATGTGCTCCAGAACGTCGGCGTCCATGCCCTGCCCGCTGTCGCTGACGGTCAGCAACACGTATTCACCCGGTTCCACGCCGTCGAGGGTGCGGCATTTCGCCTTGCTCAGAGTCACGTTCATGGTCTCGATGGTCAGGCTGCCTCCGTCGGGCATGGCATCCCGGGCATTGACCGCCAGGTTGAACAGGATCTGGTCCAGCTGCCCGGCATCGGCCCTGATCCGCCAGAGACCCCGGGACGGGTTGAAGGCGAATTCGATGTCCTCGCCGATGATCCGCTCCAGCATCTTCTGGGAATTCTGCAGGGCGTCATTGGGCTGGATCACCAGGGGATTGATGATCTGCTTGCGGGAGAAGGCGAGCAACTGGGCGGTGAGCCCTGCTGCGCGATCGGCGGCCTTGCGGATCTCGTCCAGGTCGGCGTGGATCGGGTCTCCGGGGCCCAGGGTGGCCTGGCTCAGTTCGGCGAAACCGATGATCCCGGTGAGGATGTTGTTGAAGTCGTGGGCCACGCCGCCGGCCAGCCGGCCCACCGCTTCCATCTTCTGGGACTGGTGCAACTGGTCTTCCAGGAGGACCTTCTCCTCTTCGGCCTCTTTCCGCTCGGTGATGTCGATGTGGGTTCCCACCATGCGCAGCGGCTGATGCTCCTCGTCCCGGGCAAATACCCGGCCCCGGGAGTTGATCCATCGCCAGTCCCCGGTCTTGGTCTTCAGCCGAAATACCACGTTGAACTCAACATCGTCATCCTCGAAATGCCGGTTCAGCACCCGCACCACCCCCGGCTTGTCCTCCGGGTGGATCAGCGACTCCCAGGTAGCGAACTTGTGCTCCAGCTCGTCCAGTTCATACCCCAGCATCCGGATCCACTGTTCGCTGTATTTGACGTCCCCTGTTTTCAGATTCCAGTCCCACATCCCGAGATTGGTCCCCATGATGGCCAGGTCCAGCCTCTCCTCGCTCTCCCTCAGCGCCTTTTCCACCCGCTTGCGCTCTTCGATCTCCTGCGTCAGGTCCATGTTGGCCTTGCTCAGCTCGACGGTTCGCGCGTCCACCTGTTCCTGGAGCAACAGTTTTTCGTCGGCCAGCAAGCGGTCGATCTCGACCTTTTCCAGGATCACCGCCAGCATGCTCACCGCATTGTGCAGCAGGGGAAGCTTCTCCCCCGCAGCGGACCCCTCCGCAGGCTCCACGGCAATCCTGCCGTATTCCCGGCCGCGGCCGGCCACGGTGATGGTTTCACCATCGAATTCCTCGTCGGGCTCCAGCCAGCGGATGACCGCCGGCGCGAAGAGGGCACTGACGGCATCGACGAAGGTCTCCCGGACCCGGTGGGCCGATTTCTGCTGGGCCAGGTCCAGCAGGAGCAGCAAGAGATCATAGGCGGAAGTGTTCATAGATACATCTCGATTGGGTCAATGGAGATCCGGTGCCGACAATCCACCCTCGCGGGACCAGTGATCCCTGGCGGCAGACTGCATACTGCGGCGGGTGAATCAGCGAGTGTCGTTATTAAAGATAAGTATTTCCGTATAAGGCGTCAAGGTGTTCAGACAATGATCTTCATACTTTATTCACATCCTCGTGCAATCATTTCAGTTGAGGTCACTCGCGGTAAGGATGGGCCGCCATAGAGGCCCGAGGGCGGGTGACGGAATCAAGAACCACATCGCGGACCGGTGAACGGTGCAACCAGACCCGAGGAGGGAATCATGAACATCCGAAAATCCACCGACCTGACCCGCCTGATCGTCACCGTCTTCGTCCTTTCCGCCGGAATCACCGTCTTTGCCGGTGAGGTGGACTTCCCTGGCACACCAGCCGGGAAACGGGCCGGTGAAGTCGTTGGCCTGCTCAACCTGGGGGACGAAGAGACAGCGAAAAAGTACTTCGAGACCGGGTATGCTCCGGAGTTCCTGGACGCATTCCCCATGTCCCAACACCTGGGCATCTTCAGCATGACCGGGAAAATGTTCCCCCAGCTCACCCTGGGCCAGGTCATCCAGTCGTCGGCCACGGAGATCAGGGCCGCCCTGCACTCCAGATCGGCGGACGCCTGGATCACCCTCGACCTGCAGGTGGAGCCGGATTCTCCGCACCGCATCGTCTCCATGGGCCTTGCTCCCGGCGATCCGCCGAAGGGCGCGTCCGGTGACAGTGGGCCGGCCCCGGCCGCTGATGAGAAACCGTCCCCCTTCGCCAGCTTCGAGGAACTCGACGCCGACCTTGTGGCCCGCACGAAC
>CBESOE010000030.1:0-37405 GCA_965531145.1 uncultured bacterium | reverse complement strand
CATCAGACTGATCGGACTAATTTTCTGAATACATTAGGGAATAATGGTTATCTTCGAGTGCAGGTGAATGCTCGATTCCCTCTGCACGAGACTCCATTGATTCAAATCACGGGAAACAACATGCCCCCGGCAGGGGGGCTGTGGGAGAGGTGAGATGGTGACCGAATCCTGAACAGCAAAACTACGTGCAGAAGTTGTGATGCTGTACAGAATTTGTGTGATGAAAATGAGGTTTACAGGACTCACCTAAAGCTAATGTCTGCGCCCTTTTTTGTCGAATATATAGGTGTCGAAAGAATAACCCGGCGGCACGTGACCAGGCTCCATCACCACCACCCGTCGCCGGAACGATTATTTAGATGCTCAGGCGTACCAGGGACCGCAAGCGGAATGTCGCATCTGCGGCTACGACCTGACAGGGGGAACTGATGAAACCATCCGCCCTAGTAACGCTTATCATGGTCCTTGCCCTGACGCCCTGGATCAGTAAGGCCGATCTGCCCACCGACACACCCCACGGATTTCCATTGGAAGTGCCGATTCCCGACTGCCACCCCGGAGGAATCCTCTCCTGGCAGACGATCAGCGGCTGCGACACCATCGAAGATCTCGATGTGGCCTTGGAGATCGACCACCAGTGGACCGGTGACCTGGTGGTCACCCTGGAAAGCCCCTCGGGAACCCTGGTGACCCTGGTGGACCGGCCGGGATATGACGGCTCGGGATATGGCTGTCAGTTTGCCGGGCTGTCGGCAGTTCTCGATGACGAGGCGGCCCTGGCCCTGGAAGACCAGTGCAATGATGACGGCGGCGGAACCATTCCGTCGATCAGCGGAACCCTCATCCCCAACGAATCGCTCTCAGCCTTTGACGGTGAACTGGGGTCCGGAGTCTGGACCCTGAGGGTCAGCGACTGGGCCGAAGAGAACACTGGCAAACTGATGAACTGGCAGCTGATCTTCGATTGCAGCTCCCGCGACGTGAACCTCCGGCCGGAACTGTTTGCCGACCGGACCTGGGCCAGACCGGGAGACACGGTGATTTTCACCCTCCAGCTGGTCAACGTCGGCAGCGAGTCGGCCAGCGGCGTGGAAGCTGTTTACGCCCTGCCAGCCGGGGTCGACTGGCTGTGGGCTGAACCAGGTGCACTGGCTGACGGAGCATTGATCACCCAGCGACACGGCAATCTGGCGCCGGGTGAGATGGTCAAAGCTCGACTGGCACTGACGGTAACCGACGTCCAGTGGGGCCTGCTGAAGGTCTCAGCTCGTGTTCGGGCCGATCAGACCGACAGCTATCCCTGGGACAACCAGGTGAGCGCCGGAGTCCGTGTGGGTCTCGGTTCAGGAGGCTCAATCCCGATAGATGGACATATTAATGTGGAGATAAAGCCATGACCGGGCACCTGAGAACGGAGGCACCAGCGGCGGCACTTCTGAAGAGACGGCATGGCACCCGGCTGTTGGTTCCATTGCTGCTCGCCCTGCTCTTATCCGCTTCAGTGCCGGCGGCGGCCCAGATCACCAATGGCGGTTTCGAAACCGGTGACCTCTCCGGCGGCTGGGTCACCGGCGGCGGCAACCGGGTGGAGGTGCTGGAGGGGGACGAGTTCAGGCCGGACATCAGCGCACCCGAAGGCGACTGGCTGGCATTGATCACCACCGGACCGGGAAACATCTGGGGCGGCCCCAGCGGGGACTGGGACGGCAACGGCACAACCGACTATGACATGTCCTCATTGAGTATCAGTTTTGACACCAGTTCACCGGTGATGCTCAGTTTCCTCTGGGACTTCTTCACCGCCGAAGGGGACCAGCCGGACCAGTACGACGATTACTTCATCGTCTATCTCGATGGCACGGAAATCCTTGGCCGCAGTGTCTATCACCCGGGTGGAGTCTCTCCGTATCCCGATACCGGTCCGTATGACGATACGCGATACCGGATCGACAGCAACGGCCAGGCAGACAACAACGACTTCCGTAGCGGTCGCTCCGGGTTACAGTCTTTCCAGATGAGCATCGATACCCCCGGAACCCACACCCTGGTCTTCCTCATCGCCGACCAGAGCGATTCGTCATACGACAGCGGCCTGCTGATCGATGACGTTTCTGTGGCGCCCCATGCCGACCTCTGGATAACCAAGGATGACGGGGTGGCGGTGGCCATTCCGGGCCAGCCGTTGACCTACCTCATCACCGTGGGCAACGACGGACCCGACGATGCCGCGGGCGCCCTGGTCACTGACATGTTTCCGGCCGAACTGAACAACGTCAGTTGGACCTGCGCGGCCAGCGGCGGGGCCAGCTGCCCGGGCAGCGGCACCGGCGACATCAACGAGCTGGTGGACCTGCCGGTGGGTTCCACGGTGACCTTCACCGTCAGCACCACCGTGGACTCCGGAGCTTCGGGCACGCTGACCAACACCGCCACGGTGGATGTTCCCGCCGGGATGATCGACACCGACGACAGCAACAACAGTGCCACCGACAACGATTCACTGGAGGTGTCCCTTCTGCCTTTCCAGATCACCGATTCCATCGGCGACAACGTGATCGTGAAAAACGGCGGCTGGACCTGGATCCCCATCGCCAACCACCAGCCGGTACTGAGTGATGATGGGAATATACTGGCCTTTGTCTCCAGCGGTGACTTCACCGGGAACAACTCTGACCTCGGCAACGAGATCTTTGTCCACACCGACAGTGGCGGGTTCGAGCAGGTCACCGACGTGGCAACACCGGTGGCGTTCGACCATGCCGGGCAACCATCCCTCTCGCGCAACGGACGCTGGCTGGTCTTCACCTCCAGCGCCGACCTCACCGGCGGCAACCCGGATTGGAACCGGGAGGTGTTCCGTGTGGACCGCAACAACAACGCAATGACCCAGATCACCAACACCACCAGCGGTGAGCAGGGCCGGCCCACTATCACCAACAACGGACGGCGGATCGCCTTCACCACCACCTCCGCCGACCTGATCGGCGGCTTCAACTCCGACGGCAACCAGGAGGTGGCAGTGTGGAACAATGGCGCACTTCGCGGGTTCGAAACCACCGGGTGTAGGAATCATACCCCGATGATCAGCCAGAATAACCAGGGTCGTTACATAGCCTTTATCAGCAATGGCGACCTCGACGGTGATAACGCCGACCTGAACTGGGAGGTTTTTCAGTGGCGCTGGGAGCAGGGGACCGGGGGCATGAACCAGGTTACCGACTCGTCGGCGGCCCTGGGCGCGCTCAACGACGCGGTCTGCACATCCCGTACCGGTGACGTGCTGGCCTTTCTCTCAACCGCCGACTACACCGGGCAGAACGCGGATGGCAGTCTGGAGGTCTTCACCTGGAACCGAAGCAGCGGTGCTTTCACCCAGGTGACCGTCACCAGCCAGCTGGCGCTGCACACCATGGTGGCCATGGATGACGACAGGGAACACCTGGTCTTCGAGAGGTTTAACATCCTCTCCGGCAGCTTTGAGATCCACCACGTCGACCTGGATTCGGGCAGTTCAACCCTCGTGGTGACCGGCAACTCGTATCTTCCCTCCATTGGAGTCAGCGGCTCAACGCCCATCGTGGCCTTCGAGTCGACGGAGGACTACGTGGGACAGAACGGGGACGGGAACAGCGAGATCTGGAAAGCGCGGGTGGAGTGAGTCTAAATGGAGTGGGCGGTGAGCAGCCTGCCCGCCGCCTGTTCTGTGACACAGGTGCCGCCCAGGCTGCCGGAATGTTCAGCCCGGCCCTCGAAGACGACCAGCGCATCCTGCTGCAGGCGGTGGATGATCCGATCGGCCGCTTGCGGGTTGAGCGACATCCTCAGCCCGGACCGCAGCACCGGCAGCATCCGCTGCAGGACACGATCAGCCTCCGTGGCGGAGGCGGCTGGCGGCCGGGTCTGGCCGGCCGCACCAACGGAAGACGGGGTCGGAGGCAGGCCGTTCGCCGCCCTCCACGCGAGAACGGCATCAACCACTCCCTGATCGATACGGATGGTCAGGCGGGTGCTCCCACCGGCGGCCAGCAGTTCTCCGCTGAAGACGAAGAGCAACAGACAAACAGGCAGTATGATCCGAATGGTAAAGGGCGTGGACCGTTTAAAACTCATGACTTGAACCTCGTTCAACAGAGCAGAACTGAAGCTGTGCCGATTGCTGATGTGCGGGTCGAGGTATTGTGTTTCTTATTGTTATGGTATGCGCCCGTGCTGATGCGCCCCGGGCTGGCCTGTGCCCTAATACTACACGTTTATACCCTTTCCGTCGACAATTAATGTAATAACCCCCAGAGGGCGGCTGAAACTGGCCCAGACTTCCCCGCTCCTCCCCGTTCTGTTAGCATTTACCGGCACGCTTGAAACTGTCAGCACCGCAAGGTCGCCATGCCCAAAAACACACAACGCGATATTCCTCTGCCCGCCGGTTTCGGCACCCTGGTCGCAGCGGCCGCAGGTTTTTACGGCCTGGGGCTCCTGGCCCTGGCCGCCCCGCACACGGGACCCGAATTCAGCTGGGACGGAGACATCATCTCCCGGGCGGTGTTGCTGGCCTACCCCAAGGGGCGTGAAACCGCTATCTACCTGCTGGCCTGTCTGCTGATCCCGTTGCTGACTTTCACCGCCGTGTTCGTCTGGCGCCGCCTGGCCTCCCGCATTTCACCCCGTCTGGACGCCCTGGCCCACCTCCCGCTGGCCGCCTGGGCCCTGTTCCTCTGCACGGAACGCGGTTCGTTGTGGGTCTGGTTGCTGGGCGGCCTGCTGGCCCATCTGCTGCTGCGACTGGCCCTGCTGACCGCCGGCCGGCACGACCCAGCGCCAGCGGTGGAACAGGTTCCAACAGATCCCGAACCACAGGTGAGTCCGGCCTGGACCACGGCCTGGGCCCGGGTGATCCTCGCCGGAACCGCCTGCGGCCTGACCCTTTTGCCCCGGTTCGGCGCAACCATGGATCCGAAGCTGGCGGCCCTGGGCCGGACAATGACCGGTGTGGCACTGCTCTGCGCCCTGTGGCTTCTCCTGGCCGCCATGCCCCTGCCCCGCCTGGGCCAGACATGGCGTCAGAGGGCCACAACCCTCTCCTGGCCATTCCTCCCTCTGACCCTGTTGCTGCTGCGGCACTTCATGCCCTATGACAGGACGGTCTTCCCGTACCTCTTCGCGGCTGTCCTGTTGGCCTCGATAATCTGGCTGGCGATTCTGCTGCTTCGACACCGGGGGGTGGAGCCGGCGACAACCAGCCGGCACCGCGGGTTCTGGTGGGTCGTCGTTCCGCTGGCCATCTACGCCATCGGTTACGTCCACGAGACCGCCGGCCGGGTGGACCTCTACCACGAGGGGGAGCGGATCGTGCCCCCCATGGCCACCACCCGCGGGGCGGTGCCCTACCGCGATGTCTTTCTCTGGCACGGTCTGTTCGAGAACGATCTCAAGGGGCGGCTGGCCTTCAGCCTGGTGGATGAGTCGGTGGCCGGCATGCGCCGCTTCGACGCGATTCTGGAACCACTGGCCGCGGTGGCCTTTTACCTGCTCGCCCGGGCCTGTCTCGGCTCGCCGCTGGGGGGTCTGGCCGCAGCACTGCTCCTGCTGCACTGGGTGGCCCCACCCAACGCACGCTATGTCCTGCCCTATCTCGCCTTTGCCCTGCTCGCCGGTTGGCTGCGGGAAAAGGGGCAGGGGCCGGCCGCCACGGCAGCGGCCGGGGCGCTGGCCGCGCTGGCCGTATTCCACAGTCTCGACGGTGGAATGGGTGCACTGCTGTCCGCCGTGCTGATCCTCGGCTACGGCGTACTTCGCTTTTCCCGGGGGCCCCTTGAACAACGCACGGCCCTGGCCGCGAAACAGGCCGGTGTATTCATCGCCGGTGCGGCGGCCGGCGCACTGATCCCCCTGACCTGGCTGATGACCCAGGAAGCGCTGCTCCCCTTTATCCGGGTGAGCAGCGAGATCATCTTCGGACTCTCCGACCGCTCTTCGCACCCCTATGCCACCCTGATGCCGGTGCTGGGGCGGCCGGCCAAATTGCTGGTCACCTACCTGCCGGCCATCGTGATCCTCTGGGGCCTGGGTCACCTGGCGGCACGAAGCCCGGCATCGGGCTTGCGCCGGGCCATGCCCACCCTGGTGGTGCCGCTGGCCGGAGCGTTGGTCTTCTACCGTGCGGTGATCCGCCGACCCGATATGGATCACGTGATCAAGCTGACGCCGCTGATTTTTCTCGTCCTGCTGATGCTCATCGTGCATCACGGGAGGGGACTGCTCAGGGGCCGCAGGAGCCTTGCCCGCCGGGTGGTCTCAGTGGCGGCACTGGTACCGCTGTCCGCTCTGCTGATCCTGCTCGGATTCTACCAATCGGAGACTGCGCCGGGCCGCTCTATCCAGGCCCTGAAACGGGAACCGCCGCTGATCTCCGGACCGGACGATCCGATGCGCGAACTGCGGTTGATTCGCGCCGGGCATGGGGTGGCCGACGTGGAGAACTCGGCCCGCTGGATCGAGGGGGTGGCGAATTTTCTGCACCAGAACCTCGAACCGGGGGAGCCGTTCTACGACTACACCAACATGGGGCTGTTCTACTTCCTCGCCGACCGGCCCTGCCCCACCCGCTATGTCCAGACCACCTATGCCGCCTCCCGCGCCGCCCAGCAGGAGGTGGTGGCCGACCTCGTGGAAGCACAGCCCCGCTACGTCACCTTCCCCTCGGGGAACATGCGTAAATACGACTATGACCGGATTCTTCACCCGCTGCGCCACCCGCTGATCACGCGTCACCTTTACCGGCATTACCGTCCCTTCACCGTGATCGGCGATACCATCATTCTGACCCGCAAGGAGGAACCGGGACATCTGCGCACCGAGGAACTGGAGGTCTTCCTCGAACACGAGTCCTTTGCCTCGCACCTTGGTCAGTTGCCGCGGCTCTTCGCCCGGACACCGGTGAGCCACGCCACGGTGAGGGAGTGGGATGCCACCGGCATCGCCTCCCAGTGGCGCCGTAGGGGTCCGGCCCGTGCCGCTTCGCGGATTGAGGGGGAAAACTTCGTCTTCACCACCGGCAGCCACGCGAAGCAGCCGCGGCTCACATCCCCTCCCCTCGACCTCGCTCCCGCCGATGCGGACGCCCTGCTCCTGCGCCTGTCTGCCGATGAGGACCTGGAAGTGGTGCTCCACTACCGCCCGGATACCGATGTTCATTTCACCAACCGGGCCAGGGTCTCCTTCATCGTCACCGGGGACGGCATGGCCCGCGACTACCGGGTGGATCTGGGACTGCTGCCCAACTGGGCCTGGCGCGGCCGGCTGGCCTCGATTCAGCTCCGGATCCATGAGCAGACAGGCCCCCTGCGCATCGAACGGATCAAGCTGATCAGGTTTGCCGCGGACTAGAATGCACCGTACATAAAAAACGGGACGAAACACCGGTGGATGCTCCGTCCCGTTCTACTCGCTATTCGGC
Organism: uncultured bacterium; assembly: GCA_965531145.1. Taxonomy (GTDB): domain Bacteria; phylum Acidobacteriota; class JAQAZP01; order JAQAZP01; family JAQAZP01; genus JAQAZP01. The sequence continues at coordinate 29,952 of CBESOE010000030.1, read as the reverse complement.
TAGGAACCTACCACTGTATAGTACATATCCGACTCGCCGTCAATCACTCCAGCCCAGGTAAATCTACGGCGTCACCGCGGTGACAGTGCAGGCCGCACTGGCGGTGTCACCGGCCGGCGGGTAGGGCGGCTGGTTGTAGGGCGCCACGGTTACGTCCTCCACCGAGAGCGTGAAGGTGTTGTCTCCCAGCACCGAGCCCAGGGCCGGAATGGTACTGTTCCATACCGCATCGTAGCTCCCTCCGGCGGACACGTTGGTCCACCCGGCACGCCAGGAGCCGAAGTAGGCGCCACCGGCCAGAGCCACATCGATCCGCCCGGCGATCCGCCGCGACTGCCCGCTGTAGAGATTGCCCAGGCTGACGCTCATCTGGGTGGCAAAGGGTACCGTGCCCGCCGACGGCAGACAGGTCAGAGACGCCGAAACCGTGTCCACGGCTGTGGGCTGCAGCCCGGCCACCTCGGCCAGGGTGGCGGCACAGGCCTGAGAGATCTCGTAGCCGATGTGGGCGGTGGCGGCCACGTTGGCCCAGGTGTCCGAGGTCTGGTGGTAGTGGGGGTAGGAGCCCCAGTCCCAGTCGATGGCCAGAAAGGCCGGGATGCCTGCCTGCTGGAAGGGAACGTGGTCGCTGCCCCAGCTGTAGTAGTCCTTGCGGCTGTTCAGCGTGGTGTGGTCGGCCACCGCGTCCTCCATCACGCTCATCAAGGCCTCCCATTCCGTTTCACCCTCGATCAGCACTCCGTAGTTCGAGTCGTAATACGTCACCATGTCGGCGGTGATCGCCGAGACGATCACCCGGCCGGCGGCCACAGCCTCGTCGACAAAGTGCTCGCTGCCATTGAGGCCCTGCTCCTCGCAGTCGAAGAGCACGAACTGCACCGAACGGTCGAAGCTGTAACCAGCGGCCATTCGCGCGATCTCCATCACCAGGCAGGAGCCCGACCCGTTGTCCTCGGCCCCGGGGGCCAGGGTTAAAGCCTGAGGACTGGTGGAGTCATAGTGCGCACCCACCACCACGTATTCGTCGGGGGTGGTCACACCGGTTTTCGTTGCCACGACGTTGCGGCAGAGCTGGCCGTTCCAGTAAAAGCTTTCGAACTCCACGGTGTAGCCATAGTCTTCCAGAATTCCGAAGAAGTAGTCCCCCACCAGGTTCTTGTCGGTGGTGGAGTAGTAGCGGGTGCTCACCGTCTGGGGATGGCCGCCCACATCGAACGAAACCGCCCCGGTGATCTCCTGCAGCATCAACTGAAAGGCCGGTTCGTCACCCTCGGCCAGGAAAGCAGCCACATCGGCCGGATCGGCCAGCCGGCTGCCGCCGATCCGGTCCACCGCCTTTGTCACCAGTCCCCCGTAGCATTCCCAGCCCACCGGCGGCGGTTCGAGAGGGATTCGCTGCAGCTCAAACTGCCCAGCGAGGAACTCGTCGAGTGCACCCGGCGGGATTTCCACCAGGACAAAACCGCCATGGTTCAGGTGCAGGACGCCGTAGCGTTCGAGCCGCTTGATGGTCACCGCCTCGGGATCACTCCCCGTGCGCACGGGCCTGGCGTCCACCAGGAACCACTGGCTGGAGGGAAACGCATGGGTAAAGGCTTCACCACAGGACACTTCCCCGCGCTTCCCCGATCGCTCAGCCACCAGCAGGCCGCCGGGCAACTCCCAGGTGAGCAGGGCCACCGATGGTTCAAGGGCGAGCTTATCCTCCGCTGCAGCACGGTCGAGGCCGGGGAGGAAGGAGATGCCTGCAGCCATGGCCACGGCAGGGATCAGCATGATCAGGGCGGACAGAACGACCACCGGCACAGCTGCCGGAAACTGGATGCGTCGATGGGACATGGTACTCCTCGTGAAAACGAAACGGATAATGGGCAAGGCAACCCGGCAGGAACCTCGGCGGTGAAACTGCCTTTCTATACTATAGGGTTTGAGCTCAACGACGTCCACCATTGACCACCGCAGCCCGTCCCCCATACCCCATCCAGGCGTCGAAGGCGACGTAGTCGAGGTCGGCGGGAGCCACCGCTCCGCCACTGAAGTTCCAGGACCGGAGGTGGGCTGTCGCCCCGGGCTGGGGGCCGGGAAGGGTGAGAATCTCGTCCACCCCGTCACCGTCGATGTCCCCGCAGGCCAGGGTGACCCCGAATCGGGTGGAATAGGCGAGGAAATTGACGCCGCTCAGGGGGCGGCCCCGCCCATCACTGGCATCCCAGGCCCGGACATGGGCCCCCAGGGCGGCCCCCGGCCCCGGGCCGGTGACGATTTCATCGATGCCGTCACCATCCAGGTCGCCACAGGCGAGTTCCACGCCGTAGCGGCTGGTGTAGGCAAGAAAACTGATACCCGGCATCTGGCTCACCCCGGCAGGCCCGGTGTCCCAGGCCCGCACGTGGGCTCCCAGCAGTGCGCCCGGCCCCGGACCGGTGACGATCTCGTCCTTTCCATCACCGTCCAGGTCACCACAGGCCACACGCACGCCGTGGTTCAAGGAACCGTACCCCATAAAGCTGATCCCGGGCAGCGGCGAGACATGTCCCCCTCCAGTGGACCACCCCCTGACGTGGGGGCCCAGGCCGGGACCGGGGCCGGCCCCGGAGACGATTTCGTCCACACCGTCGCCGTCCAGATCTCCGCACGCCACGGTGGCGCCCCACCGTACCGTGCCATATGCGGGAAAGTTGACCCAGGGGAGCGAGGAGCCATCCGCTTCCCATCCACGAAGATGGGGGCCGGCCCCCGGCGTGGGACCTGGCCCGGTGACCAGCTCATCCATCCCGTCACCATCCAGGTCACCGGCGGCAATGTTGAGGCCGTGCCCCACCGTGCCATAGGCCAACCACTGGGCAGCAGCCGTGCGCACAACCGGCCCGTTCACCGGGCCGGGGCCGGGCACCACAGCCACCGGCCCCCACCCGGCACCTGGTGCCCAGGGGTCAACAGTGAATGTCCGTTCGGCCGGTGTGGGGTCTTCGTTGCCATGGGTGTCCCGGGCACGGATGCCCACCGTGTGCGGCCCCTCGGCCAGACCGGTAAGCCGCAGCGAGGTATCCGCGGACCAGGACGTCCACTCCCCTTCATCCACCCGGACAGCAAAGACGAGGCTGTCCGGGCTGTCCCGGTCATCACTTCCGCTCCAGAGGAATGAAACAGCCGGCACGGTGACCGTTCCCCGGGGACCCTCCTCCACCACGGTCTCCGGCGGGCCCCACGGACTTCCCGAGAACCGGTGATGGAAACCGAGATCAACGATCCCGCTATCCGGCCGGGTATCCGTTCGAGTGGTGCCGGCGAGCGGCGGGATCGCCGGTGATCCGGCATCGACACAGGGGCTGGTCAGTTCCTCACCGGCCATGGCCTGGCTGAGGTAGAAGGGCCCCAGCGGCCCGGTGATGAACAGCGGGGCGGCGTTGATCACACCCGGCCCGGAGAAACCGCCGCTCACGTCGGACCAGCTGACGGCGGGAGAAGGTCCCGCCCACACCAGTTCGTCCGGCAAATTGCCCCAGAGAATGGAGTGGTCAACAGCGACCGAGGAACTGCTGTCGGTGAATACCGCTCCCCCCTGACCGGCCGTGTTGCCGCTGATGGTGCAGTGGGACACCGTGACCCGGGCCCCGTCGTGACAAAAAACAGCCCCCCCCTTCTCCGCCTCGTTCCAGGCCAGCAGGTTGTTGTGCAGCACCGGGTGTTCACCGCCCAGGGAGAGGGCACCACCCTCCGGGGCCCGGTTGCCGATAAAGATGTTCGACTGGATGACCAGGTTTTCCAGCGAGGTGTTGATCGCCCCGCCGCCGATGTCCGCCCGGTTGCCGGAGAAGATGTTGCCCACAATGGGCGGCCGGGCGTTGTCACCAACAAAGATCGCCCCGCCATAGCTGGCCGCACAGTCGATGATGATGTTGTTCTCGACCCGCACGGCCGAGTGCCAGATGTAAATCGCCCCGCCCAGGCCGTAGGAATGGCCATTGCGAATGGTGAATCCGGCGATTGAGGATTCGCCGGGGCGCTGACCGCCGCGAACAAGGAAACCGATTCCCAGTTCCTCGCAATCGATGATGCAGTGCGCCGGACCGTTCAGCGAACGGATGTGCAGACGCTTGCGACCGAAGTCCACATCCCGGTTGTTGCTTCCGCGCCAGACCCCGTCCCCCACCAGGATGGTGTCCCCATTCTCGGCATGGTCGATGGCATCCTGCAGGGTATCGTAGTCTTCAGGCAGACGGAGTTCGGCAGACCAGGCATCAGCAGCCGGGAGCCAAAGTAACAGGGCGAGAAAAACGTGCCCCAAAATACGGCCTGGTGACAAGAACACACCCCCTGCCAAAGAAGAATGGTGCGGCTGCCCAAGGATAATCCCCAAGCAGCCGCACCGGACCTTGAGAGCTCCTCCTATCCATATTATACCTTGAAGATTTGTAGGGATTACCGATTATCGTTGAAATTGCATATTGATTGTAAGGATCCCTGGTCCAGCACCTTCAATCGTCCGCGCCCCCGCAATCAGGTATAATGGTGTCCAAGATTCCGGAAATGGTCCCCCAAGGCACCGCATCCCCATCGAGGTCACCATGCGCCTGCTGCTGTCGATTCTGATCCTGGTTCTGCTCAACCCCCTGGCCGTCTTTGCCGGATGCGCACCGGAGAAAATGGTGAAGATCACCTTCCGTGACGCCACTCCCGGAAATGAGGAGGGGCACTTCACCAGTCTGCCCAAGACCCTCTACCGCTGGGGCTCGCACTTCGCCCGGCTGGAGGAGCAACCCGACACCAAAAATGGAGTTCATGCCCTGGTGGTGGTCAACAACCGCGACACCTGGATGATCAACCAGACAGTCAAGACCGGTCGGCACATCGTGGACCAGGCGGCGAAATTCGACTTCCATGCCCCGCTGGTGGGCAGTCACAACAGCCCCTTTGTGGACTTCGAGTTCGGCTGTGAGCTGGCCTATATGGAAGAACGGGGGATCGAGCCGACATCGATAATTGTCGCCGACCTCAACCTGTTGCAATATGAGTATTCCATCGGCTCGCTCACCGTACGGCTGATGGTCTACCCCCGGACCAGCCGTCCGTGGGCCGTTGCTGTTGTTGAAAGGGGCGAACTCATCTACCTGCTGCGCTATGTGGCCTATGAAACCGGCCTCGAACCGGACATGGACCTGTTCAGCAAACCGGCCGACATCAAATGGGAAAAAGCCGAGCAACGATGAATCGGCGCCTGATACTCGTGAATTGCCTGCTGCCATAGTATTGCCTCACCACCCGGAACGATTGACTGACAGGGATTTCCCACGGAGAACGTAAAATGAAACGCATATACAGCCTGTCTCTCGCTGTTTTCCTGGCCTGCTTCATGGCCCTTCTCGCGGTTCAGGCCGCCGAAAATCAGACCTCGAACCAGGTGATCAAACTGGATCCTGAGTTGGCGCGAATGGTTCGCAGCGGCTCGATCAGTAACGGTGCGCCGGTAACACCCGCCGGGATGGTGCTGGTGAATATCTTCCTCACCGACCAGGACGGCGATGCGGTGAGCCGCCGGGTGCGGCAGGCACACCAGGAAAGGGTGGATTCGCTGGGCACTGAGATCATGGAACGCCGCCGGCGGCATTTTCCCAAGGACAAGCTCCTGCGCGAGGCGGAGGAAAAGCTCTTTGTCCACTACTGGGGCAATTTCCGTCCGGCAGCCGATCAGGAGTTGCTGCGCCAGCTGAAACTGGATCTGGACCGCGAGCTGTCCAACATCAACGACGAGATCACGGCCGAACTGAAGACGGCCTATACTCCCGGTCAGATTGAGCTGTCCGCCTTTATCCAGTCGCAGGGCGGCACGGTGCTGAACCGGCTGACGGCGATGAATATCATCACGGCCGCAGTGCCGGTCAGTTCGATTCAGGCGCTTGCCGATCACCCGCTGGTGCTCACCATCAGCGCCGACCATCCCGGTTCTCCGGAACTGGACAACCAGCTCACCTCTCTGGGCACCGCTGCGTTCCACAGCGATGTGCCCACCATCGACGGTGACCCCTGGGACTTCGCCTCGGTGGACACCGGTGTGGACGAGAACCACCCCGCGTTGAGCTCGCACACATTTGTCGAGTTCTACAGTTCCAACGGCTCCCACGGCACCGGCACCACGGGAATGTATGCCAGCACGGACAGCACGTACCGGGGGCTGGCCTTCGGCCTGGACACGATCTTCGTCGATGACGGCGGGGCCGACTCCACCACCATGAACTCGTTCAACACTATCCTTACCTACTTCGGCGAGTCGGCGGATGTCTTCAACTACTCCTTTGGCAACGGCACAGCCAATGATACCGATTACAGCAGCTTCGACCGTTTTTTTGACGGCGTGATCAATACCTACAACGTCATGGTGGCCAAGTCCTGCGGGAACGGGGGCTGGGGGACCACCACCATCACCCACCCCGCGCCGGCCTATAATCTGCTGGCCTCGGCCAACATGGACGATCTGAACACCGTGACCCGCTCGGACGATATCATCACCTCCAGCAGCAGCACCGGTCCCACCCTGGGCCAGCGACGCAAGCCGGACATCACCGCCCCGGGCAACGAGACCATGAGCCCCGAGACCGGCGGCGGCTGGCAGAGCATGGGCGGGACCAGTTCGGCGGCACCGAAAACCGGGTCGGGGGCGCTGCTGCTTTACGACTTTGGCGTGACCAGCTCGATGGCCGTGCGGGCGATCCTGATCAACACCGCCGACGCCTGGACCAGTAACAACACCTCGACCACCACCGATGACGGGCCGGTGAGCGGTGACCACTGGGACATCCGCTTCGGTTGGGGCTATCTCGATCTTGGCGAAGCCCACTTCCATGGCGCAGATCACTTTATCGGCGACGTGACCGCCGCCGGCAGCGCCGGCGACTACGATCTCTACGCCGGCTGGATGTTTGCCGATGAAAAATCGACCCTGGCCTGGAACCGCCGCGTGGGCTACAACGGGAACAGCTACCCCACCACCTGGTATGACCTGACCAACCTCAATCTGCTACTCCATGAAGAAGCAGGTGGCGGGACTGAGGATTCGGATCTCAACACCATCGACAATGTGCACCAGGTCTCGGCAGAAGCAGACGGGTACAAGGTGATCAAGGTTTTCTGCAGCTCTGCCACCATCGACGGGGCGTCCAGCGAGGCCTATGCCCTGGCCACGGAAGAAAACTGGACCCAGGTGAGCGGTCCCGATCTCACCACCCTGACCCTCGATATGCCGGCAGATGTCGGATTCGGACAGTCGTTCAGCGTCACTGCCACGGTGGACAACACCGGCGACATCCAGGGCCACAACATCGATGTGGATCTGACCCTGCCCGCGGGAATGACCCTGATTGGCGGCGACAATCCCCAGGCCCTGGGCAGCCTGGCGCCCTCCGCCGCTGCCGTGGCCAGTTGGACGGTTCAAGCGCCTGCCGGGCCGGAGGGCTGGTACGATTTCTCCGCCGTTTCCACGTCAATCTCCTATGGCATCGTCCAGGCCGGTGGTGACAACGCATCCACTTACGTCGGCACCTCGCCAACGGGCACCCTCGCCGTGGCCCTTGCCGCGCTGCCTGCGTCGGGCACGCTGCCCTTCAGCAGCAGCTTCACGGCGGAGCTGACCAACCTGGCCGGCACCTTCCGCCGTGCCGCAGCAAAGATCAATGTGGTCATCGGCAGCGGTGCGGTCTTCGGCAGCTGGCGGGCGGGGTGGACCAACCTCGATCCGGGTGAAACCTGGTCAACCGGCTGGAACCAGTACTTCCCGGGCCTGACGACACTGGAGGGGGAAAATGTCTTCACCCTGGTCGGGGAAGACGTGACCACATCCCCGTACAACCAGCCGCCCTACCTTCCGGCCGGTGACACCGACACGGCCGTCAGCACGGTGACCGGAATAGCTCCCTAAGAACTGATCCGGCGATTGAACAAAATAAAGGCCCGGGCCTGGCCCGGGCCTTTATTTTGCCTCCACCTCCTCGCGGCGCCGAAGCCTTCAATACAGCATTCCAGGTCCGGGAACCCGGTGAGGAGTAGGCGGTTGATTGCACAAATTTGTCGTTTCCACTTGACATTATGTAAAGTATACGCTACATTATGTCGTGTAAACATTCCATGGAGGTGGTGATGGACATCAAAAACAGCCTCAAGGTCTGGCGGGCCCGGGAGGGGATTTCACAGCAGCAGCTGGCCGATGCCACCGGCCTCAGCCGCCAGACGGTCAACGCCATCGAGCGCGGGCGATTCGTCCCCTCGGCTTTATCGGTGCTGAAGATGGCGCGATTTTTCAAAACAACGGTCGAGGAGATATTCCAACTCGTCGACGGGGATGATCCGCAAAGCGATCAGAGAGGGAAGGACTGAGATGAACATCCGAGGAAACCAGATATTCTTCTACTGGACAACCGCTGTCTCCGGGGTCGTGACCCTCATCGCCTGCGCCCTGTGGGGTGACATCGGCCTGGCCGGAATGCTGATCTTCTTTGTCGGGCTGGCGCTGACGCTCAAGACAAACCTGGACGAACGTGAGCTGCAACTGACTCACAAGGTCCAGTCGCTGGAGATGATCCCGGTAGCCGCAGCGCTGGGCCTGATCTACGTCGCCTTCCCAGCGGTCAACTGGTTCCACACTTTCATTGGCCTCGGGCTGCTGGCCCGTGGGGTGCTGGGCGTGTTTTTCTTTTCCCGACAGTAGCACTTGAGCAGTTGACCCGCTATATTCAAGGTAACGTGCTGTAGCCCATTGAGTTTAAATTCCGGTGAGCCATGCCGATACTGCTCATCTCGTCATTCACATTGATTACCCTGGCCCTACACGCCCTGTCCGACGGGAAAATGGAGCCCATACGATGACCGAAGCCACAAAGCCGACAAAAAAACCGCTGGACTTCACCAGGAACCAGGCGAAACTGCTGGGGGTCATCTCATTTTTCCCCTGCTGCTGGATCATCCTGTTGATGGTGGTGATGTTGACTGCCGGACTATCGAGACTGGCTCAACAGATTCTCCCCGGCAGCTTTATGCTCATTTTCATATTAACCAACACCCTCACCCTGGCCCTGGTCATTTTCTACATCGTCCTGATCAGCAGGGAGCCGGACCTGACCAGCGAACAGAAGTACGGGTGGTACTGGACCCTCTTCATCCTGGGGTTCTTCGCCTTCCCGACAGCCTGGTATAAATTCGTCTGGAAAGCGAACCGCGGAAAGCCACCTTTCGATGTAGAATGACCATAGAAGTTCAGCACATCTATCGGGGTTGCAATCGATGAAGAAAACACCGTTCAAATGCCACGTTTTCGTCTGTGTCAATGACCGCCAGGGCGAACGAAAATCCTGCGCCGACGATGGCGGCAGGGAAATCAAGGCCCGGCTCAAGGAGGCGGTGAAGGCCCGGGGCTGGTTCGTGCCGCAGGTGCGGGTCTCCCAGAGCGGGTGTCTCGGTCTCTGCGAGGGCGGGCCCAACGTGGTGCTCTATCCCCAGGAGATCCTCTTCACCGGGGTGACCCTCGACGACGTTGACCGGATCGTGGAAAAAATCGGACATTGTCTTGAAGGTTGAGCGCCGCGGGAGAAGGGCATGAAGCTCGAGAACTTCCGGCTGGAAAGATACCTCGCCGAACACGAGTTCGCCGCGCCATACGTCCTGTGCGCCTCGGACTGCGAGAGCATCGAACTTGGTGAACTGCTGGCGCTGGAGCCGGGGGCCGAAGAAAAGCTGCTGAAACTCCGGCTGGGTTACACCGAATCTCTCGGCAATCCATCACTTCGCCAGGCCATTGCCGCCCTGTACAAGGGGATCCACCCCGACCAGGTCCTGGTGCACAGCGGTGCCGAGGAGGCGATCTTCAATTTCATGAACGTGGCTCTCGGCCCCGGGGACCACGTGGTGGTCCACGCTCCGTACTACCAGTCCCTCGGCGAGGTGGCCCGGGGCATCGGCGCCGAAGTGACCCACTGGCAAGGCGATCCGCTGGAGGGATGGCGTCTGGATCTCGATGAGCTCCAGGGCCTGCTCACGGACCGAACCCGGGTAGTGGTGATCAACGTCCCGCACAACCCCACCGGGTTCCTGCCGGATGAACGGTTTTTCCGCGAGCTTTCGGAGCTCTCCGAACGGCACGGCTTCCTGCTTTTCTCCGACGAGGTCTACCGCGGACTGGAGCACGACCCGAATGACCTGCTGCCCTCCATGGCCGACCTCAACCACCGCGCCGTGGCCCTGGGTGTGATGTCCAAGACCTATGGTCTGGCCGGGCTCCGCATCGGCTGGATCGTCACCCGCAATCAGTCACTCTACCAGTCGCTGGCGGCATTCAAGGACTACACCACCATCTGCAGCAGCGCCCCCAGCGAGTTTCTCGCCGAACTGGCTTTGCGGCACCGCGGGCCGATTGTGGAACGGAACCTGGGGATCATCCGCTCCAACCTCGACCGGCTCGACACCTTTTTCAGCGCGTATCCCGAACGGTTCCACTGGTCCCGGCCCCGCGCGGGTTCCATCGTCTTCCCCGAATTACTCCGTGGAACAGTGGATCAGTTTTGTGGTGAACTCCTGCAGCAGGCCGGTGTTCTGCTGCTTCCGGGAACCGTGTATGGCCCTCGGTACAATGCCTTCCGGATCGGGTTCGGCCGTTCGAACGTACCCGCAGCGCTGGAGCGGCTGAACAGGTTCTGCCAGGAAGTGAGTTACACTTAAATATAAAGTAGTGGCGATCGCCACTACCCGATGAACAAACGGCCTGATTCCGGGTAGAATGGGGCAACGGACACGGCGGCCGAAGACGGCACCCAGACCAAAAAGGAAGGTGCACATGCAGCCTCGCGAATTGCTGCGCATGAGCTACCGGGTGGGGATCATGGCCGATGCGCTGGCGGCGATGATGATGCTCAGCCAGGCGATCTTCGGCCAGCAGAGCCCGCTGACCCACTACACGCCAGAACTGCCCTACCGCTACGCCATGGGGCTGGGCGGCTCGCTGATGGTGGGCTGGACCCTGTTGCTGATCTGGGCCGACCGGGACCCGGTGGCGCGCCGCGGTGTGCTGCCGATCACCGTCATAGTGATCCTGGGGATGCTGGCCAGCGGGCTGTCCGCCTCACTGGCCGGGTTCACCAAGCTCTCTTCCCTGTTGCCGGTGCTCCTGATCGAATGCGCCCTGATGGTTTTGTTCAGTGTCAGTTACCTCCTGTCCCGGTCCCATGACGGCGAGGACAACGGCTGACGTCCCTCTGACCCCTGCAGGAGTGCCGAATGACGCTGCCTTACAGACGCCTCTTTTACTGGTCGCTCATTTCGTCCCTCGCCGGTTTCCTCTTCGGTTTCGACACGGTGGTCATCTCCGGTGCCGAACAGCGAATCCAGGCCCTGTGGAGCCTGGGCAGCGGCCAGCACGGGCTGGCGGTGAGCATGGCCCTGTGGGGCACGGTGATCGGGGCACTGGCCGGCGGCTGGCCCAGCGAGCGCTTCGGCCGAAAAACCACCCTGCTCTGGATCGGCGTCCTCTACCTGGTCTCGGCGGTGGGTTCGGCCCTGGCCCCCGAGGTTTACACCTTCATGATCGCCCGTTTCATCGGCGGCCTGGGGGTGGGCATCTCCACCGTGGCGGCTCCGCTCTTCATCGCCGAAATCTCGCCGGCCCGCTACCGCGGGCGCCTGGTGGGCATGTTCCAGTTCAATATCGTCTTCGGAATCCTCGTCGCCTTCCTCTCCAACGCCCTGCTCGCCGGTATCGGTGAACACGCCTGGCGCTGGATGCTGGGGGTGGAGGCGATCCCCGCCCTGATCTTTTCCCTGCTCTGCCTCGGCCTGCCCGAGAGCCCCCGCTGGTTGATCCTGCACAACCGGCAGGAGGAAGGCACGGCCGTATTCCGCCGTGTCGATCCGCAACTGAGCGAGGAGGAACTCTCGGCCCGGGTGGACCAGATCACAGCCGGGGCCGGGGACCAGAATGTGAAACGCCGTTTCTGGACCTCCCGGCTGCGCTACCCGATCATGCTGGCGATCCTGGTGGCCTTCTTCAACCAGCTCTCCGGGATCAATGCCGTGCTGTACTTCGCCCCACGGATATTCGAACTCACCGGCCTCGGCGCCCGGGCAGCGCTGCTGCAGTCGGTGGGTATCGGGGTCACCAACCTGGTCTTCACCTTTGTCGGGCTCTACCTCATCGACCGCATGGGCCGGCGAACCCTGCTCTACATCGGCTCGGTGGGCTACATTCTTTCCCTCGGCCTCTGCGCCTGGGGCTTCTTCTCTGAAAACTTCGGCCTTGTGCCGTTCTGCATCTTCGCCTTCATCGCCTCCCATGCCGTGGGGCAAGGTGCGGTGATCTGGGTCTTCATCGGCGAGATCTTTCCCAACCGTGACCGCTCCGCGGGCCAGGCCCTGGGCTGCGGCACCCACTGGATTTTTGCCGCGCTGCTGACCCTGGTCTTCCCCCGGATGGCCGAGACCTTCGCGCCGGGATATATTTTCGCCTTCTTCTGTCTGATGATGGTCTTGCAACTGATCTGGGTCAAAGCTATGGTGCCCGAGACCCGGGGTGTGCCATTGGAGGAAATGCAGAAGACGCTGGGCCGGTGAGCAGCTTTGAGGCAAACACGTTTCTGAAGGAGTGCGACAATGAGCAAGAGCGGCAAACTGATCCGGTCCCGGGACCGGTGGCTGGGTGGTGTTTGCGGCGGGCTGGCCGACTGGCTCGGCTGGTCACCCACCATGGTGAGGATCCTCTACATCCTCGTCTCGATAATAAGCGCCGGATTTCCCGGGATTCTGGTCTACCTGATTCTCTGGTTCGTCATGCCGGGGCCCGGGTCGAACTGAGTGGCGGGTTCATGGGAGGTGGACCGTCGGCGAGAAAACGCCGATCGAGAAACGGCAAAAGGCACTACTGGAGATGATCACCATGAGACTGCACCACCTGGTCCTCACACTGCTGCTGCTGGGTCTCGTCCCGTCGGCGGCCGTAGCCATCGACGTGCCCACGCCGCCGGCGGGCTACAACTGGAAACACATCAAAGAGATCGATTCGGCGTTTCTCGTGCCCATCTCATGGCATTTCAAGGAGACTGAGGTCAAGCAGACCCGCGCCTACTTCATCACCCGGGAAAATATCGACACGAAGGGGAGTTTCACGACCGGTCTGACGATCAACGTTCTGCGCAAGGGCGAGGAGTTTGACCCGGTGGGCTACGCCGGGGCATTCGTTCTCAACCTGGTCCAGAAGAACGAGGTACTGGAAGAACCGTTCGAGGCCGGGGGCGGCAAGCTGAAAGGATATGGCTGCCGGGTACGGGTGGCCTCCGAAAACGGTCCCCTGGTGATGCACTACCTGGCCATCGGCAACGAGAATACGGGGACTCTCTTCGTGATGTATTTCGAATCCCCGGAGTCTCAGTGGGAGCAGGCCTGGGCCATCGCCGAACCGATCCTCACCCTCTTCGTGCTGGGTGACGATTCCTGAGGCCACGATGAAACGCTGCCGGACAATCATCAAGATCCTGATCGGTGTCATCGTCGGCGTCTTTCTCCTCCTCGGATTTTTTATCGGCCTGGTGCGGCAGCCGATGGCCGCGGTGAGCAGCAACGACTTCGAGGGACTGGCCAGCGCTCAGCGGATCGAGGAGGACCTGCGTTTCATCGTCGAGAGTTGCTTTCCCCGGGATGCCGGAAACCCGGACAATCTGTTGACCGCTGCCGTCTACATCCGGGCCGCGTTCGAAGAGGCCGGCCTGGAGGCCAGGTTCCAGGAATACGAGGCTGACGGAGAGACCTACCGCAACGTGGTGGGAATTCTGGGGCCGGCGGGCGGAGACACCTATGTTGTCGGCGCGCACTATGACGCCTACATGGAGCGTCCCGGGGCGGACGACAATGCCAGCGGCACTGCGGTGTTGATGGAGATCGCCCGCCTGCTGGGCGGGAAAGATCTCCAGGCACGCATCGTCTTTGTCGCCTTCTGCACCGAAGAACCACCCTATTTCGCTTCAACGAATATGGGCAGCTCTGTCCATGCCCGCCAGTTGGCCGCCAGCGCTGACCGGGTGGCCGGTATGATCTGTCTCGAAATGCTCGGCTACTACAGCGAGGTGCAGCCCTGGCCGGTGTGGCTGCTGAAACTGGCCTTCCCCGGCCGGGGCGAGTTCATCGGTGTGGCGGGCCGCTGGTCAGATCGGATACTGGCCCGGGAAGTGCGTTCGTGGATCGACGGCACAGCAGGTATCGACGCCGTCTCCTACAACGGGCCCGACCCGGGAGGACTGAGCCTCTCGGACCACCGCAACTACTGGGCCGAAGGATTCACCGCGGTAATGGTCACCGACACCGCTTTCATGCGCAATCCACACTACCACACGATCGATGACACGCCGGACACCCTCGACTACGATAGGATGGCAGCGATCGCCGAAGGGGTGTCCGGCTACCTCCAGTCCCGCGGATCGTGACACACAGAAATCAACAAGGAGAGACCGGATGAGTACCGCAGATATCCCCAATCACTATGAATCGTTGAAACAGCGCTTCCCCAAAACCATGGCCGCCATCGAAAATCTCGGATCCACGGTACGCGAGGAAGGTCCACTGGAGAAAAAGGTCGGCCACCTGGTGAAGCTGGCCGCGGCGGCGGTCTCCAGTTCCGAGGGGGCGGTACACAGCCACACCCGGCGGGCGCTGGAAGCCGGAGCCACCGCGGACGAGATCTACCATGCTCTGCTGATTCTGGTTTCCACGGTGGGCTTCCCCAAGGTTGCCGCGGCCATCAGTTGGGCCGACGACGTGATCCAGAAAAAGGACGACGTGATCCAGAAAAAGTAGGTTTTGCGCACGTCAGCGCAACGGAGGGCAGTCATGCATTCAGGCATCCCGGGCGGATTATTGTCACTGTTGCGGGCTCGCCGAGCCACCGGCCTGGCCCTGATCCTGGCCGGTCTACTGTTCTTTCCCGGCTGCGGCGGATCGGAGAGCGATCCGGCTGCGGAAGAGCACGCTCAGTTTCAGCTTGACCACCATGACATTGCAGCGCTGCAATCGCTGATGGAGGATGGGGAACTGACCGCCGCGGAACTGACCCGCCACTGCCTGGACCGCATCGCCGAATTTGACGATGCCGGGCCGCGGCTCAACGCCATCATCGAGATCAACCCCGCAGCACTGGAGATCGCCACGGCACTGGACGGGGAGCGCCGGCAGATCGGCCCCCGGGGGCCGCTGCACGGCATTCCGGTGGTGCTCAAGGCGAACATCGACACCGGCGACCAGATGACCACCACCGCCGGGTCCCTGGCCCTGGCCGGCCACTTGGCCGGGCAGGACGCCTTCCTGGTGGCCCGGCTGCGGGAGGCCGGCGCGGTTATTCTGGCCAAGGCCAACCTCAGTGAGTGGGCCAACTTCCGCTCCGAGCACTCCAGCAGTGGCTGGAGCAGCCAGGGAGGCCAGACCCGGAACCCCCACGTGCTCGACCGCTCACCCTGCGGATCCTCCAGCGGTTCGGCGGTGGCGGTGGCCGCCGGTCTCGCGCCGCTGGCCGTGGGTACCGAAACCGACGGTTCGGTGGTCTGCCCCGCGGGCACCAACGGCGTGGTGGGGATCAAACCCACCCTGGGCCTGATCAGCCGCGACGGCATCATCCCCATCGCCCACAGTCAGGACACCGCCGGCCCCATAGCCCGTTCGGTGAAGGATGCCGCGTTGATGCTGGCCGCCATGACGGTGAAGGATCCGGAGGATCCGGCGGCTGGTGGACTGCCGGATCCGCTGCCCGATTACCATGCTGCCCTGGGGGACGACCGTCTCGACGGCCTGCGCATCGGCGTCATGCGCGACTACTACGGCGCCGGAAACAATGATGCGGTGGAAACCATATTCGAAGCGGCCATCGCCACCCTGGAAGAACTGGGAGCCGAAGTGGTGGATCCGGCAGACCTCGGTGACCGGGAGGGGCTGGATGCCGCCGAATACACGGTGCTGCTCCATGAATTCAAGGCCGACCTGGCCGCCTATCTCAGGGCCCACGGCTCGCCCAACGGCATGGGCGGTCTGGACGACCTCATCGCCTTCAACAACGGCAACAGCGGGAAGGTGATGCCCTGGTTCGGCCAAGAGATATTTATCAAGGCCGCGGAGAAGGGGCCGCTCACCCAGGGGGAGTATCTCGACGCCCTGGGAAAGAGCAAACGGCTGGCCAGGGAAGCCATCGATCGGGCGCTGGAAAATGACGACCTGGACCTGATTATCGCACCCACCAACGGCCCGGCCTGGGTGGTGGACCTGGTGAACGGCGACAACTTCGGCACCTCTGTTTCCAGCTCCACCCTGCCGGCCGTTTCGGGATATCCCAACGTCACCCTGCCCATGGGAGCCGTTCACGGGCTGCCCATCGGCCTCTCGATATTCGGCACGGCGTTCAGTGAGCCGGTGTTGCTCCGCGCAGCCTACGCCTTCGAGCAGGCAGCCCAGCCTCGGAGAATCCCGCAGTTCATCCCGACCATAGCGGTCGAGTAAACGCGGCGAACGAGCCGCAAACAAGGTTCTGAGTTTATTCGCCGTAGATGGTGAGGGGGAAGCTGTCCTCCACCAGGGGGATGCCCCAGAAGGAGGGAGCGAGACGAACCATCAGCCGGTGACGGTCCCAGCCGTGGGTCATGGGGATGAACCAGTCCACCGACCCGCGGACCGTCTGCCCCGGGGCGAGGGTCAGCGGCCAGGGTTCCACCACCCAGCTCACCGGCCCGCCCTGGAAGGGTTCCTGGAGCAGCACCACCATGGCCCAGCCGCTGACGCTCCCATCAGTGTGGTTGGCCAGCACCCAGTCGGCGGTGATCGAGTCCACCCCGCGGGCAACCACCATCTTGCAGGTGGGTTCGAGGTTGGCCGCCAGTCCCTCCACCGGCTGGACCGTCACATCGTCCACGAACCACCCCCGGCTGTCATTGGGAAAGCTCGACTTGTAATGGTCGGTGCCGAAACGGAAGCGGAGCCGGGCCACGCCCTGGCGCTGGTCGAGGTAGCAGGAATCGGTGCGGCCTTCGAACAGGCCGGAAAAACAGCGGGTGTCGGTGGGGAAGGCAACCGGGACCCAGAAGGGGAACATGGTCATCTCGTAGCCGCCCCGGGGCCGCAGCGGCTCCCAGACCCCGTTGTCCACGCTGATTTCCACGATGCCGCCGTCCAGCGCCGTGTATTCGTAGGTGTCCATGTCCTCGGCGTCAATGGCATGCCAGAACGTCAGCATCGAGCCGGGTTGCAGTCCGAAGGGCGGAGAGACCAGGGCGGCGTCCATCCGGTCGCTGTAGGTTTCCCAGACGGATGGTGGGCCGCACTTCCAGGCCTGGCCAGTGCCGCCGGCGGCGTACTGTGAGCTGAGGCTCCAGTCATCGGCGGTCCATTTCACCGGGGCGTGGGTCCAGTCCGCGCCGCCGGCCTCCATGTCTTCAGCAAGCCCCAGGGCCACAACGTCGAGGCTCAGCGATCCCCGGGCGCGGAAGGCCCAGTCGGCCTTGAAGCCCACGTCCAGTTGCGGCCGGTAGGGCGAAGGCGCCGCGGCGGAAACCCGGATCAGCACCGGCGTTCCAGCGGTGGCGCTCTCCCCCGGTGGCAGATCGCCAAAGGTGGTGGTGGACTGCAGGACCTCCACCAGCGGGTCCTGGCTCACCACCCGGGCCAGCAGCCCCCCCGCGGCCCGTGAGCCGTGGTTGGCCGCGGTGAGAATAAGCTCTGCGGTTTCACCCGGTTCGAGAATCCCGTTGCCCACTTCGGCGGCCCCTCCGCCAACATCCGCCACCTGAACGTCCTGGCAGAGGATCAGCGGTGCCGAAAGGGGCAGGGTGAATGACGAAACCCACTCCCGCCCCAGTCCGTCGGTGACGGTGAGGGTCAAGGGTGCGGCAAAACCGTCGGGAACGCCACCTTGAACCGTGACCACGAAGGGTGCGGAAGGTGCAGATGCCTGGCCCGGATCCACCCGGCCGTATTCGGCCTGACCAGAGATGACCGTGATCTTCGGGTCATCGCTGGTCAGCACGGCGGCCACCCCATCCGCCGGTTGCAGCCCGAAATTTCTGACCTCCACCGCGAGTTCCACGGTCTCCCCGTTACCGGCCACACCATCGCCATCGCCATTGCTGGGCCCGGTCGCGTCGTCATCGACCTGGTGCTGGAGATACCCCACCCAGGCGGCCAGGGAACGGGGTGTGATCGAGCCCTCGAAGGGCAGGCTGTCCGGGCCGGTGACGCTGACCTTCAACGGATCCACCGAGGAGAGTCGTACCGGCAGCCAGACCCGGCCGTCGGCGTTGGTGTCACCACGGGCGTAGGCATCGCCACCACCCTCCTGGAAGAGGCAGACCCGCGCCCCGGAGAGCGGCAGGCCGTCGCGCATGACACGGAGCGGCACGGTCACGTTGCCCATCCCCACCTCTGCCGGATAGAGCACCTGGAGCGGCCGAGGCATCGAAGTCCAGACCTTCATCTCCGGGTCGCCCAGAAGATTCAAGGTGTAATAGCAGTAGCGGTAGAAGCTGCTGCTCACCATCCCGATGTTGTCGACCTTGCTGTCGTCGGCCGCCTCACCAATACTGGATATCCCCTCGCCGAAAAGGGCGTCGAAAAATTCGCGGTCAAAGTACTGCGACGGGCCGTTGGTGTCGACGTAGCTGCCCCAGCCGTTGCGGCTGTTCATCACGCAGGCCACCGCCCCGGTGGCGATGGTGGTCAACTCCTCGCCCACCGCATCCTCGTCCAGATAGTGGAAATCCCAGTCGCGGTTGTCAAAAGCCCCGCAGTAACACCCCTGGGAGTAGATGATGCTCAACCCGTTCTCCACTCCGTCGTTCTGCAGGTTGTCCTCGTTGATCATGAAGTCGCTGAGTTTCATCACCACGAAGGTGTCAGCGTGACCGGCGTGGTTGATCAGGTTGGGCCCGCGGTTGAGCAGCGGCAGCAGGTCGGCATCCGCGTCCCAGACGCCTTCCACGTCGTAGAGGGTGCCCACCAGGAACTCCGGCGGGAAGCCGGCGGTGGTGAAGCCCCAGTTGTCGGTGCCCAGGCGGATCTCCTCCTTGTAGGCCTTGGCCTTCACGTCCCACCAGGTTTCCTCACCGATCATCAGCCCGGTTTCGCAGTCGGCCATCACCGGCGATTCCAGGTAGCGAACGACCTTGGCGACAAAGTTCTCCGCCTCGGCAACACAGTCCACCGGAGCGCGTCCCACGTGAACCTCGGGCAGGAAATCGGCCTCGTTCAGCTCGCCCCAGTAGACGTCGTTGTCATCGTTCCAGGTGCCGTCCAGGGCTCCGTAGTAGAGGTCCGCCGGACAGTCGAGGTCGATATAAAAGATCTCGTCGGCCATGAACCCGCGGTGCGGAACCACCTCGTCGTCACCCCCCAGCAAAACGTAGCGGGTGCCCCAGTCCTCGTAGGCCATGGTGATGAAGTCGCGGATCCTCTGCTGGTCCGGCCCCTCGGTGAACTGGGCGTAGATCTGAGGCAGGGTGACCACCAGGCAACGAACGCCGCGGCGGGTCTTCCAGTCGGCGAAGTGGCGGAATGGTTCGGCCAGTGCCGGGCTGGTGATGACCACCTGGTCCCAACCCCAGGAGGAGCGGGCGGTATTGTCGGCAAGGTCGAGGTAGGCATCCACCGCATCCGGGTTGGCCACCATCCCGCGTACGCGGTTCACCGTGTGGTCATCGAGGGCGAGAAACCGCGGCGGGACTCCGGGGGTCGATACACCTCGGGTGGTGAGCACGACGTTGAGCCCGGGGTGGTGGTAGAGCCGGCCGCTGGCCGGCCGGTAGCGCACCGGGTGGAGCAGCACGGTGACCAGGCCGAAACCCCGGTAGCGGGAGATCACCGGCTCGCCGTGCAGAGCCGCCGGGAAGAGAGTATCGCTGGAGTAGATCCGTTCATCCGGCGGGGTGTCATCGATGTCCGGCGAGGACAGTTTGTGCGGTTGCCGGGCATGAGCCACCGACCAGGTCCCCTCCAGGAGCTGGCCATCGTCCGCTTCCACCCGGATATCCAGCAGTTCCTCGCCGGGGGGGAGGAGCAGGGTCAGCGGCAGCACCGGCAACAGCGGGGCCCCTGGATCGGCCAACAGCCGCTGGCCGTCCGCCTCCACCAGCACCGATCCGTCAGCGGCCTCCGCCAGCCGGGGCGGAGCGGGCTGGAGATCGAATTCCAGGGTTCCGGCGGTGACCGGCAGGATGGCGAGCAGCAGGATCACCGGAAACAGCCGGGCTGCAGATTGCACAGGATCGCTTCGCATACCACAAATGTAGAGTGTGGGGCCGAAAATAACAAGCCGTTTTCCTTTAAGCCTTCCTTGCCACACGCCCGGAGCGAACGTATGATGAAATCAGGTGATGTATCCGTCTCCGGGCCCGGTGGGCCCTTTCGATTCAGACAGGCGGTCGATGCTTCGAACAATTGTCCTCATCGCGTCGTTTCTTCTGGCGGCAGCTCTACCGGCGGCCACCATCGTGGTGGACGGAACCGGCGGCGGGGATGTCCTGACCATCCAGGCCGGAATCGATGCCGCCGCAAACGGCGACCTGGTGGTGGTGCGCTCCGGCGTCTACAGCGGCCCGGGAAACATCGGCCTCGACTACTCCGGCAAGTCCATTACCGTGGAATCGGAGTCGGGCATGGCCACCACGGTGATCGACTGCGACGGGGTGGACCGGGCGGTCCACTTCCACTCCGGCGAGGGGAGTGATGCGGTCTTCCGCGGCTTTACCGTCACCGGCGGTTCGGCCCAGTTTGGCGGGGCCATCTTCTGCCAGAACGCCTCACCCACGGTGTCCGACTGCCAGCTGGCCGACTGCACCGCACTCAACGCCGGCGGGGCGATTTGCTGCACCCTCTCCTCGGCGGCGTTCGAGCGGGTGAGCATCAGCAATTGCGGCACCAGCCCCTTCGGTGACGGCGGCGGCATGGCCCTCGGCGACTCGAACCCCGAGTTGATCGAGGTGGCGATCGACGGCTGCACCGCATTTCACGGCGGCGGAGGGCTCTACTGCTCGGCCTCCTCTCCGGTGCTGGAGCGGTGCGTGATCACCGGCAACACCGCACACAACAACGGCGGCGGCATCCACCTCACCGACGGATCCTCGCCGACGATCCGGGACTGCACCATCTCCGACAACATTTCCGACGATGATGGCGGCGGCATTTACTGCCACAACGATTCCTCCCCCCAGGTTCTCAGCTGCCGGATCAGCGGGAATCCGGCCGGACGCTACGGCGGAGGCCTTTTCTGTGACCAGCGCTCGGCCCCGCTGGTCCGCGGCAACACCTTCGCCGACAACACGGCCTATGCCGGCGGTGGTGTCTACTGCTACACCCTCTCCGCCGCCCGGGTGGTGAACAACCTGATCCGGGGCAACGAGACCGTGCAGAGCGGCGGTGGGATTGCCTGCTTCCGCACCGGTTGGACATATATCACCGGCAACCTGATCGAGGAGAACATCTCTTCCGATGCCGGCGGGATCGGCATCGACCTCTGCTCGCCGACGGTGACCGACAACATTATCCGGGGCAACATGGTGGAGTGGAGCGCGGCCGGGCTGCTGATTACGCGGGAGTCCTCCCCCGTGGCGATCAACAACCTGATCGTGGAGAACCAGGCCGGATACAACGGCGGCGGCATCTACGTCACCCGCGAATCCACCCCCACCCTGATCAACCTCACCGTGGCCAACAATGTTGCCGAGGAGGAAGGCGGCGGCGGATATTTCGCCCGGGCCGCCGGCTCCCCCGTGCCCCTGGAAAACTGCATCATCTATGGTAACCGGGCCCTGGAGGGCGGGGACCAGGTTTACATCTCCGGCACCGGTTGGGTCCTGTTCAGCCACACCGACCTCCATGGCGGCCAGTCGGAAATCGGCGGGAACGGTGATGTATCCTGGGGTACGGGGAACATCGACAGCGACCCGCTCTGGGCGGCCATCTCGGGTGAATACTACCTGTCCCAGCTGGCCACCGGCCACCCGGCGGACAGCCCCTGTGCCGGCAGCGGTTCGGGACCGGCGAGCGAGATCTGCTTCACCGGATCCGGCGGTCCGGGCTGCCTCGACCAACGGACCACGCGGCTGGACGGCGCCGCCGACACCAGCACCGTTGACATGGGTTTCCACTACAACTCCCGAATCAAAACCATCGACTGCTCGCTCAACTGCACCCCGAATACGGCGACGCTGCCATTCTCCTGGCAGATTTCGGTGGGGCTGCAAAACCTCAGGCCGCGGCCGCGGCGGGCCGCCGGCCGTGCTGACCTCCACTTCCCCGACGGCAGCACCTGGAGCGACTGGCGTAACGGCTACTACAACCTGGCCGGCCACGGCAGCCAATACATCAGCTGGAGCGTCGACATTCCAGCCCTCCAGCCGCTCGTCGGCCAACTGCGCCTGGACCTCACCGTGATCGATGTAACTCCCCCCCCCTGGAACCAGCCGCCCTACAGTCCTTCCGGCGACATTGCTGAAAAAAGCTGCACGGCCGAAGTGATTCCACCGTCTGTTTCTGACAAGTGACAGCAATATCCCTTTGATACCAGAATCGAAATTGGCCCCATCCGTCATTGCCAATCCTCCCAAGTTCGTGTATTTTCAGGATGTAAAGCTTCTATAGCCGGTCAAAACCCCCGCCAGGGTTGCTGCCTTGCCTGCCGAACCGGTCGCGGCTTGTCTGTCAAGGATGGACGAGGGCGCCGGCGCTGTCATCTGGAGGAATCATCAATGAGTAGAACTGCGCACGTGTGGTCCATCCGCCTTGCCTGCCTTTTCGCCGTGCTGTGCCTGGTGGCGCCGGCAACAGTGACCGCCGCCACCGCCGGCAGCGTCACCTGCCGTATCGAGACCGGTGAATATCGCTTTTCCGAATCCGGGGGCGGAGCCGAACTGAACCTCGAAGGGTTCGGCGTAGTGGGCACCCCCGGAGGCCCGCGGCTGCCCGGCAAAATCTTTGCCATTGCCCTGCCCCCCGGTGCCGACGTCACCGGCGTCAGTTACCAGGGCAAGGCCATCGCCCTTCCCGGCACGTTCGCCATTGAACCGGCCGGACTGCCCCGGGTGATCGGTGAGGAGGATCCGCAGATCCGCAAGCAGCAGCTGGCCCGGTGGACGGCCACCAGGGACAGCATCTACTCCAGCAACCAGGGCTGGCCGGCCAGTCCGGTGGAGTTCGTCCGCAGGGCCGGGCTGCGCAAGTACAACCTGGCCGACGTACGCATCTCACCGTTTCGCTACCACCCGCTGTCGGGGAAGCTCTATCACTACCCGGTGCTGGAGGTGACAGTGGAATACACTCTCGACGAGAGTGCCGGCCGGATGGCCATCGAGGACAGCGTCCCCCAGATGGAGCAGACCGCAAAGAGCGTGATCCTCAACTACCATCAGGCCCAGGCCTGGTATCCCGAAACCGCTGCACCGGGGACCACCAGGGACTTCGTGCTGATCACCACCGAGGCGCTCTCCTCCAGCGTCACCGCGCTGGTGAACCACGAGGCATCCAAGGGACGGACTCCTGAGGTGGTCACCGTGGAGTGGATCTACGCCAACTACAGCGGCTATGACGGAGCGGAACAGATCCGCAACTTCCTCCGTGACAAGTATCCCTCCTCCCAGTGGGGCATCCGCGACGTGCTGCTGGTAGGCCACCACGACGAGGTGCCGATGCGCCAGGCCTGGCAGGACATCGGCTACGGCAAGCCGCGCACCGATTTCTACTACGCCGAACTGTCCGAAGCCGACGCCGACGGCTGGGACAGCGATGGCGACCACCGTTATGGCGAAAACAGTGACAACGTGGACCTTTACAACGAGGTCAATGTGGGCCGCATCCCCTGGAGCGACGCGGCCACCGTCTCAAGCATCTGCGCCAAATCGGCTGCCTTCGAGCAAAACAATGACCCGGCATTCAAGAAGAACATCCTGCTGCTCGGCTCCTTCTTCTGGGCGGACACTGACACCGCCGAATTGATGGAGGCCAAGTGGGACCAGCCCTGGATGTCCGACTGGACCTCGGTGCGGATGTACGAGCAGAACAGCACCGTGTACTCCACCTTCCCCTGCGATCACGAAATCACCCATGCCAATGTGATGGACGCCTGGGCCAACGGCAGCTTCTGCTTCGTCAACTGGGCCGGCCACGGCTCGCACCGCTCGAGCCACATCATGGGCTACGGGGCACCGGCCTTCATCGACAGCAGCGATTGCAGCCAGCTCAACGACGACTACCCGGCAATCATCTGGGCCGACGCCTGCTCCAACAGCGATACCGACGAGGCGAACATCGGCCGCCAGATGCTGAAGAGCGGGGCGGTGGGCTTTGTCGGAGCGACCAAGGTGGCCTACGGATGCGGTGGCTGGAACGACCCCTACGACGGCTCGACCCAGTCCTGCGACTACTGGTTCACCACCAAGGTCACCTCCACCGAAATGACCCAGGGCGAGGCGCATCAATATTCCCTGCGCCAGAACTACGTCAACGGCCTGTGGTACGACGACAAATTCGAGATCTACGAGTGGACCCTCTGGGGCAACCCCGACCTGGGCCTCGGCGAGACCTCGGCGCCGGCCGGCAACCTGGTCACCGGTGCCGGTCCCGGGGAGAACAACCCCACCGAGGTGCGGGTCTACGACAGCGCCAACGTGGCTGCCGGCCCCACCGCCGCTTTCACCGCTTACGGTGTGGACAAGTTCGGAACCAACGTGGCTCTGGGCGACATCGATGGAGACGGGATGGATGAGATCGTCACCGGCCCCGGCCCGGGAGCGGTGTTCGGCCCCCATGTGCGCGCCTTCGAACTGGACGGCACACCCATCCAGGCGGTGAGCTTCCAGGCCTACGGCACCCTGAAATACGGCGTGAACGTGGCCTGTGGCGACATCGACGGTGACGGCGTGGATGAAATCGTCACCGGCGCCGGCCCCGGTGCGGTGTTCGGCCCCCACGTGCGCGGGTGGAACTACGACGGCACCACGGTGACCGCCATGTCCGGAGTGAGCTTCTTCGCCTACGGCACGCCCCAGTGGGGTGTCAATGTGGCCTGTGCCGATATCGACGCCGACGGTACCGATGAGATCATCACCGGTGCCGGCCCGGGACCGATCTACGGTGCACACATCCGCAGCTGGGATGTGGACGGCACCACTTCCCCGGCCTCCGGGGCCAGTTTCTTCGCCTTCGGCACCCAGCTCTGGGGCGTTAATGTCTCCGGGGGTGATATCGACGGCGACGGACGGGCCGAGATCATCGCCGGAGCCGGTCCAGGTCCCGTGATGGGCACCCACATCCGGGCCTTTGGCGTTCAGGGCGGCGAAGCCATCGCCGTCCCCGAGGTCAGTTTCTTCGCCTACGGGGAAGCCGGCTTCGGGGCGCGGGTGGGATGCGGCGACCTTGACGGCGACGGCATCTGTGAGATCATCAGCGGTGAGGGCCCCGACCCGAACGCCGGCAGCTGCATCCGCGGCTGGAACTTCGACGGCGGCAGCCTGACCCAGATGCCGGCCATCGACTTCGACGCGTTCGACGCCGGAGTGACTCACGGGGCAAACGCAACGGCGGCCAGGCCCTGATCCGGCAGAATCACACGCTGGACCGCGGCCGCTGCAACAGAGGACGATGAGCGAGCACGCGGTTCAGCTGACCCCCCTCGGTGGAGGCAAGGAGATCGGCGCCAACGCCTTTCTGCTCCGCTGGGGGGAGGTATCGATCCTCCTCGATGCCGGAATGCACCCCAGCCGTGAAGGGTATTCGGCCCTGCCGCTGCTCGAGCCCCTGGACCAGCTGAAGCAGCTGGACGCGGTGCTCATCTCCCACGGCCACCTGGACCACGTGGGCGGCCTGCCCTACATCGCCCGCGAATACCGCCCGCCGGCAATCTTCTGCACCGAAGCCACCGTTGAAGTGGCCTCGCGGATGCTGCACAACACGGTTTCGGTGCTCTCCATGCTCGGGCACCGCGACTTCGACAACCACCGCCATTTCGAGACCCACTGGTCCCACGAGGGCATCGATGCCCTGTCCGAGATCCTCCGCTTCCACGGCCAGACATTCGGCGAGTGGTTCAGCGTGGCCGGGCCGGTGCGTGCCTGTTTCTTCGAAGCGGGCCACGTTCTGGGGGCCGCCGGAATCCTGCTCACCGACGGCACGTTCACCCTGGCCTACAGCGGCGACATCAACCTCGCCCCCCAGGAGGTCCACCGCGGGGCCAGCCTGCCGGAACTGGACCGCCCGGTGGATGCGCTGATTCTCGAAACCACCTACGGCAGTGACGAAGAAGCCGAGCGGGTCAGCCGGCGGCGGGAGATCAGCCGCTTTGCCAAGCAGGCGCGCAAGGCGCTGAACCGCGGAGGCAGCGTGCTGGTGCCCTCCTTCGCCCTGGGGCGGACCCAGGAGATGCTGGCCATGGTGGCCCGGCTGATGGAGAAAGGTGAGCTGCCCCGGGTGCCGGTGCGCATCTCCGGTCTGGGCCGGGCCGTGAACCGGATATACGACAATTTCCCCCACCTGCTTCAGCCAAAAAAGGAAGGGGGCTTCCACCACTTCCACACCGGGTATCGTGTTCTGGAGATCTACCCTCCGGGTAAGCCCTGGGAGCGGCGGGACCGGGAGTTCACCCGCCGCCGGGTGATGCGGATCCTGGAGCACCCCTCGATCATCATCGCCACCAACGGGATGATGAAGGAGGAGACCCCCTCGGCCCACTTTGCCGAGGCCATGCTTGGCTGGCGGGAACACGCGATCCTCTTTGTCGGTTACGTCGCCCCCGGCGAACTGGGCGCCCGGGTCCTGGTTGCCGAAAAGGGGGACGAGATCAATTTCGGTCCCGACGCCGCAACGGTGCGTGTCCACTGCCGGTCCATCGAGAGCTACCGCTTTTCGGCCCACTCCCACCGCGGCCACCTGCTGGAAGTGGCGAACCACTTCGCCCCCCGCCGCACCATCCTGATTCACGGCGAAGACGCCAGTGTGGACTGGATGAAAGAGCACCTGCAGGACAGTACCACCGTGGACATCCCCCATGTCGGCGAACCCCTGAACCTGCGATCCTGAGTGGGTAACTGCACCAATAAATGCAAAAAATCGGGGTCAGGTACTTTTCATTTGCACTCCATCAGGAACCCCGGGTTGATAGTGAAAATGGATGGTGCCTGGCACCATTCATATTCACGAACGCAAAACGGATCTGACAGAGCTCACTGCAAATGAAAAGTGCCTGACCCCAATTTTTGCATGCACTATAATGACTGCTCCGACATCAACGTACGCGAGAGGATGACAATGCAGCAGGAATACACCATCGGCGAGGAGATCGCCAACAGTATCACCCACGGCCTGGGTGTCGCCCTCAGTGTGGCCGGCCTGGTGGTGCTGGTCTACCTGGCGGCCCTTCGCGGCGACCCCTGGCAGGTGGTCAGCTTCAGCGTCTACGGAGCTTCACTGATCCTGCTCTACCTCGCATCCACGCTCTATCACGGGCTGACCAACCCGGAAACAAAGAAGACCTTCAAGTTCTTTGACCATGCCTCGATCTATATTCTCATCGCCGGCACCTACACCCCGTTTACCCTGGTTTCCATTCGCGGCGGCTGGGGTTGGGCCCTCTTCGGGGTGATCTGGGGACTGGCCATCCTGGGCATCATCTTCAAGATCAGGAACACCGGGCGCTGGGGCAAGGTTTCGGCCGCGGTTTACGTAATCATGGGCTGGCTCTGCGTCATCGCCTTGCACCGGATGATCGCCACCATTCCCACGGCCGGGCTGGTCTGGCTCTTCTCCGGCGGCATACTGTACACTGGCGGCCTGATCTTTTACGGTTGGAAGAAGCTGCCCTACAATCACGCCGTCTGGCACCTCTTCGTTCTCGGCGGCAGCATCTGCCACTTCATGGCGATATTCTACTACGTGCCCGGAGGCACAGCCTGAAGGCTTGGGAAACGTACACGCCGGCATGAACAGACCCGACGTCAAACCGATCAAATCCCGTCTGGACGTGGTCCTGCTCATTGCCCTGGCCGCCGCCCTCATCGAAGGGATCGCCGCCGCCGTGATCTACCGTCAGCTGCCGGTGGGGCAGGTCCGTTTCTTCACCGCAGCGATCAGCGGTTACGCCGCCCTGATGGCGCTGGGTGGCGGGATGCTGACCTGGCTGCTGACCCTGCTGTTCCGCCGGCCCCGGCCGGCGGCCGCACTGGGGTCGGCCCTGGCCTGGTTCGCCCTTTTCTCCTGGCGCGGTTTCGGCCTCACCACACTGCTGGAGACCGGCCCCATCACCACCAAGGATGTGGTCGCAACTCCGGTCTGGCCGGTTTACACCATCGCCGGCTCGGCCGCCCTGGCGGTGGGTCTCATGGCCTGGCTGCTGGCCACGCGCAAGCAGCGCTGGATCCCGAAGCCCATGGCCGTCACCCTGGTCCTGTTGGTCCTGGCCGGCGGGATATTCTTCACCCGTGGCGGGTCTCCGGCCCCGACCGGACCGGTTGAAACCAGTACCGTCGTCGGCCCGGAGGCGTCCCCGCTCTTCGATTCCGATGGGACCAACCTCCTGCTGATCACCGTGGACACCCTGCGCGCCGATCACACCTCGGCCTACGGGTATTCCCGAGAGACCTCACCCACCCTGGCCGACCTGACCGAACACGGGGTCCGCTTCGAACGATGCATCACCCAGCGAACCAATACCGCGGCCAGCGTGGCGACCCTGATGACCGGCCTCTACCCGCCCACCAACCGGACGCTGAACAATCGCGACATCCTCCAGGATTTCAACGTCACCATGGCTGAACAATTCCGGGATAAAGGTTTCCGCACGGCGGCCTTTGTCACCGTGCCGGTGGTGGGCCCCCGCTTCAACTTCGACCAGGGCTTTGACCAGTTCAAAATGCTCGCCTTCCGCATCCCCGAGGACGAGCTGGCCGAATCGAGGATCGTCAACCGCAGCGCCTTCAACTGGCTGACAGCCAATGCCGGCGAGCGGTTCTTTCTCTGGCTGCACTACAAGGACCCCCATTCGCCCTACCTCGTCCCGCACAAGTACAAAGGCCTCTACCTCGACGATCCCGGGGTCGCACCGCCAGATGAGACCGAGATGCTGACCCTGGGGCCGATGGAAAAACGACGGGAGAACGCCCGGTACTTCATCTCCCAGTATGACGCGGAGATCCGCTTCATCGACGACAACCTCAACCTGCTTTTCGAGAAGCTGGATGAACTGGGACTGCTGGATCACACCCTGGTGGTGCTCACCGCCGACCACGGGGAGGAACTGGGCGAGCACGGAGAGTATTTCGCCCATGGCCGTAACTGCTACGAACCGACGGCCCACGTGCCGCTCTACTTCATCCACCCGGAACTGCCCCAGGGTCTCCTGGTCACCGACCCGGTGAGTCTGGTTGATGTCCTGCCCACTCTCCGCGAGCTGTTTGGTTTCGGTATCGACCCCGCCCACCAGGGCCTCAGTCTGGGCCCGCAACTCGCCGGTGATCCACACCATTCACCCTACCCCTACCACTTCACCATCGGCAACTACCGTTACGGCTACCAGACCCACTCGGTGACCACCCGCCGGCACAAGCTGATCATGACCGTGAAACAGGAATGGGTGGCCACCGACCGGGCCATGGAGGAACTGCTGCGGGTCTGGACCGGCGGCCCGCTGTCCAACCCCTACCGTTCCCGGGTGGTGGTCTATGAGCTCTATGACCTGGAGACCGACCCCGGGGAGATGAACGACCTGGCTGGGAACGGATTGTCAGCGGAGACGGAGCTGAAGGACGCGCTCTGGCGCTGGATGGACCAGACCTACCTCAGGGGCTCAGCGCACGATATCCGCCAGGGGGACCTGACCCCCAGGCTGGCCGACCAGCTGCGGGCCCTGGGCTACCTGGAGAAGTAGGCGGTGGAACTCACGGAACAGCCGGCCCATATATCTTTTCGGCGTGTGGATGA